>CBDUPW010000115.1:0-20102 GCA_965369205.1 uncultured Polyangiaceae bacterium | reverse complement strand
AGCGCGCTAAGCCGAAACGCGGCCCACCCCGAGGGCCCCGAGGGTGGGCCGCGGGGAAAAATTACCGTCGCCACAGTGACGGCGAGTTCCGCGAAGCGGCGATGGGGGGCGTTGACGGCACAAGTTGGGCCGGAGGGCGCGGACTTGGCGCGACTAGTGCCAATGCGCCAATGGCTGCTTTTCGCTGCTGTGGTGCTTTGGGGGCGCGTTGAGTCGCGGCCGGGGCTGGAGCCGTGCGACTAAGGTCTTGGCTTTGACCGAAAAAAGACGAGACGGCGCGTCACCGCACAGATTTGTCAGGTTCATCCAGGGTTAGGCGATCGACTAAGCCACCGTCATCCGCCGCATCGCTCGTCGCTGTTTCGCACCCAGAACCGAGACGCACATGGAAAAACCGCCTCGTGACGCGTACTGGGAGTTAGTTGGACGACTAATGCGCAATGACAAGCGACCCGATCCGTCGTCGAAGGTCGTTTCCGTCGCGAGTCAGCCGAATAACCGCGACCCGCAACGGTGAAAAAAGTGCCAACGGGTCTCAGTCGGCTGACCCAGGTGTCCGATCAGGCGACGATTTAGCCACCGGTCGTCCAACTACCGGCGTTAGCTGGACGTCTCAGCTGTCGCTGCCCGCACGAATGACACAGATCGGGCCGGCGGCACATGCCTGGCGCAGTCGGCACAGTGGGAACTTCCGGCCGAATGGGCGTGTCTGCTCCTGAGTCATGAAACTGCACATCGGCCGCGTCGCCAGCTCCGCCCTCTTCGTCCTCTCCGCCTGCACTGCGTCGACGCCTCGTCCCGCCGACTCTGCGACGGGGGCCGCTCCCGCTGTGAGCGCGTCGCAGGCCGCCCCACCCCAGGGTGCGCCAAAGGCGACGCAGCTCGCTGCGGGAAGTCCGGCAGACCCCAGCGTCATCGAAGCGCCTGCGATCGTCGCCCCGCCCCAGCCCCGCGCGGAGAGTCCAAACTACGCGCAGGTTGTGTCGCGCGTGGTCAGCATGAATCGCGATGCTGCGCTGCGCCGACGTGCGCGGCAGCGCGGCCTCGATGTGGTGAACGTCGCGTGGGAGGACACAGGGCGCGCGCATGGGTCTGCTCTCGGGCCGAACATTTCAGATCTCACGCTGCAGGTCACATACAAAGACGCACGTGGTCACGCGCGCAAAGGGCTGATGCCGGTGCTGCGCTTTCCAAACTTTACGGATCGCACCGGTGACATCAAGCAAGACCGCTTCTTCGTACGCACGGGTAATCACAAGAAAAAGCAGAGTCTCGCCACGACACCTCTCGCTAGCGTGCTGCGCAACATGCGCATGCATCTGAGCCGACCCTGGGATTTGAAAGGAAGCGGGAGCTTGCTTGCCGCTCGAGACACGCACTTTGTCGTGTCGGCTCAAGCAGTATTCCTGCCGGTGCCCGCTGAGGGCAAGGCGGAGTTCGTGCCAGTCGTGTTCAACTACCAGTCCGCTCCGGGCTCGCCCGCGGTGCTGACCCTGCTGGCCACGCGCCAAGGCACCAGCGTCAGCATTATCGAAAACCGGGATGACGACGCGCCGGCCTACGGAGCCGGGCAGGAGCTCTACTTCAACCAAGCGGGCAAGCGCGCACGCTTCACGGCGGAGCGCTTCAAGGAAGTCAAAGCACGCATCGACGCTCAGGGTGGACCGAAGAACGAAGACGAAAGAAGCGCGATTTCCCGGAGTTCTGACGTGATTTTCCTGATCCAGGTGCCACTGGTGCACAAGCAGCGGGGTTATCTGGGGGGCCTGATGGGCGGCGGCAGTGGCTACGGCGGGCTTGGGCTGTCCGGCGTGGGGCAGGGCGGAGGCGGCGTTGCCAGTGGCGGTATCGGTCTCGGATCCGTGGGCACTCTGGGACACGGCTCGGGACGGGGCGCGCCTCCGAAGAGCGACGTGGATCGCGCGGTGATCGGGCACGGTGATGTGCTTGGGCTATTCCACGAAGCGCGCGGTCTCGAGTTGCGTCGCGACGCACGTTTTCCGATCCGCATCACCGTGCAGTTCTACAAAGCCACAAGCAATGGTGTCGTCAGCGATGACGACTTGGCGGCGATCGAAAAGAGCATCGGTAGTGTGTACGAGCACGCCGACTTCGTTGGCTCACTGGTTGTTCCGGACGGAGATCGCCGACGCCCCACTGAGTGGCAAACGATGCCGAACGAGTGGTTCCCCTGGTGAGTCGCGGGCCCGCGCTCCCACGCCGCAAGCGCGGACACGCGTGAGATTAGTGCAGCAGCGGGAGCAGAGCCACGACCCAAAATACAAGACAACCCTCGACGGCACTGAACCCGCAACGCACTGAAGCCACGACGGCACTGAACCCGCAACGCACTGAAGCCACGGCGGCGCTGAACTCGCAACGCACTGAAGCCGCGACGCGCTTCAGCCACGACGGCGCTGAACCCCCAACGCAGTGAACCCGCGCAGCCGCCCGCGTCAATCGCCGTATTGCTCGCGAAAAACCTTGCGCTGCTCTCGCGTGCCGAACATGACCAGATCCGCGTCTGGATCCAAGAGGGTGTCGTCTTCCAAGTCGCAGTCAGTGACGTCCTTGCGCCGGGTGCCGACGACGCGAATGCCGGTTTTCTCGCCGATGTGGCACTCGCCGAAACGTTTGCCGGATAGCGCTTTGGGCATCGGTTCCGTGAAGACGTCCACTTCTTCGCCCACGACGACGAATTCGCGATCGCTGTACACGCTTAGCAAGAGTTTCGCCCCAAGGGAGCTTTCGGACAGTACGAAGTTGGCGCCTGCGCGGTGAATGGACTCGAGGTTGCGCTCGTGAGTAATGCGGCTGACGATGTGGCATTCAGGGTTCAGGCGCCGCGCATACAGCGCCAGGTAGATGTTGATTGCGTCGTCGTGCGTGGTGAGTAGTACGGCGGACGCACTCTCGATACCTCCCGCCTTCATGACGTTGATGTCCGCGGCGCTGCCGATGATCACCTCGTCGGCATCCGCGCGAATGAGGGATTCGAGGGAGGCGTCCTGTTCGATGACGGCCACGTGCACACCCTTTTCCTTGAGGGCGCGGGCGGCAGCGCGCCCCACGGCGCCGCCGCCGATGATGAGCGCCGGGTCGTCGCCGTCTACGGCTCCAGACACGAGCGCATTGAGCGACTCCACTTGGCGCTCCGTTCCGACGACGACAATGATGCTGTCATCCGTCAGCAGCAGATCGGCGTTGGCAGCAACGAGTTTGCCGCGTTCCCACGAGGACACGACGTGTACGCCCGTGCGCGCGCTCAGCTTGGACTCCCGCACGGTTCTTCCTCCAAGATCTGTGCGCCGGATCGGGACTTCCGCAATGGACAGGTCGCCAAACTGTCCCACGGGGTGGGCCGCAGCGGTGCCCACGTCCGCGTGCGCTGCCAAGTGTTGGCCCAGCCGCTGTCGCAAGGCGATGACATTCGTCGCGCCGCTCAGCTCCAAGATGTCGATCGCGTCTTCGTCGCTAACGATGGCTGCAACGGGGACCTTCTCCGCCAGCTCTCGCACGGTGAGCGTGATGGCCGTGTTCTCCGGATCCGTCTTGTTGGCAACCACGAGACTGGCGAAGCGCGCCCGGGCGGCGTTCCAGGTTGCGACGCTGTCCGGCTCGCCGACGATCACTTGGATGCCCTCCAGATGCAGCGACAGCGCTCGTGCTGGGTCGGGCTCGATCAATACGTAGGGGATGTGCTGTTGGCGCAAACGGGCGATCAGCGCCTGCGCCACCGCGTCGAGTTCGGCGATGATGATGTGGCCCGTCATTTCTGAAGGCACTTCCCGCGGTGCCTTCAGTCGCAGCTGGGCTTCCATCCACGGCGCGTAAAAGTGACGGATGAAGGAGAATGGCAGCACGATCAGTAGCAGCACGACGCCCGTCAGCAGCACCATCATGCTGAAGAGTCGTCCGGCGTCGGTGTGGAACGTGATGTCGCCGAAGCCGAGGGTGCTCATCACGGTGAGCGTCCAATACACGCCGGTGAGCCAAGAATGGTTTTGGCCCTCCGCGAGCATGAGCAGGTGAAAAATCACGCTGTAGATGGCGATGAACACTGCCAAGACCAGGAAGGTCTTGCCCAGGGCCCAGAAGTTCTGGCGCAGCTCGCGGTCGCGCAGGACAGCGATGGCTTGGGACGTGAAGGATTTCACGGGCGACACGCTAGACCAGGTCGATTGCTGGCGCCATTCAACGTTCGCCCTGCAGTGCGTGCAATGCGAGGGGGTGATGCAAGCTGGCTTCGAGCACCACGACGGGGCGTCGCTGCATGCCGGCGTGGCGATAGCCGACGGACTGTTCGGGTTGCACTTCGGCGTCGAAGACGCGTGCAACCACGCCGTAAATCTCGACAGCGTCGCCGCTATGCAAGGTGCACAACTCGGCTTCGGCGCTGGGCGCGTGCCAATCACGCTCGGGATGCAGAGGCGCGCCAGCGCAGAGCTTCTGGTACCACTCGTGAGCGGAGACCGGGCGCGTGGGGCCGGCGATACGCGGCGCGCTGTCAAGGTCCGCGGTCAGCGTGACGCCTTCAGTTTCGACTTTGAAATCCGCGCTCCACAGCACGCGCTCGGCCGCGCTCTCCTCGCCGAACCACAGGTCGTGCAGGAGCGCGGACTGTGCCGCAGACTCGCCGCCTTCCAAGCTGCCCCGCGCGCGTACAGACTGGCCCACTAGGTGTTGCAGCTCGGCCGCGGTCGCCGCAGCTGGCAACGGACGCACCTTCGGTCCCAGCGCGGGGTGGGCGTCCCCTGGGCCCAACAAGTCGGCGGACAGTTCGTCTCGGGCGCCGCCGATCAGTCGCATCATGATCAGCCCCGCCAGCGACCCAAAGAACCCAAGCACGATGCTTACGAAGACGACCAACAGCATGTCGCTGAGCTGCCTGTTCACGAGGTTAAGCAGGAACTTGGGCGCGATCAGCAGCGGGCTGAGCCAGAGCGCATGGGCAAAAACCCGCAGCGACTTGCCGAAGGCGCGTGCCAGCTTCGCGCTGAGTTTATTTGGCAACGCCAGATACACGGGAGGCGTGGGCACTTCACTGGTTTCCCCGCGGCCATCGCGGACGCGGGTTTCCACGAGCTGCTTGGAGCTGAGTCGCTGGAAGAAGAGATGCTGCCCTGGCACCGGTCGCAGCATAGCGGTATCGTGCCGGAATGACGCGCTTCGTCGTCCTCATCATCATCGTCGTGCTCACGACCCTCGGGCTGGCGGCGTTCACGGACACTTACACGGCGTCGGACGGCGCCGGCACCTCCTATACGGAGCTTCTGGGCATGCCGCTATTGTCCGTACGCATGGCCGGGGATGCGAGCCTGAACCCGGCGTGGATCAGCTTGGGGCTGCCTGGTTTCGGGATCTTGAGCCTGGGCGTGGGCGGCGTCGGGGTGGTGTCGATTGGAGCTTTGAGCGCGGGGCTTCTGTTTGGTGTGGGCCAGCTCGCTGGGGGGCTGATGTCCATTGGCCAGCTCAGTATCGGAGGCCTGCTTGGCATTGGTCAGCTGTCCTTTGGTTGGGCGGCCCTGGGCCAGCTGGCTCTGGGAGTGCGCGCGCGGGGACAGGGCTACAAGTGGCGCAAAGGTGATGTTTTCTTCCGCTCTTTGCATGGGGAGCTCGAAGAACTGCTGCGCTTCGACGCCATCGAAAACCGCGTTTTGTCGCGCTATCGCCCGCAAAAACGCAGTCAGTGGCGGAATACGCCGTAGCTCATATTGCTTTCCACGGGCGCGTTGTGTGCCGCGGACAGCGAGATCCCGAGCACGTCGCGGGTATGGCGTGGATCAATGATGCCGTCGTCCCATAGGCGCGCGCTGGCGAAGAAGGGATCGCTTTCTTGGTCGATCTTCATCTCGATCATCTGTTTGGCCATCTGCAGCTGCTCTTCGTCCACGCTCTGCCCGCGCTTGGCGGCGGCTTCACGGCGAATGATCTCGAGCACGCCGGCGAGCTGCTTGCCGCCCATGACGGCGATGCGGTGGTTGGGCCAGGTGAATAGAAAGCGCGGATCGTAGGAGCGCCCGCACATGGCGTAGTTGCCTGCGCCGAAGCTGGCGCCGGTCATGATGGTGAAGGCGGGCACGCGGCTGTTGGACACGGCATTGATCATCTTCGCGCCGTTTTTGATGATGCCTTCTTGCTCGTACTTCTTGCCCACCATGAAGCCGGTAATGTTCTGCAAGTACACCAGCGGTGTGCCGGATTGATTGCAGAGCTCGATGAATTGCGCGCCTTTGTTGGCGCTCTCTGAGAACAGAATGCCGTTGTTGGCCAGGATGCCCACCAGGTAGCCGTGCAGGTGGGCCCAGCCGCAAACGAGTGTGTTGCCGTAGAGTGGCTTGAACTCCGAGAAGCGGGAGCCGTCCACGATGCGGGCGATGACTTCCCGGGAGTCGAAAGGAATGCGGATATCGTGGCTGGCGATGCCGAGCAGTTCGTCTGGGTCGTAGAGCGGCGCTTCTACGCTTTGGCGCGGCGCGGGCCCGTGTTTCGTCCAGCCCAAGTGCGCCACGATTTCCCGGGCGATGCGCAGGGCGTCGCGCTCGTCTTCGGCCAGGTAGTCGCTGACTCCGCTGATCTTCGAATGCATTTCGGCGCCGCCCAGCTCTTCGTGGTCGGTTTCTTCGCCGGTGGCCATCTTCACCAGCGGCGGTCCGGCCAAGTAGACTTGCGCCTGCTGCTTGACCATGACGACGTAGTCGCTCATGCCCGGGATGTAGGCGCCGCCGGCGGTGCTCGAGCCGCATACGACGCAGATGGTCGGCACCTTCATTTCACTGCGGCGCGTGAGATCCCGGAACGCCGCGCCGCCGGGCACGAAGATCTTGTGTTGGTTGGGCAGATCCGCACCGGCGCTCTCGATGATGCTGATGCCCGGCAGTCGGTTCTGTTCGGCGATCTCTGCGAGGCGGCGCGACTTGACCACGCCCAGCTCGTTGATGGCGCCGCCTTTCACTGTGGCTTCGCTCGCAGTGACCATGCACTCGACCCCGGAGACGACGCCGATGCCGCCAATGCTGGAAGCGCCGGTGGCGTGTCCGTCGACGTCATGGCCCGCGATGGCACAGAGCTCCAAAAAGTGGCTGTCGCGATCGAGCAGCAGCTCCACGCGCTCCCTCGGCAACAGCTTGCCGGCGTCGCGATGGCGCTGCACGTACTTTTCACCACCGCCGGCCCGGGACTTCTCCAAGACCTCCGTCAGCCGCGCCAGGCCTTTTGCGTTCTCTTCGCGGTTCTTCGCATAGACATCGCTGCGGGGGTCCACTTTGGTTTTCAGGACCGGGAACTGCTCTTGAGACATGGCCGGCGCAGGCTAGCGAATGTCGCGCCCAGCGCCAACGGATCCTGACGTCGCTCACGCGCGCAAGATCTCCATGAAGCGTTCCGGCTCCCCCAGCGGCGAGAAGCCTAGGCCTGCGTAGAGCGAGTGGGCGTCTTTGGTGCCGAGCAAGACGCGGCGGATTGAGCGTAGCTCTTCGAGGGATAGCAGCAGCTCGAGCATGCCGCGGGCGATGCCTCGGCCGCGATGTTCCGGCAGCACAAACACATCCGCGATCCACGCAAAGGTCGCGGCGTCGCTGACGGCGCGGGCAAATCCGACCTGGGCGCCCTCGAGATACGCGCCCACCACGATGGACCCGGCGACGGATCGCGCCACGCAGGCACGGCTGCGGCCGCGGGCCCAATACGCCTGCTCGCTCAAATAGCCGTGCACGAGGTGCAAGTCGACCCGGGATGCATCCGTGGAAAGTAGATACGGCGCGTGCTCGCGTTCTTCCACCACGACGCCGTCGCCGCGCAGCTTGTCGCGCATCGCGGGTGTGGGTCGATCGGCGGCGTCGGCATCGGGAGCGCGCCGCAGCCCCGTCGCCTTTTGTGCCAGCGTAACTTCCCCAGCCCAAGTGCCACGGCCGATGTCCGCGGCGGCATCCCGCGGTGGTCCCGTGCGGATCTTGGCGGAGGCTTCTGTCAGCGGGATCGCAACGACCCCGGTCGCACGCAGCTCTGCGTCCGATGGCGAGCGCAGGACTTCCCCGGCACCAAAGCTGAGTTTGTGCACCATGGCGTCGAGGGCCGCGCGCTTTTCGATGGCGTCGGTGACGCCGCGGCCGCGTCCGAACGCCACCACCGAGCGGTAGTTCATGGAGCAGCGGAAGGCCGAACGGGCGATCACGATGCCGTCCGTAAGCGCTACACTCACGCACACCCGGCCGTTGCAGAGCGCGGGCATCAGGCGGCCGTTTTCGGCGCCGTGCACGTAGAGCGCGTCACCCATGCGAGCGAAGGCGAGGGGCAGCACCGTCGGCCCGTCTTCCGTTTCGAAGCCAACGAAAGCGATCAGCGCCTCATCTAGGATTGCGTTCAGCCCCTCGGCGTCGAAAACGCCCCGCTCGGGGTGGCGTTTGAGGGAAGTGCGGGGCGAAGGGGCAGCGGGGTGTTCCATGACGCCAGTCTGAGTGGTAACTGGTATAGTAAAAAGAGCCAGTATGGAATATTCTACTATACCAGTTGGCGGTGGCGACTCGGCCAGACCGACGCGAGGGGCCCCGGCGGAGCTGCCCATCGTCTTGGCTGAGGACGGCGCGCGCTTTGTGGCCATCGTGCGGGCGCTGACCGAGGAGATCCGTCGCGGGCGGCTGACCCCTGGCGCGCGGCTGCCCGGTTCGCGCAGTCTCGCCAAGCAGTTCGGGGTCAATCGCAACACCGTGCTCGCCGCGCTCGCCGCGCTCAGTGAAGAGGGCTGGATCACGACGCGCCCCGCCAGCGGCACCTTCGTCTCGTCGGAGTTGCCGCAGCACAAGCCGCGGGCATTCTCCCGGGCCGTGCGCGACGGCGAGCGCACAGGCTTTCCGATCCGCGGCAACGTGCAGCCCGTGCCGGAAGCGCCCGGCGCGTCGCTGAATCTCGGCGGCGGCATTCCGGATCTGCGCCGAGTGCCGACCGCCGCGCTGGCACGTGCGTATCGCCGTGCGCTCCGCACGCAGAAGTCCTTACTCAACTACGGCGATCCACGCGGTGAAGCGACGCTGCGCGGCATCCTTGCCCAACACTTGAAGACGGCGCGGGGTATCGCACTGGGACAGGACGATCTGTTGATCACCCGCGGCAGCCAGATGGCCCTGGATCTAACCGCGCGCACGCTCTTTGCGCCCGGGGACGTGATTGCGGTGGAAGCGCTCGGTTACCGGCCCGCGTGGCGCGCCCTCCAAGCGCGCGGGCTGCGACTGGTGCCCGTGCCTGTCGACGAAAGCGGCATGGACGTGGATGCGATAGCGAAGCTGTGCGCTGGCCCGGACGAGCTACGCGGGGTCTACGTCACACCGCACCATCAGTACCCGACGACTGCGATGCTCTCAGCGCCGCGGCGTCTTCAGTTGCTCGCCCTGGCGCAACAGCACGGCTTCGCGATCTTGGAAGACGACTACGACCACGAGTTTCACTACGAAGGGCGCCCGGTGCTGCCCTTGGCCAGCGCCGACGACGCGGGCGTCGTGGTGTACTTCGGCACCCTGAGCAAGATCTTAGCGCCGGGCCTGCGCATTGGCTACGTGGCGGCGCCGAAGCCGGTGCTGAGTGCGCTCACGAGCGCGCGCTACTATGTGGACCGCCAGGGGGATCCGGCGCTAGAGCGCGCCGTTGCCGAGCTCTTCGAAGACGGCGAAGTGATGCGCCATGCGCGGCGCATGCAGCGGGTGTATCGCGCGCGCCGGGATGGCATGGTCCAGGAGCTACGCTGTGACTTTGGAGATGTGCTCCAGTTCGAAGTGCCCGCGGGCGGCATGGCGCTTTGGGCCAAGGTCGACTGCGCCGTGGACGTGGACGCTTGGTGCGCCGAAGCGCGGCGCCGCGGCGTGACGTTGTATTCGGCGCGGCGCTACGCGTTCCGAGCGAAGCAACCGCGTCACGTGCGCATCGGCTACGCCACCGTGAATGACGAGGAGCGCTGCCGCGCGCTTTCGATATTGCGGGCGAGTTTGCGGGCGTGTTGAGGAGAAGCGCTTAGCCAAGCAGCACGCGCTTTCGGGCGTGGGCTAGCTCGTCGAGCTCGTGTTGGAGCCTTTGGGTGAGCATGGAGAGCGCTGCTTGGCACTGGTCGGGGTTGTCGGGATCGTCGTAGCCCAATTCCCACAAGCGCATGGGCGGCAGCACGCGGATGCGGACCTTGGACGGCAAGGGGATCGCGGCAAAGTAAGGGCCGAGGGAAAGACCGAAGGGGAAGCTCAGGGTCAGTGGGAAGACATTGAGCCCAAGCAGCTTCTTGAGTCGGAGCGCCTTGGCGATGCGTTCGCCGCGGGAAATCACGAACAGGGCTTCGTGAGTTCCGACGTGTACGAAGGGCACGAGGGGCACGCGCTGGCGGATCGAAAGGCGCAGGAAGCCGGTGTGGCCGTGGAAGTTGATCTGGTGGCGTTCAACAAACGGTTTGTGGGAATCGCGATCTCCGCCGGGGAAGGCCATCAGCTGGCCGCCGGCTTCCAAGACGCGCACCGCCGTATCGCGGTCGGCGTTGACGGCGCCAGCGTCGAGCAGAAAATCACGCAGCACGGGGACGTCGAAGAAGGCGCGGTGCACCATGTAGTACAGCGGGTGCGCGGTGCCGTAGCGGCGTAGGATCGCCACGCTGAGCAGCGGGCCCTCCAGGGTGTAGGTGCTGCCGCAGTGATTGCCGAATAGGATGGCCGGGCCGTCGCTGGGGACGTGGTCGATGCCTTCGGTCTCGCAGCGGAAGTACTGGTCGTAGAGTTGCCCAACGCTGCCGAGGGCACGTTCTACCCGCGCGGGATTGCGGCGAGCGATATCCGTGGGATCCACCGACGCAAAATACCACCGATGCCCGCGGTCTGGGGCGCCGCTAGAGTCGGAAAGGGTTGGACGTCTCGACGTTGCGCTTCTGTTGCACTTTGCCCGCGCGCTCGCCCCCGGCGCTGCCGGGCTTGGGGGCGGCTTCGAGGTCTTTGGCGGCCTTGTCGAGGGCGCCCTCTTGGGCGGCCAGGTCTTGATCGAGCTTGGGGCGTGCCGCAGCGGGCGCGCGGCTGGCGATGGTCTTTCGCTTCTCGCGCACTTCGTTCAGGGCGCGGTTGAGCTTTTCTTCGGCGCTCTTGAAGTCGCCGCCGGCGATGGCCTGGTTGGCACCGATCAGGGCGTCGGCGCTCTCGGTGCGAGTGACGCGCGCCTCCACTAGGCTGTCGAGGGGTGTGACCAGGTTCGCGTCCGTGGTCAGGGCGGCTTGCAGGTTGCCGGTTTCGGTGCTGCGCGATCCCGTCGGCCCCGCGTAACTGAGGGATACGCGAGCGATTTGCATGCTCAAGTCTTGCGCGGAACGCGCCCGGATGCGCAGGAGCACCGTCTTCTCTTCGTTTTCGCTGAAGGTGCCCAGGGGCACGACCACGTCATTGCCTTCACGACGGAATGCGCGGTCGACGACCTGTTCGAGCTCCACGCCATCGGCCAGGGCGATGCGCACTTCGGCGTCCTTGGCGGTGGTTTTGCTGAGCGACGACAGCTCTTTGTCGAAGGCGCGGGAGACGTCGCCGGGGTTTTCCGCGAAGTAGTGTGTGCCGTTAGATTCGAGGGCCAAGGCCGAGAGCACGCGTTCGTTGTATTCGACGTCCACGCCCACGGAGGAGAGCGCGCAGCCCATGCTGCGTGCGCGGGATGCCAGGGTGCGGAAGCCTGCGACGTCTTTGATGCCACTGGTTGGTTCGCCGTCGGAGAGCAGCAAGATGCGATCGACCATGCCGCTGTTCTGGCGCAGCGCGGCCATGCCGGCGTCGATGCCACAGGAGATGCAGGTGTCGCCCTTCGCCTGCACGTTGGATAGCGCGGAAAGCGCGCGGTCCCGGGAGAAGCCGTCCATGCGCGTGGGTGGCAAGAGCGTGTCGGTCTGGGTATCGTACGCCACGATGCTGAGCACGTCGCCGTCGCTCAGGCGCCGGATCATGTCCCGGGCGGCGTCGAGGGCGTTGCCCAAGCGGCGTCCTTTCATGGATCCGGAGCGGTCGAGCACGACGGCGAGGTTGAGTCCCTGGCGCACGCTGCCCGCGGTTTGGGCGCGGACCGTGGCCAGGATGTAGCTCTCGGTTTCGTTGCCGGTCAGGAGCGTGGAGTGTCCCAAGCGGCCCGACAGCTCCAGAACGCTGCCGACGCGGAATTGCGCGCCGGTGTCATTCGAACTGGGGTCTTGCACCAAGGGGCCAGTGGCGAGGGCAGTGTCTGCCGTGGCGACGGTCTTGGCGTCCCAGCTTTTGGGTTTGGTTAGGGACCAGACGGTAACGCTGCTGAACACCATGCCGAGGGCGGCCATCCACCCGATTGTCTTGACCTTCATGCCGAAATTCCTCCGCGCGAGTCAGTGATACGCCCCAGCCGCCCCATGGATTTGCTGATTTCGATAATGGCCGGGGAGGCGGCCGCCGGGCTTCATGCTAACTTGTCGCCGTGGCCATGAAAAACACGGGTTTTGGTGCGGCAATTGTGGCAATGGGCTTGGCTTTCGGCGCTCCGGCGGCTTGCGGCGGGGACTCAGATTCCGACGGCGGCGGCGGCAAGACGGCCGTGGACGCGGGAACGGATTCCAGCACCGGTGGCAGTTCCGGAAGCGGCGGCAGCTCCGGCGCGGGTGGGTCGAGCGGCGGCGGCACCGGCGGCGGGGGCGCGTGTGTCGCGGCCAACTGTCCGGGGCTGGGCCAGTTTGCTCCCGGCTGTTGCAAGCCGGACGACAGCTGTGGCTACGATGGCACCGCCTTGGGTCTGGGCTGCGTGACTTTGGACGAAGTGCTCGACGGCGGGATCGACGCCAACGTGCCCGCCGACGCGGGCGATCCGAATTGCCCGTCCATCACGGTTTCGGGTTTCACCGCGGTCGGGTGTTGCTTGCCGAGCAGCGTGTGCGGCTACTTCGTTCCGTTTTTGAATCAGTGCGTCGACCCCGCGAACCTACCACCTAGCGTGCCGGTTCCGGACACTGGCCCGCCCAAGCCTTGCGGCGCGGGCGTGGATGGCGGCGCGGCGGACGCGGCTTCGGACTGAGCTTCCGAGCGCGGAGGTTGGTCCGCACCGAGCCAGCGCGCCTGGATGCCGAAGGGCCGCAGCAGCTGCGCAACGTATCCGCGTGGCCATGGGTCGCTGAGTCCGAGCTCGTAGGACTCATTTGCGTTGGGCAAGTAGTACGTTCCGAAGAGCACGTCGAGCCACGGCGCCAGGTTAGCGAAGTTGTGCAAAGTGCGCGGCACGCGGGCGTGATGATAGTGATGCAGCTCGGGGGCTCCGAACAGCACGCGCAGCGGGCCCAAGGGAACGCGCACATTGGAATGAATGAAGATCGCCCACGCGCCGCGGAAGGCGATCAAGCCGCCGAGCGCTTCAAAGGGCAGACCGATGGCGATCCCGGGCAGGTTCAGAAGCAGCACCGTGCAGGGTGGTCTCCGCTGAAAAGTGCGCCTTGGTTGCGCGACCTCTGCGTATCGACCGCCCTGTGCAGAGTGTGACAGCCCGCCGCAAGAAAACCTGGCGCGGTAGGCTCCGCACGCGTGGCAGCTCTCAGGTCACGAGCGCACGATGCGGGTTTCAAGCTGCCGCGCAAGGCGATGAAAATCGCTGCCCGTGCGCAGGTAGCGCACGCCGGTATTCAGCGTCTCGGCGTCGACCAGCTCGCCGAAGGGCACGTACTGCAGCTCCAGCTGGCCGGTGACACTGACCATATGGCCGTCGAGCTCGCGGTCCACCAGGGCGCGGTAGGCGCCGAGCCCAAGCTGACTGCCGAGCATGACGTCGAAGGCGTGGGGCGCTGCGCAGCGGGACTCGTAGCCGAGCTGTACTCCGGTAAACTTCACGCGGCGTCCGGTGCGTTGGAAGAAGCGCTCACCCGCGAGCTCCGCCACGAGTCTCCCGATATCCACGCGCCCTAGAGACACGTGCCCGTGTTCGTCCCGTGGGATGCCGTCGAGGAAGGACTGCGGCAGCACCTCTGCGAGCCCTTCTGCGAGCACGATGGTGCCGTAGCGCTTGCCGCGCTTTTCCCGGGTCAGCACCAGGTCGACGACGCGATCTGCCAGGGCGTCCAAGGAAAGCCGCGTCTCGGACCGCATGCTGCCGTCCTCGGCCTTCACCTGCTCCCGGATTGCAAGGTCGCCCTCGACGTCTTCGACGCCCACGACCATATGCGCCTCGCCGGCGATGGCCACGCCATATGCCAGCCAGCCCGTCTTGCGGCCCATGGTCTCAGCGATGAAGTAGCTCTTGGTCGCCAGCGCGTCCGCGCGCAAATTGAGCAATTCCTTGGCCATGAAGTCGACGGCCGTGAAGAAGCCGAACGTGAAATCGATGCCGCGGTAGTCGTTGTCGATCGTCTTCGGCACGTGCACGATGCGCACGCGGCGCGCTTCGGGCGGTAGGTGCGTTTGATACTCGTACAGGCAGTTCGCGGTGCGCAGAGTGTCGTCGCCGCCGATGCTGACTAGCGCGTCGACCTCGAGATCGATCAGGCCTTGATAGACTTGCTGTAGCGGGCGCGTCCGCTCGGGATCTTGCATGTCCTCGGGCGAGCGCACGCGCTTGCCCGGGTTGGCGCGCGCGGTGCCCACCAAGATGCCACGTGCGTTGCGTAGCCCGCGTAGGTGGTGGTCCTGAAAGACGAAGTAGTCCTGCTCCTCAACGAGGGGGCGCGCGCTCGGATCGTATTCGATCAGATTCGAGTAGCCGTTGTGGAAGCCGATCACGTCTCGGCCGTTGCGTCGAAACGCCATCGTGGCAGCGGCGATTACCGAGTTGGCACCCGGCGCGGGGCCTCCGGCGAAGACGATTGCTGCGCGTTTGATGGCTGGGCTGTTGGCCGAATCCGTGCTCATGGAGGTGACGCTAGCGGGCGCACCGACCCGCGCAAGCGGCAAGCGCGAGCCACCGCGATTTCCCGGCGCCGCCGCTGCTCGGCCGCGGGTGGCTAGGGCGTGCAGGTGGGGCCGCTGCCCCCGCCGACGTGCACGTTGCCGGGGGATTCGTAGCTGTAGGACAGGCTGCAGTTGACGGGCGCCGAAGCTCCCGGGCAGCTCACGACCGTCTCGATCTCGAAGCCGGGGCCGCCGGGCCGCACCTCGAGCTGAGTGGTTTCCTGATTGCAGGACAGACTTGCCTGGATCGGGCAGTCCGCGCTGGGTGTGCCGCTGGTCACGGCAAACGAGATCTTCGTCTTGCTGCCGGATTGCACGTCGGCGGGGTTCGAGTCCGGCGAGTCGAAGTCCACGTCCGGGCAAGCTTTGTTGTCGTCATCGCCACCACATGCGCCGAGCAGCAAGAGCAGCAAGGGGGCAAGCCAGGCGGGGAAGCGTTGCATTGGCGGATCTTGTGGCGATCGCCGCGTCCGGTCAAACTCCCTTCTTTCGGCGCCAATTTTTGGCGCTTTGGGCCGGGCGTTGCTTGGCGGCGCCTCCGTCTGCAAAGATCATCGAGTCGGGGCCTCTACTAAGGGATGGCCTTGGTCGCCTTTCCAACAGGCGCACGCATGGACGAAGCGAGCGACGCACACTGGCCAAATGGCGCCGAGCCCGTAGAACACTCCGGGCCGGACGCAGCGTGTCTCTCTGAGACGGTGCTGCTTGCGCTGGCGGAAGGCGAGCTCAGCGGGGGACAGCGCCGCCGCGCCCACGCCCATGTTGACACTTGTGACGACTGTCGCATTGTGCTGGCCGCGCTGGTCCGCGCGTCGCTGCCCCACGACGAGCCCCTGGACGAGCCGACCCTCGACCGCAACGCCGAGCCGGGCGCAGAAGCTCCCGAGCGCCTGGAAGTGACTCGCGTGATCTCGGTCGTAGCGGGCGCACGCCTCACCGTGGTGCGCCGCGCCAAGACCGACAGCACACACTTTGCGACCTGGCTTTCGCCGGACGTCGTGAAGCAACGCGGCGAGGCGGTTCAGGAGATCGTGAAGCGACTCACTGCGTTGGATCATCCCAGCTTGGAACGCGTGTACCGTTGTGTGCCGCACGGTCAGCAGTTGGTGATCCTGTCTGAGTTCTTTGAGGGAGACACCGCGGCGTCGCTGCTGGAAGACGACGAGCTGCCAAGTTCCTGGGTGCGCGAGGTTGCGGTGCAGTTGACCAATGCGTTGGCCACGGCCCACCAGGCGCTGATCGTGCACGGCTCCCTCGCGCCCGAGGATGTATTCGTGGATCCAACCGGGCACGCGGTCGTGCTCGGCTTTGGGATCCGTTACGCAATCACGCCCGAGGCGGTGCCCGTCGAGTTGGCCCGACGCGCGGACGTATACGCCATTGCATCGCTTTGCATGGCGCTCCTAGATAAGACCAGCGATCGGGATTCCACCTTGCGCTCGGTATTCAAGCGCGCCGCGGCGGACGAAAAGCGGTTTCCCACTGGCGTGGAGCTCGAACGCGCTGTGCGGGCGTCCTTCGACAAGTCCCTCGAACTGTGGGGCGGCCGGGCCAACAAGATCGTGGAGGACTGGATCCCCGCACCGGGGCAGGTGATTGGCGGGCGCTATCGTGTCGAAGGACTGGTCGGCAGTGGCGGCATGGGCGTTGTGATCACCGCGATTCAGCAAGATCTGGGACGACGCGTCGCGATCAAACTCTTGCCGCCTCGTGCCGCCGGAAAACGCTCTGCGGTGGAGCGTTTCGTGCGCGAAGCTCGCGCTGCATCCGCGATCCAAAACGAACACGTCGTGCAGATCTTCGACGTGGGGCGACTCGACAACGGCACGCCGTACATCGTGATGGAGCACCTGGTTGGCGCAACCCTGGCGCGGCTGATTGGGCGCTCCGGTCCACTGCCCCTCGAACGCGCGCTGAGCTACCTGCTGCAAGCCTGCGTGGGGGTGGCTGCCAGCCACGCCCGCGGGGTGATCCATCGGGACATCAAGCCCGACAACATCATGGTGCTTGAGCGGCCGGGGCAGCGCGGCTTCGTGAAAGTTTTGGACTTCGGCATCTCCAAAGCGGAGATCGAAACCGAACTCCGGGACTCCGAGAGTCTGACAGGCTCCATGGACATTTTGGGCACGCCCACGTACATGGCGCCGGAGCAGATCCGGAGTTCGAAGACCGTGGATGCACGCGCGGACATTTGGGCGCTGGGCGTGGTGTTGTACGAAATCTTGACGGGTCGCCCCCCATTCGTCGCGGCGAATCTGCCGGCACTCTCAGCGGGCATTGTGCGGGATGCACCGGATAGTCCGACGCAGCTGCGTCCGGACTTGCCCCTGGGTTTGGAGCGCGTGATCTTGCAGTGCTTGAGCAAGAAGCCGGCCGATCGACCCGCGGACTTGCTGGTGCTCGCGGAGCAGCTTGCGGCATTTGCTCCCTCCGGCGCGGCCGGGTGGGTGGCAAATATCCGCGGGCTCTTGGCACCGGAAAGCGTGCGACCCGCCGCAGACTCCCTCGTGCCCCTGCCATCGAGTTTGCCGCCGCCGGCGAAGGTCCCGAACTTCGTGGCTCCCGACGCCAAGCTGCGGCAGGGCATGGGAGACACGCTGCAGCGCTACCTAAGTCGGCGCAAGCGCTGGCAGCTTTTGGTCGGAGCGGTCCTGGCGATCGTCGTGGTCGCGTTCGGCTTGGCGGTCTTGCTGGCGCCCGAGGGCACTTTCGACGCCCCGCCTGTGGCGTCGGCCTCCGCCGCCCCGTCCGCCACTTCCACCGGGGTGACGTCCCTTTCGGACTTTGTGCCGGAGCCCGCGGGTTCCGAGAGGGCGCCTGCCGCCTCGCAAAAGCCGAAACCCTCGGGCAAAGCGCCACAGCGCCGGGGACCCAGTCAAGGGCCCTTGGACACCCGCTTCTGAGCCGAAAACCCCGTCGAGACCTGGAAAACTCGATCGCATGGTCGCTCCCGTGGGAATGTTCGTCTCAGCGAATGAGCGACGACGCGGCAACGACGCAGGCGTTCTTTGAACACGCCGCGATTTCTCAGTGGCAGCCCGAGCTGCGTGCGGAAGTGGACGCTCTGTTGCGCGCGGGACTTGCCCCACTGGGGGCTGCTCGTCCGGAGTTCATGCAGCGCCAGGCCGAGTTCCTAGCCTTTGTCGCCGAGCGCTTTGGGCAGCCCGAGGACGCGGCTGCTGCGATGCGCAGTCTGCGATTTGAGGAGCTGTGGCTGTGTTTTTGCGCGGTGACTGGGCAGGTTGCAGCGGTCACAGAGCTAGAAAAGATGTTTAGCGCCGAGGCCGAGGTCGGTCTGCGCCGCCTGAACTTGTCGGCGAGTGCGAAGGAAGAGGCGGTGCAGCGCGCCCGCGTCAAGTTGTTCGTGGGGCAGCAAGACAAACCGGCGAAGCTGACGCAGTACTCGGGGCACGGTAGCCTGGGCGGCTGGATGCGTGTGGTGGTGGTACGTACGGCGCTAAACGCGCAGCGCGCGGAACGGCGGCATGCTCCCCGCGACGACGATGTGCTGGCTTCACGCATTGCCGATGACGCGCGGGATCCAGAGCTCGAGGTGATCCGGTCCCGGTATGCGTCTGCGCTGTCGGAAGCCGTTGCCGAGGCGTTTCGGCGCCTGACCGGCGAGCAGCGCAATCTGCTGCGCATGTACGTGATCGATCGCCTCACTCTCACCGAGCTATCGCGACTGCATAGCGTCGACGCATCCACCGTCTCGCGCTGGCTTGCGAAGATCCGGGGCAAGCTGCTGGAAGATGCTCAGAGCCACTTGATGCAACGCCACGCCATGCGCCCATCGGAGTGTGAGAGCCTGTTCCGCGCGGTGCAGAGCAACTTCCATCTGACCATCGAACGGCTGTTGCATACCGAGCCCGAAGGCCAGGCGGACGACTGACCCGCAGATCCCTGGGTCTTTCGTAGATCTGCGGGCTGTCGGCCGATGAGTCGATTTTTCCATGCAAAGTGCTCCGCCGGTGTGTGTCCGTGTGGTGAGGCGTCAGGAAACCTCCGCGCCCTTCCACCCTGGTCACAATGCAACACTGCTGGAAACACGCCACTGCCATCGCGCTGTCCCTGGCGCTCAGCCTGGGCGCAGCTGCCGCCAGCGCCAGCGAGCCCCAGGCCATCTACGGTGGCGCCAAGATCAAGCCTTGCGCCTGGCCGACCACCGTATCCCTTGGGGGATGCACCGGCACGTTGGTGCATCCCGAGGTGGTGGTCTTCGCCGCGCACTGCGTCGAGGGCGGTAGCCCGGGCAGCGTCGCATTCGGTGACAATCAGAACTCTCCGGCGTTCAAGGTCTCGACCAAATTCTGCAAGGCCGACCCCAAGTACTACAGCTCTAGCGGTCGCGACGTCGCGTTTTGCAAGCTGTCCCAACCGGTGACGAGTGTGCCCATCGTGCCGATCTTGATGGGCTGCGAAACCCAGGCGCTGGCTCCTGGCGCGCAGGTCACGGCAGTGGGGTTTGGCCAGGCGAACGACAATCTGGGATGGGGCCCGAAGCGCGAAGTCACGATGGCGTTGAATTCCATCAAGAACGGCGAAGCGCACATCGGTGGCAACGGCAAGGACACTTGCTACGGCGACTCCGGCGGTCCGGTCTACATTCGCCTGAACGACGGCAGCTGGCGGGTATTCGGCATTACGTCCTACGGGGAGTACTGCGGCGGCGGCGGCTACTACTCGATGATGCACAGCGCTATTGACTGGCTCGAGCAAAACGCCGGCGTCGATTTGACGCCGTGTCATCAAAACGGCGCGTGGAGTCCAGGGCCGGGTTGCACGGGATTCCCGACGGATCCGGGCGCGAGCAACGGCACGTGGAGCAACGGCTGTGCGGGACAGCTCTCCGGTCCGTCGTCCACCTGCGGCGCGCCCTATGGAGGCGGGGGTGGCTCCTCGACGGGTGGGGTCACCGGCGCCGGGGGCAGCGCTTCGGGCGGATTTGGCGCGGACGGCGGCGGGAACACGGGCAACACGGGTCCAAGCGGTGGCGGTCCCGGCGCTGGCGGAGGGCCCGGATCCGGTGGCAGTCCTGGATCCGGCGGCACCCAGAGCAGTGGCGGCAACCCAGGCGCGGGTGGCGCAGCGCCGAACTTTGGCGGCAGCCCTGGCGTGCCGCCGGATCACAGCTTCCCCGGCTGCACCCTGTCGCCGGACTGCAGCGCGTGCGAAAGCTGCGACGATCGCTGTCGATGTGCGACCGGCAACGCCGTG
>CBDUPW010000114.1:0-20505 GCA_965369205.1 uncultured Polyangiaceae bacterium | reverse complement strand
GTCGAAGGCCGGGGCTCCCGCGAACCCGCCGCTATCGGGCAGCTGCGTGCCTCCCGTTGTGCACTGCGGTTTGCCGTCGTTGGTGCAGATATCTCCAGGATTGCACGGCACCGAACTGACCAATCCGTCCGGGCCGCAGTCCACGATGTTCTCGCCGCCGCCGGACTGAATCTCCCACTCGCAGTAGATGCCCGGTTCGGCGCTGCGGCAGGGGTCGTCCACCACGGAGCTATCGCCGGAGCTGCCCGCGTCGCTCTGGGGGGCGCTTCCGCCGCCAGTGACGTTGGACCAGGGACCGCAAGTCGGGAAGGCGGTCTTCTTCGTGACACAGCTTTCGGTCACCAAGATGTCGTCGATGCTGGAACCGAGGCGTGCGCACACCGCGGGCGGCAGCATGGCGCGGCCGTTTTCTGCGCGCCATCCGATGAGAGCGTCATTGTCTAGGGCCACGATGCAGCGCGCCGAGTCGCAAATGCCCGCGCCGCCCGGTGGCAATGAAAGCCCGATGTTGAAGTTGAAGCCAACTTCGCCCGCATGCGTGCTGGTCGTGTCACTCGGTGGTGCGCCGCCACCGGGGCCGCCGGGGCCTTCGGGCAAATCGCCTCCGCCGCTTGGTAGCGGAATACTGCAGTTCGACATGTCGGGTACGACGCTGCTTGCCCCGGCAAAGCAACTCAAGACGTCGACGCACTGTCCGCCGGCCAAGCCTGGCGCAGCCACGCCGCCGAATACGAGGTCGCCTGCGTAGTTCGGGAGCGTGGTCAGATCGATCTCATCGGGTTTGCAGTCGCCGGCGATGCAACTCTGTTCTTTGCCCGTGCAAGAGTCGTTGTATTCCTCAGTTCCGTCGATGTCGACGCCCTGATCAACCTTCTGGATGCATAGGAACTGCAGCGGCAGATGCAACAACGCGAGGCGATCCGTCGGCACGGTGGACACGGCCTGGCGGATCACCTGGGCCTTGTCCGCCTGGTCGAGCCCCACCACCCGCACGGTGATGGCCTGGTTCTTCTTCTCGCCGGCCACAACGGCCAGCGTGCCCGGCAGGTTGAACTTACCGTTGGGCGCCAGCGGAAAGCGTTGGTGGTAGACCTTGGAGCCACCGGCGTAGATGCTGATCACGATCGATTGCACATCCTTGGGGATGGATAGATCCGTTTGGAACGCAACGATCAGCTGCCCACGGGGCGGCGACTTGTCTCCAGAACAGGCCACCGTCGCGCCAACACACGCAGCCAGCGGCAGTAGCAGACTCAAGACACGCGCGCTCAGCCCCAAAAACTTTCGCATGGCACCGAGTTTGACGCGAACCTCGACCGGGCAGCAATCAAAACTTCCGCCGCGTGGTATCCTCGGGGCGAGGCGCGGCGCTTTCACGCCGTCCTCGTCCCCGCATGCTGAGCCGCGAATCGCGAATCGCGCTGGCCATCGTCCTGGTCGCTTTTGTCCTGGTCGCTTTCGTGACGCCGCAGTGGAGTCATGCGCAGCCCATGTCGGCGCCCCCTAGCGATGCGGAAGCACCCAGCACGCTTCGCACTCCGATGCCGGGGCCGTTTTGGCATCGACGCGGCGAGCCGAAGCCGGACGAACGCGCGCAGTGGTCGCTGCCAACGACGGAAACCAACGCGGTTCCGGCACAAAGCTGGACCCCCTTGGCTCGGGCGGACGAGGTTGCTTCCGGTCAGGGCACAGTGTGGATCGCGACGCGCCTTCCGCGGATCGAAACCGGCGATGAACTGTTCATGCCGCGCACCTACGGCCCCTTTGACGTCTACGTCGACGGAACCGTGCGCAGCAGTTTGCACGTACCGGACGCGGCGGCGCGGGCGTTTCACCTCGTCCCACTGCAAGGGACGGATTCAGGTAAGTGGTTGGTGCTCCGCATCGAGGCTGGCTACATCAAATCCGGATTGACTGGACCGCCCTTGGTCGGGCAGCCCATGGCACACGTGCGAGCCGTGCTCTATCGCGACGCCGCACGCATCTTTTTGAGCTTTGCGTTCTTGTTCAGCGCCCTGCTTGCCATGGGCATTGCGTTGCGCGGCGCGGAGCGACGCGCGTTCATGAGCTTCGCCCTTTGGTCCTTGGGGGCGGCGCTATGGACCGGGTTCTACACCCAGGCGCGGGCCTTTCTAGGACTGGAACCAAGTTCTTGGCTGATCCTTTGGGCGTTCGGGTTGATGTCCCTCGGCATGGGAGGCGTGTTCTTCTTCTACAGCGTATTCCACCGCGGCGAGCGTCCCCTCGCGCTGGTCTTGCCGCCCTTCGTGGTGACATCGGTCGCAGGCCTCGCTTTTGCCCTGGTGCGCCCGCCTTTCGCGGTGACCAACGTGTTTCTGATTGTGTACCGCCTGCTGACGGTCGCGGTGTTTCTCGCGATCCTGCACGTCCTATTTCGTCGCTTCCGCGAGCGCGATCGCGAAGCGGGTGTGTATGCTTTGGGCTTTGCCACCTACACGCCCTTCGCAGTGCACGACGTTTTCATGAGCGTCGGCTGGATTGGCGGCAGCGACACGGTCGCGCACTTCGGCATGTTGGCGTTGGTGGCTTCCGGTGCTTGGGTGTTGGTCGCTCGCCTCGCCGCCATCTCTCGGCGCTTGGCAGAGACCGCGGACGCGCTTGCCGTCGGGGTGCGCGAGCGAGAAATGATGCTCCGGGATCTGCACGATGGGCTGGGGCGGGTGACCACGGGTATTGGCTATCTTGCTCAAGCAGCCAGCCGCCAGAGTGACGCATCTCAGGCGCTGTCCGGCATTGCGGAGCTCGCCGAGGAGGGAAGCCGTGAGATCCGCACCATCATGCATGGCTTGGACGACGAACACCGTGACTGGGCGGAACTGTCGGCGACGCTGCGCCGTGAGACTGCCCGTATCGCGGAGGTAAGCGAGCTCGCGGTGCGCTTTGACTTCAAGATCCCGAGCGACGCTTCGCCACCACGTCCGTATGTGTTCGTGCAACTGCTACGCACATTCCAGGAAGGATTGACGAACGCCATCAAACACGCCGTGCCAAAGGAGATCGTGGTGCTTTTGGAGGTGTCCGACCACGAAGTGCACTTCGTGCTCGAAAACGACGGCACCCGAGAGACGCAAACGGCGCCGGGCGCCATCGGAGCGGGGCGGGGACTCGGCAACTTGAGCAAGCGGGCCATCGAGCTCGGTGGAAAACTGGAACTGACGCGGTTGCCGCCAAATTCGGCGCGCCTGTCCCTCACCCTGCCGCTGCCGGTTCGCTACGCCGAGGGCGATTCTTCTGGGACGCAGCAGTAGCTGGCTGTCTCGGGTATGCTGGGTAGCAGACGTGAAAACAGGTGCCCCACTGAAGCTGGTCATCATCGAGGATGACGCGGTGACCCGCGATGCGGTGACGATGCTTCTTTCTGGTGAGCCGGAGCTGCAAATCGTCGCCGCGCATGCCAATGGGCGCTCGCTCATCGATGCTTTCGATGACGCTGACTTCGATGTGGCATTGGTTGATTTGGGATTACCGGACATTGACGGCATCGACCTCATCGCGGCCATCAAGGCCCGGCGCCCCACTTCCGAAGTCATGGCCTACACCGTGAGCGAGTCCCGGGATCGCGTATTTGCGGCGTTGGCTGCTGGCGCCACGGGCTACGTGCTCAAAGGCTGTCGCCCCGCCGAGCTGATCGAGGCCATCTTCACCTTGGCAAAGGGCGGCGCGCCCATGAGTCCGACCATCGCGCGCTCCGTGGTGCGCGCGTTTCAGGGCAGTCAGACCATCTCCGAGGACTATCTGCTCACCAGCCGCGAACGCGACGTCTTGTCGCTTCTCGAGCAGGGCATGTCCTACAAAGAGGTCGCCGCAGCGCTGTCCGTCAGCCCCCACACCGTGCATTCCCACATCAAGAAGATCTACGAGAAACTACACGCCAGTGGCCGGGACGAGGCGTTGCGGGTAGCGCGGCTCAAAGGGCTGATTTGACACGCGCCACTCTTCACTTGGCTGCGCACACGCTTGCCGGGACCTTGCCGTAGGCGATGTGAATGATCGGGTGGCTTCAGTGCTTCCACCCTCCCACGGTTCACTACCGCCAGGCGGCTAGATCTGGATTGGTACTTCTGACACAACGCACTAGGTGGGTGTATCCACGTCGTCCCAGTCGGCGTCCTGGAATTGCACGAGCCAGTTCAGGGTGTGGTGGCGCTCGACCACCACTCCTGGCTCCAGGCCGGCGGGGGGATCCTTTTGCCGAAGTTGCGCGTCGCGCGCCGCCCAGTGCAGCCGCAAGTGCAAGTCGAGGGCGTCCAGAACCTCTGGGGTTGGGCGCAACGTGGAGTCGGTCACCAGCTCGGGGCCGCGCTCCAGCATGCAGGTGGCAACGGTTGGCACGTCGCAGACGCCTTTCGGAAAGGGCAGCTCGTGCAGTCGCCCCAGCGCCCAGAGCAACAGCGCGCAGCCTTCGTAGCGCCAGACCGCGTTGATCACTTCTTGCTGCTCGGGCTCGTGGGTCGCAAGAAATTGCGCTTCCTTGGGGCTCAACGCCGACGCTGCGTGGGGAAACCGGCGCTGCAGCTCCGCGACCTCTAGCGCTTCGCCTCCAGCTAGAGACTCGCCACGCAGGGCGACCAAGAAGAGCGCGGACGCGCGCAGCGCCGCGTCTTGTGCGGAACGCAGCATTACCTCGGGCTCGCCGACCACGGGCGGCAGCCCGGACGGCACCGCGACGCCCAGCGCTTCCAGTTGTCCGATCGAGCGCGCTTTCCGCGCGACGGCGTCTTCGGGATGGGGGACTTCCGCGCCCTCTTCCGGGGCCGCGCCGCCCGCCAAGATCAAAGCGCGACCGTCCGGCGTGCGCACGCTGCCGTCGGGCAGAAAGCAGATCGCGTTCGCTGCTTTGGCCCATGCCGCAAAGCCGTCCAGCGCCTCGGGCTCTACCGAAATGCTGAGGTGGTGCCGCACTCGTCGCACGTGCGACAGCACGTGGAACAGGTGCTGCGTCATCTCGCCGCCGCCGTGTTCGAAGATGTAGCCCCCGAAGCCCTGTAGATGCTCCGCCAGCGCGGGGTCGCTCTGGTCGCGCTGCGCGTTCAGGACGTGGGCAAAGTCCAGCGCGGGCGGCTCGCGCACGGTGGCATAGGCGTTGATCAGCGTCGTCACGCGAGTGATCTTAGTGTGCTGCGCACCCGTCGCCTAGGGCATCGTAGTCGGTGGCCCACCTTGAGACGCGTGGCCCATGGCGGCCCCTTGCCGCGACCAAACAAACACAGAAGTGAGCGGCCTTGCGGTCGGGTGCCGTTGCCCCTAGGTGTTTGAAATGCGCATCCTTGCCGTCCTCGCCCTGGGTCTGTGTTTCGGAGTTGGCTGCAATCGCTCGAAGGCGTCGCCCTCCGCGGGTGGCACGTCGGAACCGGCCGCGCCGGGGGCTGCGATTGTCGGCAAGGCGGAGGTGGGCAAGGCGGCTCCGGACTTCGAGCTCAAGGACTTGGACGGCACATCCGTGAAGCTATCGAGCTTTCGCGGCAAGACGGTTGTGCTCGAGTGGTTCAATCCGGACTGCCCGTACGTGCGCATGTCCCACACAAAGGGCTCGTTGAAGGGCAGCGCCAACAGCTGGAACGCGAAGGACTCCGTGGTGTGGCTTGCCGTCAACTCGGGCGCGCCGGGCAAGCAGGGCTACGGAGCCGAGACGAACAAGGCCGGTGTTGCGCGCTTCGGTCTGCAGTATCCGGTTCTGGCGGACGAAAGTGGCGCTGTGGGAAAGGCCTACGGCGCAACGAACACGCCGCACCTGTACGTGATCGACAAACAGGGCGTGCTCGTTTACGCCGGCGCAATTGACAACTCGCCTGATGGAGAAGGCCAGTCGCCCACGGATGGAACTCTGATCAACTACGCGGTCGCCGCTGTCGAAGCCGTGGAGGCGGGTCGAGATGTGACTGTTAAACAGACCGAAGCCTACGGCTGTTCCGTGAAGTACTGATCAATCTCCCCAGCAGCGCTGTTTTGAGTACACTGCGCCACACATGCGTACCATTCTAACGATCAGTTGTGTTGCTTTGGCAGTTGCGTGCGGCTCGGCCCCACCGCCCCCGCCGGCTCCCATGGCCGCTCCGGACCCCGCGCCCGCACCTGAGCCGGAGCCCGCTCCTGCGGAGCCGACCGCTGAAGAGCTGAAGAAACAAGCGGACGACGCTGCGGCCCGCGCAAAATTGGAGAAGCTCGAAGTCGACGCCAAGGCAGAACGCGCTCGTTGGACTGACGAGATGCGTGCCGCAGTCAAGAAGCTCAGTGAGACCGCCCATCCCAATGCGCAAATCGGGCTCAGTCGTGCGCTGAAGAGCGCACACCGGCTGCCGGGACATGCGGAGCGCGACAAGGCCCGCCGTCCGCTGGAAACCATGAAGTTCTTGGGGCTTCGTCCCACGATGACCGTCATGGAGGTCGGTGGTGGTGACGGCTGGTACACGGAGATCCTCGCTCCGGTCGTCGCCAAGGGTGGCAAGCTCATCGTCACGGCACTCGATCCGGCCGGGCCCGAGACGGCGCCAGGCACGTTTTACGGGCGTCGTTTCAAGCACTACATCGACAAGTCCGAGGAACTCTCCGGCAAGGTGGAAGTCGTGATCGTGGATCCCAAGGACATGCAACTCGGACACGCCGGCGAGGTGGACCTGGCCTTCGCGTTTCGAGAGATGCACAACTGGCATCGCCGGGGTCGGCGTGTGCCCCACAACCTGGCGCAGGTCTTTGCAGCGCTCAAACCGGGCGGCACTTTCGGGATCGTGCAACACCGTGCTGCGGCCGGCAGCAACCCCGACGACACCGCGGAGAAAGGTTACTTGCCGGAGGCGTGGGTCATCGAGCAGGCCCAAGCGGTGGGCTTCGTGCTTTCAAGCAAAAGCGAAATCAACGCCAACAAGCTGGACACCAAGGACCACCCCGAGGGCGTCTGGACGTTGCCGCCGATCCTGCGCCTGGGCGACAAGGACCGAGACAAGTACGTTGCGATCGGTGAGAGCGACCGCATGACGTTGAAGTTCAGCAAGCCCAAAAAGAAGTAGCCTGCAGCGGGGGCGCGCCGCGCGGTGGCGGACGCGGCCTCACCCTTTGGGCACGAACTCGCCCGGGACGTCCGAGCCTTCACCGAAGAAGAACTTGTCCATCTCGGTCATCCACAGCTTCTGGCCGTGTTCGCTGGTCAGATCGAGGCGGTACTCGTTGATCAGCATCTTCGAGTGTTCGAGCCACATCTTCCAGCCTTCCTGGGAGACGTTGTCGAAGATCTTCTGACCGACTTCGCCTTTGAGCGGCGGCTTCTCAAGCGCCTCTGCTTCCCGCCCCAGCTTCACACAATGCACCATCCGCGACATGGGCGCCTTAATGCTGCCACGTGCCGGGCGCGTCAAGGGCCCGGCTCAGTTTGTCGGGGTTTTCCCAGGGGACGCAGCGGCATTGGACCCAGCCAAAGCCGCCTGAACTGCGCGGCTCAAGCCCTCAGTCGAGAACGGTTTTTGGAGGAAATGCGTGCCTGGCTGCAACACGCCGTGTTGCACGATGGCGTTGTCGGTGAAACCAGACATGTACAGCACGCGCAGGCTTGGCTGCATGATGCGGATCTGTTCGTACAGCACACGACCGCCCATGCCGGGCATGACCACGTCACTGAGGAGCAAGTCGAAGGCCTGCTCTCTGCACCGTTGCAAAGCGTCCGGACCGTTCGCAGCCGTGGTGACTGAGTAGCCTGCGCGCGCAAGGGTGCGTGCTGTCAACTCGCGAACCGTGTCGTCGTCTTCGACCACCAGAATGTGCTGGTCTTTCGCGGCGGGAGAAGTAGTCATCTCGGGAAGCGTCGGGGCTGCCGCAGGCGCGTTTGTCGTCACCGGCATGTAGATCTTGAATGTGGAGCCCTGCCCCAGTTCGCTATAGACGAATAGATGCCCGCCGCTCTGTCGCACCATTCCGAGCACCGTGGCCAGTCCGAGGCCGGTGCCACCGTGACCCTTCGTCGTGAAAAACGGTTCGAAGATCTGGCGCCGAGTTTCTGCGTCCATGCCGCTTCCGGTGTCGGACACGGCGACTAATACGAAGTCTCCCGGCTCGAGGTCGGGATGCTGTCGAGCATATTCGTCGTCCAGAGTGCAGTTCGACGATTCTATGGTGAGGCGTCCGCCCTGGGGCATGGCGTCCCGGGCGTTGATGGCCAGGTTCACGATTGCCTGCTCGAACTGCGCGGCGTCTGCCAGGCTAGTGCCTAGGTCGCCCGCGCACTTGAGCTTGATGTCGATGTTCTCGGGCAACAGGCGTCGCAGCATTGGCTCTACGCCTCGCAGGACGTCGTTCAGACAAACCGGAGCGGGCTGCAGAATTTGGCGGCGCCCGTAGGCTAGGAGTTGTCGCGTCAGTTGCGTGGCACGATCCGTGGCATTTCGGATCAGCTCGATATCGGATTTGCCTTCCGTCCCGCAGGACTCAGCCAGGAACTCCGTGGCTGCGATGATCGCGGTGAGCATATTGTTGAAATCATGAGCAATGCCGCCGGCGAGGCGCCCCAGGGATTCAAGACGGGCACTTTGCTCGAGTTGCTCTTTCAGCCGCTGCTCCCGGGAGTTGTCCGCGACCACGATCACAATGGACGGCGTGCCGTTCGTTTCCACCCAGCTTGCCCGCACCAGCACCGGCACGCGACCCCCGGGAGAACGCTCGATCTCCGACTCCATGCTGGCGGTGGGAAGGGACGCGGACAAGGCCCCGATCAGCGATTCCAGCGGCGTGCGATCTTGCGCGTACCAGAGCTCCCCCAGGCTGCGCTCTGCGACGTCCTGCAAGGACAGGCCGAGCCGGGTTTGAGCACTGCGATTGCACAAACTGACCCGGAGCGTCTCCGGTTCCACGACAAACACTTCGTGTGGCAAGTGGTCGATGAGTTGGGTCAATCGGCGCGCGCGTTGGTCGGCCTCAAGCAGCATTTCTTGGGACCGCGCGAGGGCACGCGCCGCTTCGAAGGACTTCTGGGATTCGCTTAGCTCTTTCTTCAGTTGCAGGCTGCGAAGTAGCGCCGCAAAGGCGAGTCCGAACGCCCCGCCGAAGAGTCCGTACAGGAACCAGCGAAAGCCGGTCCCCGCGTGCACCAGGTCCCGGCGCACCGTCCGGATCACGCCCCAATCGTGCACTGCGCCGACGGTGGCCGACGCAAGCAGCTCGGGACCCAGGGCAGGTTGCCAGACTGCGGCCGAAGGCACGGGCGCTGCTAGACGCGTAATGACGCTGCGGGCCAGCAGCGTCGGTTGCTCTGCGTTGGCGCCGACGCCCAAATAGTCGACGCCGGACGGGGCGATCAGCAAGATCCCCTCGCCGGGCTGAACGCCGCTCGCAACAAGCGGAATGACCGCACTGCGCAATCGCGCGGTGGCGAGCACTGCACCAATGGGCGTTCCGTGTTTTCCTCCGTGAGTCACGGGTGCGCAAAAGGAGGCGCGTAGGAGGTCGCGGTCCACCTGGGCGACACCGGGCTGCCCCTCCAGTGCGCGGTCTAGACAGGCAATCGCCGCAGCGCCCATGTCCCGCGGGCCGCGGAGCAATACCACCTTGCCACGTGAATCCGCGATGGCGATACGCAGGTAGCCCGCCCCTTCGGCATGAGCGTCGAGCAGCTGGCGGATGGCACCGGTGGCCTCCCTTTGCTCGGCGACGGCGCGGACCGCGGGCGCATCCGCCAGCGCTGCCACGGCGCGTTCGTTGTCGCTGACCCACGCCTCCACTACGGCCGCGCGGGCCTGCGCGCTGGCGCGCAGGCGCTCCTGCCAGATCCGAAGATCGCTGTGGTACTCCCAAGAAGCGAGCGTCAAGCCGGCGCATACGCCCAGGCCGACCGGCAGCCAGCCGCTCCAGAATTTACGAACGAGTACTTTCACCCAACCCCAAGCCAATCCCCACTGCATATTAGAACACAGCAGCGAGGGATGGGTGCGTTCGGAATGCACCCAGGTCCTCAGGAGTCTGCCGGGCGTTTATGAGCGCCGGGCAAGGGAAAAGTTGAATTTCCCTTGAGCTTACGGCCTCGGGGGTGGCTCTGCGACTCCCGAGCGCACACAAGCACGTCATGAAGCTGGGACGTTGTATCGGGGGCGTGGTCACCACCACCTTGTTGATGCGGTTGGTTGCGGCGGAGACGATGGCAGCGGGGGTGGTTCCGGCGCGAGCGCGGGGACCAGCGGAGCCGGCGCCGCGGTCGCCGGGCGACGCTTCGTGATCGGCTTGGGTTAGTGCTACCCTAGGCTGGATGGCGAAGGGTGTATTCGCGCTGTTCGCGGCGATACTGTTGGCGGGCTGCGGCTCGGATCCCGATCCGTCCGCCGGCCCGGGCGCGGACGCTGGCGCCGACTCGGGCACGGGCGGGGTTGGCGGCGGGGACGGCGGTTGTGCTTGTGCGGCAGACAAGGTGGTGAACTCTGGACATCGTGGCACGGGCACCAACTCGAGCCTCAATCCGTTCCCGGAAAACACCATCGAGTCCATCAAGCAGGCCTTCACGGAGGGCGCGGAGATGTCCGAGCTCGACGTCGTGCACTCGAAGGACGGCGTGCTGGTCGTGATCCACGATGACACGGTGAACCGCACGACGAACGGCACGGGCTGCGTCGGCGATCTCACCGTCGCTGAGCTGCAAGGGTTGGACGCGGCCGCTGGCACCAGCCTGGCGGGCACCGGGGTCAAGATCCCGACCTTGACCGAGCTTCTGGCGGCGGTGGATGGCGGACTGAACATCGAGATCAAGCTGCAAGACAACGCCAAGTGTCCGGTTTCCGACATCCCCCAGATGGCCGCAGACGTCGTGGCCGCGATCCAGGGCGATACGAAATCTCGCAGGCTCATCGTCAGTTCGTTCAATGGCGACGTGCTTTCGGAAGTGAAGAAGCTCGACGCGACGATCCCGGCGGGCCTCCTGACCATCAGCGCTGATGACTACGACAAGGCAACCGCCCGCGGACTGGATGCCCTCAACATCCAAGCGCTTGGCGCTAGTGCGGCGTCCATCGCTGCGATCCACAACAAAGGCCTGGATGCCAACGTGTGGACCGTCAACGACGAAAACATGCTGCGCAACATGATCGACTTCGGTGTCGACATGGTGATCACTGACGAACCAGATCTGTTGGCGAAGGTCAAAACGGAATACTGCGCGCAGGCGTGTCCGTAGCATTCCAGGTACCGACATGTTGCGGCGTGGACAGCGACTGGAGGTCGTGGCGGAACGGCTGAGCGTCGTCGGCGAAGGGGTGTGTCGGAGCGGCGGCTCCGAACTGCGGGTTTTCGGACTGCTGCCCGGCGAGCGCGCTAGAGTGTCCGTGGATCACGTCGCGTCCGGGGCTTCGGTGGCCTTTGGGTCGGTGCTTGCCCGAGGGGTGACCAGCGCAGAACGCCGCCGCGCGCCCTGCGCCCGGGCCCAGGACTGCAGTGGTTGTCCGCTGATGGTGGCCACGCCGGCGCTACAGCGAGCGCTGAAGACAGCGCTTGTGGAGGAGGCACTCGGAGTTGCCATCGATGCGTACCTGGACGACCCCGAAGGCGAGCTTGGCTATCGCTGGTCGAGCAAACGCGTGGTGGCTGGGCAGCCTGGCGCGCTCGTGCTGGGTAGCTACCGCCGCGGCACGCACCATGTGGCGAGCATGTCGGCCTGCCTGGTCGATCATCCGGCGATCGCCCGGGCTGCGGATCGCATCACGGCGGTCGCCAACGACTTGGGCGTCGAACCCTTCGACGAGCGCAGCGGACGCGGCGACTTGCGCTACGTCTGGCTCAAGACCAACCAAGCCGGCCAGGTGCTCGTGACGCTGATCAGCGGCGGGCCGGAGTCTGCTGCGGCGAGCGTTGCAGCGCAGCTCGACGATGTCGCCGGCGTGTTCTGGGCGGTGCAGCCCTCTGCTGGCAATGCCATTCGGGGTTCCGACGCCGTGCACCTGCGCGGAGTGGGGACGATTGACGTAGAACTTGCTGGCGAAACGCGAGGGCAGGGCCCCCTGTCGTTCCTGCAGCCCAACCCGGCCATGGCCGAACGTTGCTACGCCGAGATGGTTCGCGATTTGCGCGGCGAGCGCGCTCTGGACCTGTACTCCGGAGCGGGCATCACTGCCGCGCTGCTCCGGCGCAGCTTCCGCGAAGTACAAGTCGTGGAGTCGTTTCCGGAGGCCGCTGAGGCGCTCGGAGTGTTGCCCCAGACGGTCGTCGAGTACCTCACGCTTTCAAAGCCCGCGCAGCCCCCCGACGTCGTGCTGGCCAATCCGCCCCGCGCTGGTCTGGGAGCTGAAGTGTGTGCACGTCTCTTGGCGCTCGGCGCGGCGCGGCTGCGCGTTATGAGCTGCAACCCCGTCAGCATGGCGCGCGACCTACAAGCGTTGTCCGAGGGATATCAGCTCGAGTCCGTGCGTGCCTATGACACGTTGCCGCAAACCATGCACGTCGAGCTGGTGGTGCGCCTTGTGCTGAAGCGCTGACTCGACGGGCACGGCTTGGGGACGCGCTTCGGCTCAGTTCTGGAAGCAATTCGGCGTCGAGGGCAGTTCGCTGCCGTCGCCACACGCGGCTTGTCCGTTTTGCACGACGCAGCCCGTGGGGCCGCATTTCTCCGCGACTACGCTGCCGCCGCTGCACTTGTAGGCGATCTGATCGTAGGGACTGGTGCCCCAGCCGCAGCAGCCCTTGCCGTTGTTGGCCTCGGCGCAGGTCTTCGGCGCATCGTAGACACCGGTGCCGCCACCGGAGCCGCCACCGGAACCACCGCTGCCGCCGCCGCATTTGCTGGCGTAGTCTGCGCAGCAGTCGCCGTTTTTGGTGCACTCCGAGTCGCAGTAGCAGCCCGCAGGCGCTTGGCCGCCACATTTGCCTTCGCAGCTGGCGCCCAGGATGGTTCCGGGCGCGCAAACGGACGGATCCTTCTTGCAGTTGTGAATGACGGTGTGCCCGTCAGCGCCGCAGGAAAAGGATCCCGAGTTGGCCTGACACTGCAGAAACGCTTCGGTGGATGCCGCGCATTGGCCACTTGGGATCTTGCAGTCTTGCTCCGGGCTGCATTTGGGCTGGCCACACGCCGCGTCGAGTGCGCCGCACCAACTGGTGCACGCTGCCGAGTCCTTGACGTCTACGGGAAGGGGAGCGCTTCCGGCGCTGCCACCTGTACCGGTGCTTGCGCCGACGCCGGCTGCGCCACCCGACGTCGCGCCGCCGAGTCCCGCGTCGAAGGAAAAGCCTCCCGTGCCCGCTCCGCCTGCGCCCACCGCGCCGCTGCCCGCGCTTCCGCCAGCCCCCGGGCCGCTGTTGCCGCCGCTGGAGCAGGCCATGGCACCCAAGAACAAAACACAAACCAATCCGCTCGATCGTACGAACATGAGTACGTCCTTCTTTCAGAACTCAAGGATTTTCGATGAAGTTGGCGGGCTTTCGCTCCGCCATGCCCCTTGAGTGCGGCTAGACGTTGGCTTTATGAAAAAAAGATCGGCCACGCGGGCAGGCAATCCGCCCGCACCGCACGTGGCCTCCGACGCGGCCCGATGCCCGCGGCATGTCGCTTCCGCCGCGGCCCGATGCTCGACTAGATTGAGAGTGACCCTTCCCGGAAGTTGCTCGGAGCCAGGTGGGCATTGATGCACACCGGCGTGCCGCTCTTCGCGACGCGTTTGGCTTCGTCCAGGGTTTCGTCGATCTTCGCCGGATCCGTGAGCAAGAAGCCCTTGCCGCCGTAGCCCTCGGCCACCAGGTGATAGTCCGTCGTACGCAGCTTCGTGCCGACGGCATCGCCCAAGATCGTGATCTGGTCGCGGGCGATCTGCTGCCAGCTGGCGTCGTTGCCGATCACCGCGATAGGCGCATAGCCGCTGCGCACATAGGTGTCGAACTCTGCCAGGCTGTAAGCGCTTGAGCCGTCGCCGTACAGCAGCCACACTTCCGCTTTGGGCCGCACGGACGCGGCGCCGACGGCGAAGCCGCCGCCGACACCGAGGGTGCCGAATACGCCGGGGTCCAGCCAGCTCAAGGGCGAGCGGGGCCGCAGGATGTACGCGCCCGTGGCAACGAAGTCGCCTCCGTCCACGATCAGCACGCTGTCGTCGGCGAGCTTTTCTTCCATGCGTGAGAAAAGGTGTACGGGATCGATCAAGGGTCCGTCCGGGCGCGCGCTGGCCGCGACTTCTGCGTCGCGCGCCTTCTCCGCCTCGGCCAGCTTCGCGAACCAGCCGGCCCAATCGGCGCTCTTCGCGCGCTCACTGAGTTGCACCAGGAAATGACCTGGGTGCGCCTGCACTGCCAGGGTGGGCTTGCGGTTCTTCTTGAGAGCCGCCGGGTCCAAGTTGACGCTGATGAGGTTCGCTTGTTTGTTGATCTTCTGGCCGTAGCCGAGGCGAAAGTCGAAGGGGAAGCCGGCGATGATCACGACGTCCGCTTCTTTCAACGCGGCGCTTCGTTTGTGCCGGAACTGAATCTCGGAATGACGGCCCAAAAGCCCGCGGCTCGAGCCGGCCAGGAATGTGGGCAGTCCGAGACGTCGCACAGCTTCGGCCAGCTCTTCGGCGCGCTCTGGGGTGAGGTTCACCATGGCCTGGTTGCCGATCACCAGCACGGGCTTCTTGGCACTCCCAAGTGCCTGAGCCACGTCGTCGACTTGTGCGCTGACGTTCCCTGCGATTGGGCTGCGTAGGGACGGCCAGCCCGGGATCGGAATGTGCGGCATGTGGAACTGCTTCTTCAGGTATCCCTTGAGCGCTAGCTGAGCAGCGGCACCCGCGGCGCCCTTCATCTTCTCGACGCCGGACTCCTTCATGTACCATTCGGCGACAATCGACTCGGGATACAGAACGTCCACCGGGATCTCTAAGAACACCGGCCCCGGCACGCCTTGGCTGGCCACGGCGAACGCCTTTTCCAACATCGGGACCAGATCTTTCACTTTGTTGCAGCGGTCGGCCCATTTGGTGATCGTCTTCATGATCGACAGCTGATCGATATCCTGCAGCGACCCACGGCCGCGCAGCACCGTTGCCGTTGCGCCGCCCAAGATGATCATGGGTTGCTGCGCCTCGAAGGCGTTCTTCACCGCCGTGACCGTGTTGGTCACGCCAGGCCCTGCCGTCACCGCGCACACCCCCGGGATCCCGGTCAGGCGACTCGCCGCGTCCGCAGCGAAGGCGGCGCTGACTTCATGGCGCATGTCCACGACGCACAGGCCGTGTTCCTTCGCACCAATGAGGATAGGCGAGATGTGCCCGCCGCATAGGTTGTATAGGCATTTGACGCCGTGGGCCCTGAGCACTTCACCGACGATGCTTCCGCCATGAGGATGTTCCGACATGGGCGCACTATGCTAGGACCGCGCCGAACTGGCCACGAGGAAATCCCGCAGCGCGGCACAGCTGGCGATTTCTGCCCTGCCCTGCCCGAGAGTAGTCTTGACCGTCTCTGGCGGTACAGCGCCGGTACCGCGGGGCAAGCGACAACCCCAGGGGGCAAGCGACAGCCCGGGGGGGATACAGCGCGGCTGCCGAGAGATTTCTAGCAACGCTCGGTCGCTGCCGCGCTACACACGAAGATTACTCTCGGGCTGGACCACCCGCACCCGGGCTGGACCACCGACAAGTGGAGCGATGGCGTTAACTCAATGAACGATACCACATTGCGCGGGCCAGCGTCGTACGTGCCCGTGGTCGAACAAAGTTGCGGGCGTCGCGTTGGATGTCGATGGCGCCGCTGAGGGTCACTGTCAGCGCGCAGTCTCTGCGTGGCGCGAGTTCCTCGTTGCCGCAAGCCGCCAAGAGGAAAGTGGTCGCCAACAAACCCAAAACCATCGCTCGTTGCGCTGGCATGTTCACTGAATAACGCAGCGCTTAACGTTCGGAGAGAACTGCTCACATGCGAAGCCGGGCCGGCAGTCCTGATTGTCAGTGCAGTCAACCCTGCATCCGGAACCGGGAATGCAGTACGCGCCGCCGCAGCTGATCGTTTTGCCAATGCCTTGTTCTGTGTGGTCGTCCACGCATTTGATGCCGGCATCCACAGGCCCACCGCCACCGCCGGCACTGCCGCTCGTTCCGCCTGACCCACCTGCGGACGGTCCGGGACGCGAATCGTCACCGGAGCAGCCTGTGAGCGCGAGCACGACTCCTAGTAAGATGGTCCTATTGAACATTTCTTGCTGCCCTCCTTCTCAGCCCAGCGGGAGCGTTCCGTTTCGCGTCAGATACGTTACACTATGCACGGCTTGATTGGTGTCCATCCAAGTGTGGACCAGGCTCTTATCCGTGGCACGAACGTGGGGGCCTTTTTCCAGCATACCGCGGCGGCGCTCTGCGGCGCGCCCGACGAACGTGAACTCAAACCGGCAGGCGCCGACGCGCCACTCCTGCTCGACCACGTGAATACCAAGCGTCGGCCGATCTGGACTTTCGACGGAGGCAAATCACCGTCGAGCGCTCCGAATGGAAAGGCCAGGTCACAGCCACCAAAGGTATGAAGTACCGCGTGGTACCCATGACCAGGCGGCTTCAGCGGGTTCTGGCGGCCCACCGGCACCTTCGTGGGCCGCGGCTGCTCTACACGGATGCTGGCGAAACGGTGACGGCGAAGGTGCTTCAGAGGTGGATGGCTCGGGCGCAGAAGCGGGCCGGGCTCCGGGCGACCGGGGCGCTCCACATCCTGCGGCACACATTCTGCTCCCACCTTGCCATGCGCGGTGCGACAGCGATCAGCATCCAGGAGCTCGCCGGGCACGAGAACATGCAGACCACTTTGGGCTACATGCATCTCGCAAAGGGCGAGACCGAGCGGGCCATCCGCCTCTTGGATGACCGCCCGGCCGCACTCGCCGACGGCAACATAGCGGCAACGAAGGGGTAACGAGTTGTAGCGTAGGATGTTTTCCGCTGTTTCAATGGTGGAGGCGCCGGGAATCGAGCCGGCGAAAGAACGCGTGTGGATGAGTGCGGCAGCTCGAAACAGGGAAGCATCGCGTTGCCCATGAGGCCTGAGTCCCGGCACAAAATGGCGAAGGCCCCGTTTCGGGGGCCTTCGCACAGTGGAGGCGCCGGGAATCGAATTCTATTGGGACCACTTCTCTAACGCGGCGATGTCGCTCGTCTTTCCGTCCCAAGCATTTGATCTTCCGGCGCTTTCACGACGCGAGCGTGTCGACATGAGTCGACATCGGTTTGCCTGACTCGACCTGGGTCGTGGAGACATTTTGGAGACGGGCTGACGGCACCCTTGGGCGGTGGGCAAGGAGGGGAGGGCGAGCAGGCACACGGGCACAACGTTTGTCCCGGCTCCACATGCCAAGACGACTTTCGGGCGGGCCTGCCCGCACATGCCAAGACGACTTTCGGGCGGGCCTGCCGGAGTTGCCGGCCCCGCGACTCACCGGTAGGCTAAACGTGGTGGCAGCGAAAGACATCGACGAACTGGTTGAGCTATTGCGCCGCCTCGGTCCGGCGGAGATTGCGAAAGTGCGGGATATGCTCGATCGGCTGCCCACAGTGCCTCCGGAGCGCCACCGAAGTTTTGGGGCGTTTTCTGGGGTGCTCCCCAAGGAAGACGCGGACTTGATGTCCGAAGCTGAAAACGACTGCGAACACGTCGATGCAGCGTCCTGGCAGAATCCTGGCTGACACAAACGCCATTATCGCGCTGCTGCGATGCGGTGCAAGACCGAGAGTTCGTCTGCGGTCAGGTAGTTCTCGGCGACCGAAGCGTCACCTTTCCGAATGATGCCTCTGGGCCGGGTCGACTGCATGCCCATGAGAGGCTTGGATGCGTCGGCCCGCTCATGGATGATCTCTGCGGCGGTGTGGTCCGTCTGAGCTCGCTCTTCCGGGCTCTCTCGACATCATCGTCAACAGCAACCAGAGTCAGGACCGTACCTTCGGGCAAGTCAGTTGGCTCGTCGATGACGATGCGACCGTTCTTCACATGTGCTTTGAGCAGGTTCACGAGACGCTCTAGCCGGACTTCCAATTGTCGATCAAGAGATCGTACCCAACTGATTGTACGTATTCGAAATGCGCCACGTTTCCAGTCGCGACCGGCACGCGCGCTCGCAGCGCGATAGCAGCGATCAGCACGTCGGGCATACCGATAATGCGACCGCGCTGTTCGAGGTCGGCGTTGATTCGGCCCGCGAGACGAGCGGCGGCGTCGTCGAAAGGCAAAACCTCGACCGTATCCAGGGACGCTTCAAACTGGACGATTCTGTCCTCCCTTGCAACGCGACGAAGACCGTAGATGACCTCAGCAACAGAAACTGCCGAGGTCGTGAAGCGTCCGTGTTCCGTCAAGTAGGCTGACGCCCTTGCAAAAACCGTCTCGTTCCTACCCTTGATGATCTCGGACAGAATATCTGTGTCGAGGAGGGCTCTAGTCATCGACCGACCGCATGCGGGCGGCACTGCGCGCCTCGTAGGCGATAGCGCACACCCGATCTACCAGATCTGGATCGTCGGCCATGAGTCCAAGCAACGACGCCCCGCCCGCGGCAGCTTTCGAAGAATTGGGAGTGTCCTGCTCTGCTTCGCTCGACGCCCGTTGGAGCAGCCGCAGGCGCTCGTCCAGGGGCAGGCGGCGGATAGCCGCAAGCAATTCGTCGGTCTTCGGAGAGGCCATGCCCCTACTATAGCAGCTGCGGGTACCGGAGGCGCGACCGTTGACCCGGTTGTCTAGGGTCCGCAGTTTTGACCTCGCTGGCTCCGGTTGCGTGGTTCACAGTGTCGCCCGACACCCCTGCTCCGGGGCAGCCACTTCGCTCACGACTCGGTCAATTGTCGCCCCGGACCAGCGGCGAAATCATGCGTTGATGACTCGCCCCTTGTCCGTCTCCGTGCCGCTGCCTTCGGCGTGGCGCGCTTCAGTGCAGCGCGCTGTGCTGTGTGCGATCTCACTGGCGCACTTGAGCCTCGTGCAAACGCGGGCCTGGTGCGCTGACAGCCGCCTCGCGCGCGTGCGGCTCAAGGCCGAAAACGCTCGCTTGCGCACCGAGGTCGCGCAATTGAGGCAAATCCAGCGCATCAAGGACGCGCGCATGGCGCGCATCCCCGCCGCGAATCGACCGCACTACGCGCCCGAAGAGCGCTTCGAGATCTTGTCGCTGCGCGCGGCTGCGAGTTGGAGCGTCGCGACCACGGCTAGAGTGTTCCAGATCGCGGCGGGCACGATTGCGATCTGGGCTCGCCGACTCGACGAAGGTGGCTCGGCTGCGTTGCTCGCGCTTCCGGTGCCCGTCAACAAGCTGCCTGAGTGCCACTCGCTCGTGGTGGAGCAGCTGCGCACGCTGCTGCCGACCATGGGCAAGCGCCGCATCGCTCAGTTGCTCACGCGTGCCGGCGTCTCGCTTGCCGCCTCAACGGTCAAGCGCATTCGAGATCGAAAACGGCGGCCGAAGCCGCCGAGTCCTCCCGCACCCGCACCGCCGCCGGTCTTGCCCGAGCGACCTCGCTACCCAGGGATCCGAGCGAAGCGAGCGCATCACGTGTGGCACGTTGACTTGACGCTGGTGCCGCTCGTCGGCCGCTTCTTCTGCGTGTGGTTTCCTTTCAGCGTGCCGCAGTGCTGGCCATTCTATTGGTGGGTGGCCGCCGTGCTCGATCAGCATTCGCGCGCCGTGATGGCCAAGGGCGTCTTCAAGACGCAGCCGAGCGCCGAACAGCTATGCCGCATGCTCGATCGCGCCAAGCGCCGCGCCGGGTGCGGCCCTACGCACATCATCAGCGACCAGGGCGCGCAGTTTCGGGGCGAGTATCGCGCGTGGTGCCGCAGGGCCGGAGCCAAGCCGCGCTTTGGCGCCGTCGGCAGCAGCGCGAGCATCGCGTTGCTAGAGCGCTTCTGGCGCTCGATGAAAGACGAGGCGTGCCGCGTCATCCACGTCCCCCACGGCATTCACGCCATGCGGGCAGAGCTCGACGCCTACGTGACCTGGTACAATGAGTATCGCCCGCATCAAGCGCTGCGAGGCCTGACCCCGAAGCAACGGCTCGAAGGATCCGAGCTTCCCGCGCACAACCGCAGTGGTGGCAGGCCGCGCAGCGAGCCCCGCGCACCGCCCGTGCTCGTCGTCACGAGGTTTCGCGGACGCGAGCACCTGCCCATCGTCGAGCTGCGCGAAGCGGCTTGAGGCAGAGAGCGACCGCGATGTTGCCCGCGTGCTGCATGCGCGCGGCGGGTGAGGTTTGTGCGCGCGCTGTGCAGTCGGGGACCTGTGCTGCTTTGAGTCCGTCTATCACCGCGCGCAAGCGTCGCGTGCTGCTCTGGTCACGAGATCGGAGAGCGACGGGGTGACCAATGCGGGGTCATCGAGGGCGATTTCCTCGGATGAAAGGTCGGTGGACCGCTACAATGGCCTGCAGTTCTTGGAGCTTCGCGCGGTGATTCCGAAGTGCACGATCGAGATCCTCCCGGTGAACCATCCATGTGCCTTTGAGCTTGACGACCGGCACGGTCACGCCATCGAGCTCAATGCTTCCATACGACTTGGCTGACCTGCGATACCAGTCGTACGAATTGGCCGAAGCGTCC
>CBDUPW010000113.1:0-20540 GCA_965369205.1 uncultured Polyangiaceae bacterium | reverse complement strand
AGCATGAAGAGGAAGACCGGGCGTTTCCGCGCGCTCGTCGAGCTTGGAGCGGGAACGGGCTGCTGCTGGCTGGCGCTGAGCTTGAGCCAAGTTGCCGCGGCCAGCGCTCCCCAACACACGCCCATCGACCCAGGCAAGCCGCTTGTCTTGGGGCCGGCTCACGACAACGACGACGCGCTGGCTTCCGCGGCGGCCCCCGTCGCGAACTACGCGCTGCGGGCGAGACTCAACGAGCTGGACCACAGCCTGGACGGATCGGGAACCCTACAGTTTACCAATACGTCCCGCGTGCCCGTCTCGGAACTCTATTTTCACCTCTATCTGAATGCATTCAAGAACGAAAAGTCGCTCTTTCTGCGCTCTCCGTTCGTCAGCAGCCGCGACGAAGGTCAGCTGCGAGATTGGGGCTACATCGACGTCAAAGAAATGCGCGTCGCTGAGTTTGGCAACAAGGACGTTTGGCCCCAGGCCGACCGACATTCGCCTGGGGATCCCGACGACGAAACGGACATCCGAGTTCCGTTGCCGCAGTCCGTGGCGCCCGGCGCGACCCTGAATCTCTCTTTCAAGTTCCGCGCAAAACTGCCGCCTATCTTGGCCCGCACCGGCCACGCGGAGGGGTTCCACATGGTCGCGCAGTGGTTTCCGAAACTCGCTCGCCTCGAGCAAGACGGAAGATTTGCGCACTTTGCCTTCCATCCGCATTCGGAGTTCTACGCGGACTTCGGCCGCTACGACGTGCAGCTGGACGTGGCCTCGGATCTCATCGTGGGCGCAACCGGAAAACTGACGAAGTCTGAGACTCGGGACGGTCGAACCCGCTTGCACTATCGCGCCGACAACGTGCACGACTTCGCTTGGTGTGCGTGGGCAAAGTTCCACACCCAGACGCGCCAGATCGACGGAACGCGCGTGACGCTGCTGTTCCCGCCGGGGCATGACCACAACGCAAACGCCACCTTCTCCGTGCTCTCGGGCGCATTACCCAATTTGTCGCGCCGCTTCGGGCGCTACCCGTACGACACCTTGACCGTGGTGCATACGCCGGATTTCGCGCCGGCAGCAGGCGGCATGGAATACCCAACGCTGATCACCACAGGCGGGCAGTGGTGGTCGGCGTATACCGGCGTGCGACTCGTCGAAAGCCTGACGGTGCACGAGCTCGGACATCAATGGTTCCAGGGCCTCGTTGCCAGTGATGAATCCAAGCACCCGTTTCTGGATGAGGGGCTGACGTCTTACGTCGAACAGTCCACCCTTGAAGATCTGTATGGCGCCGCGTCTTTTGCCCGGATCCTAGACTTTTCCCTCAGTGGCAACGCGCTTCGCCGCGCCGTCGCCGCTCGGGTTGCCCATGATGATCTCGTAGCTCAGCCAGCGAGCTCGTTTTCGAGCTTCTCCAGCATCGGCGGCCTGGTCTACTCACGCACCGCCACGATCCTCGAGACCCTTGCCCGCGTCTACGGACGCGACCGCCTCGACCGCGCCCTTGGCCGCTACGCGCGCGCGCACCGTTTCGGTCATCCCACACCCAGCGATTTGCTCGATGCCTTGGAGAGTGTGTTGGGGGAAAGCGCACGCCAGTTTGCAAAGGGCGCGTTCTTCGAACGTGGCTTCATCGATTTCGTGGCCGAGCTCCCGGAGAGCGTGCCGCTGCGCAAACCCGCGGGCAGGTTTGGCGCTGGCACCGCCGCGGAAACCATCGCCCCGGATGTAACTCCAAACGACAAGCGCTCCAGCCGCGTCATCATTCGCCGACACGGTACGCTGGTACTGCCGGTCGACGTGGAGCTGATCTTTGCAGACGGTCGGCGCACCCGACGGACCTGGGACGGCGCCGCGCCGTGGACGAGCATCGATGTCGTCGATACCGAGCCTGTGGTGGCCGTGATCGTAGATCCGAACCACCGCGTGCTGCTGGATCAGAACCTGTTCAACAACGCCACGAGCGTGACGCCACGCATGCCGTGGCGCGCGCTGAGCAAGCTTGGCTACTGGTCCAGCATCGCGTTTTCGTTGGTGGCGCCATGACGCACTTTCCAACGCTGCGCTGGGTCCTGCGACGCTGGGACGCGCTCACGCTGGCAGCGACCATGCGCGCCGCGCTAGCCTTTGCCGTCGGTTTGCCGGCCATGACGGCGCTGCTTTCCACCGGCATCGCGGACCACCCGGACGGCGACCACCTGCTCTTCGACTCCGGGGGCATGATGCTCGTGGAAGGCGTTCGCCTCTCGCTCACGGGGGCGCTGCCCGTCACGAAGCTCACGCTCCTGCTCGCTGCGGGATGCGTCTTACTTAGCCTGTACCCCGTCAGCGTCATGCTCGTCGCCCTGGAAGATCGCGACGGGCGGCTCGCCGAAGCCCTCGGCCGGGGGCTCCGGCGCCTGCCTGCCCTGTTCGCCATCTACGGCCTGTGCCTGCTGTTTCAAGTCATGGTCTTCGCCGCGGCGGCATTCGCGGCAGCGTGGGCGCCACAACAGCTGGCGGGGCTCGGACCGGCACTTGCCGACGCCGTTGGCGTACTGCTGCTGCTGCTTGGCGTGGCCGTCAATTGCGCCACCGGCGTCGCCCGTGATCTAGCGTTCGCAGCGGCAGCCAGGCGACCCGCGGCATTGCCCGCCCTGCTGCTCGGCATCGGCACTTTGCTCGCGCGGCCACTCTCCGTTGGCGTGGACTGGGCGCGGCTGGCGGCGTGGCAGTGGGTGCTCGTCCTCGGCGCGGCCTACTGTGCCGGCAAGTTCCCCGCCGCGCCGGGGTGGACCTTTCCCCTCGCGGCGGTGACCGTGAGCGTGCTCGTCGGGCTCACGATCCTTCGTGGGGTTTGGGCAGCGCGTTGCCTAGTGCATGCCGGCGCAGTTCAACCAGCCGCGCTTCAACCTGCGGCCACCATGGCTTGACGGTAGATCTGCAGCGTCCGTCGCGCGGGGCGATCCCAGCTGGAGTCTCGACGCATCACACGGCGGCGCAGCGCAGCAAATCCGGCGCCCCGATAGGCCGCCAGCGCGCGACCCACTGCGCCATGGAGGGCGGCAGCGTCGTCGCCTTCCAACAGGAAGCCACTGCCAGTCTCGAGTCCCGCGTCACAGTCGACAACGACATCCAGCACGGCGCCGGTCGCTCGAGCCACGGGTACCGCCCCGTAGCGCTGCGCGATCATCTGCTGGGCCGCAAAGGGAACGTGCCGGGACAATCCGACGGCAAAATCCGCCGCAGAATACACACGCCGCAGGGTCGCGGAATCGTTCCGGCGGATCCAGGCGAGGCGATCCCGGTGCTTCTCGATCTGGGATTCGAGGCGCTTGGTGGAAAAATCGTCGACCTCGCCCGCCACCACCAATGACAATTCTTGCTTCAAGAGCTTGGAGAGACCGCCGAGCAACTGGTCAAAGCCGGCGTCCTTGTTCAAGGGCCCACAGAACGCAAAGAGCGGCCGCTCGGGGTCGAGCTCAAGTTCCAGCTCACGGATCAGCGCGGTCTTGCAGCGCCCCTTGTTAGCCGGGTCCTCGGCGTCATAGCGACTGCAAAGGGTGGCATCCGTGGCGGGGTTGTAGCGCGCGTAGTCGATACCGCCGGACACACCCACCACAGGGCTTTCGAGGCCATCGAGAACTGACGCCAGAGCACCCGACTGCTCGGCATCCGCCATCTGTTCGGCGTATGAGGTGCTCATCGTCATGACAGCGCTGGCGCTCTCGAGCCCGGCTTTGAGCAAATTGAGCTTGCCTGCCAGTCGCAGCCGCTCCTCAGCGCCTTGGATCTTCCCGAGCCCCAGGTCCGCCGCGTCTTTGAGGGGCAGCACGACCTGGCGAGTGAAATCATGCACGGTCAGCACGCAGGGGATCGCGAGATCCTTCGCCTCCGACAGCAACAAGGGCACCAGTCCCGTCGCCGCGTCGTGGGCGTGGATGACGTCCAGTGCCTGTCCCTGCTGCATGCGCTGGCGACACAAGCCGACCGCAACCTGGCTCAGCAGTCCGAAGCGCTTTGCATTGTCCGGGTAGTCCTTGCCGTCCTCGCCGTATACCCCCGGGCGCTCAAACAGCACCGGGGCCTCGAAGGTCGTCAGCTGCACGCCACTGGACATTTGGGCGTCGAAGACGGTCACTTCAGACCCGTCGGCCAGCGACAGAGGCGTCAGACGACGAGCCAGCAAGATGCCCGAGGCCTCCAGCTCCGGGTGTTTGGGGCACACGACGGTCACGTTGTGTCCCAAATGCTTCAGGGCCTTCGACAGGCTAGCCACCGCTGAAGCGGCCTGCGTACGCCCCGCTCCCTCGCCGAGCTCAGCCGACACCATCAGGATATCCATGGCGCCAGCGTGTATCATGGGGCTGCGCCCAACGCACTTACACTGGTGCCGCCCCTGCCCAGCGCCCCAATTTCAGCAGATCTTGGGCTAGGATCCTCACTAGGTTTCATGGACGAACTCATTGAAAAAGCAGCGATTTTGCACGAAGCGCTGCCCTATATCCGGCGCTTTCACAAACGCATCTTCGTGGTCAAATACGGCGGCCACGCCATGGTCGACGAGACGCTGAAGGCCAGCTTCGCCCGGGACGTGTGTTTGCTCCGATATGTCGGGATTGGCGTCGTCGTGGTGCATGGCGGCGGACCCCAGATCAATCAGACCTTGGAGCGAATGGGCATCGCGTCGTCCTTCAACGCCGGGCTCCGCGTCACCGACGACGAAACGATGAACGTCGTCGAAATGGTGCTCGGCGGTGGCGTGAACCAGGACATCGTGGGGCTGATCTGTCAGCACGGCGGCCGCGCGGTCGGTCTGTCCGGCAAGGACGACCATTTCATGCGGGCCGTGCGTATGGACCGCGTGGCGGCCCAGGACGCACAGGGCGCTCAGACCCTTGTGGACCTCGGACGCGTCGGCGATGTGGAAAGCGTCGATCCCGCCATCGTGCTCAAACTGCTCGACAGTGGTTTTCTTCCCGTCATCGCACCGATTGGAGTGGACGCCGCGGGCAACGCACTCAACGTCAACGCGGACATCGCCGCGGCGCGCATCGCCAGTGCTCTCGGTGCGGCCAAATTGGTGCTCATGACGGACGTCGCGGGCGTGCAGGACAAGTCCGGAGCGTTGCAGAGTTCGCTGAACGCCGAGGAGGCAGAAGCGTTGATTGCTGACGGAACGCTTTCTGGGGGGATGATTCCGAAGGTGCGCTTTGCCTTGAGCGCGGTCGCTGCGGGAGTCGAAAAGGTGCACATCATCGACGGCCGCCGCCGCCACGCTTTGCTATTGGAGATTTTTACAGACGAGGGCGTCGGCACCGAAATCCAAGGCTCGGGGTGAACGACCCGGCGGACAAGACGCCGACCGCCGTACGACCCGACGGCGTGCGGCCCGACGCCATCTTGCGCATCTTTCGCGTGCCGCCGGAGTCCGCGGGCACCCGCGTGGATAGCTTCCTCGCGTCCCAACTTCGCAATACCAGCCGCACGCGCGCCAAGGATATCGCCGAGCGCACGGCGTATACGCTTCAAGGCCGACCGCTGAAACCCAGTGAGCGGCTGCGTGCCGAGGAGCACGTGGTGCTTTGGCGCCCCCCTTTCGAAGAGCGCGACCAACCCCAGCCGATCGTCGTCGTATATGAAGACCCCCATTTGCTCGTGGTCGACAAGCCACCCAACGTGGCGGTGCACCCGACGGCGCGGCACCATCACAGCACGGTCCTCAGGTGCTTGCAGGTCGAGCGGCCCGATGAGTCTTTTGCGCTAATACACCGCATTGACCGCGAAACCAGCGGGCTTTTGTTGGTCGCACGGTCCGTCGCCGCAGATCGCGCATTCAAGCGCGCTCTGGAGGACCGCAGCCTATCGGCCCTAAGCGGCAAAGCTCATAGCGGCATGCGTAAGACCTACCTCGCCATTACTTGGGGAACGCCACCGGCTGGGCTGATCGACATTCCCCTCGAACCGGACACCGACAATACGTTGCGCGTCAAGATGCGCGTTGCCCAGGCGGGCAGCGGGCTCGAAGCCAAGACTCAAGTGCGGGTGCTGGGCCAGCGCGCCGGCTACAGCCTGGTGGAATGCGAGCTATTGACGGGGCGCCAGCACCAGATCCGGGTGCACCTCGCGGAATATGGAACGCCCATCGTCGGGGACAAGCTGTACGGCCCCGACGATCGCATGTTGGCGCGCGCTGCGGACGGCGAGCTCACAGACGAAGATCTGGCGCGCTTGGAGCTTCCCAGGCATGCCCTGCACGCGCACCGCTACTGCCTCACCCACGCCATCACCGGAGTGCCCCTGGAGCTGTCGTCTCCCCTGCCTCCGGATCTCGAGGCTTTTTGGGCGCGACACGCCTGAGTCGACCTTGCTGAGTCGGCCCCGGGCGTTTCGCTTTGGATGAGGACCGATCCACAGGAACCGATCAAGCGGTGCGGCGGGGGGGGGGCGCGCGCGAAAAATTGATATGTATGCTAAGTACATTTTCTGTCGGCGACCCCTGGAATCGCCGGGCGCCCGGGCAACCGCCGCGCGCCCGGGCAACCGCCGCGCGCCCGGTCGGTTTTCCGCGGCATGAGAGCGCGCGCTCGATTCACCGGCCCAACTTCCCAGTCAGGGTGCGCTGGATCCCACGAGCGTTGACGACGCGGCGGCGCCTAGTTACGCGGCGCCTGACATGCCCATTCGCCGAGCACTGCTCTCCGTTTCCGACAAGACTGGCCTGGTAGATCTCGCAAAGGCGCTGGTGCAGCGCGACGTGGCGCTGCTGTCCACGGGCGGCACCGAAAAGCTACTCAAAGAAAGCGGCGTGCCAGTCACCGCCATCGACCGCTACACCGGATCCCCGGAAGTGATGGCGGGTCGGGTGAAGACGCTCCACCCAGCGGTACACGGCGGCCTCCTAGCGCGAGAAGGCGTCGACGACGCGGACTTGGCGAAGATCTCCGGCAGCTTCATCGATTTGGTGATCGTCAACCTCTACCCCTTCGCGGAGACTCTGAAAAAACCGGGCGCCAGCTTCGATGAACTGATCGAAAACATCGACATCGGCGGTCCCAGCATGCTGCGCTCCGCGGCCAAGAACCACGCCCGGGTGACCGTCGTATGCGAACCGGGAGACTACTCACAGCTGCTTCAGCTGCTGGAAGAACACGGGGAAGTCCCGCCAGAGACCCGCCGTCGCTTCGCGCACAAGGCCTTTGCCCACACCGCAGCCTACGACGCCATGATCAGCAACTGGTTGGGAGCACAGGGCGAAGAGGACGGGTTTTCTCGCACCCTCACCCTGCCCTTCGAAAAGGCCTATGCCTTGCGCTACGGAGAGAACCCGCACCAGCGCGGCGTCTTCTACCGCGAGCGCGACGCAGTGCCCGGCAGCTTGGCACGCGCGGAAAGCTTGGGCACCGGCGCCAAGGAACTGAGCTTCAACAACCTGGTCGACGTCGATGCGGCCCTCGAAGCGGTGCGGGAATTCACCGAGCCGGCGGCCGTGGTGGTCAAACACGCTTCCCCCTGTGGCATCGCCACAGCGCCGAAGCTGTCCGTGGCCTACCGTGCCGCGCGTGAAGCCGATGCCATGAGCGCGTTTGGCGGCATCGTCGCCATCAATCGAGAGGTAGACCTCGCGACTGCGGAGCTCTTGGCAGAGACGTTCTTGGAATGCATCGTCGCTCCCAGCTTCAGTGCGGAGGCGCTGGAGCGACTGCGCAAGAAGAGTGCACTGCGCCTGCTTGCGACCGGCCAGTGGTTGGACGGAGCCCATGAAGCCTGGATGATGAAGCGCATCGGCGGGGGCATCGTCGTGCAGAGCCGCGACACCACTGGGCCCGACGAGGTAAAAGCAGGCAAGACCGTGACCAAGCGGAGCCCCACTCCGACCGAAACCGCCGCGCTTTCCTTTGCCTGGGGCGCCGTGAAGCATGTGCGGTCCAACGCGATCGTGCTGGCCAAGGGACAAGGCGAAGCCTTCGCCACCAGTGGCATCGGCGGTGGACAGACGGCCCGGGTGTTGGCGGTTGAAATCGCCGTGAAACAGGCCGGGGAGCACGCCAAAGGCAGCGTGCTCGCGTCCGACGCGTTCTTTCCCTTTCCAGACGGCGTCGAAGTCGCTGCGGCCGCTGGCGTCACCGCCGTGGTCCAACCGGGTGGCAGCAAGAAGGACGACGAAGTCATCGCAAAAGCGGATGAGCTCGGGTTAGCCATGGTCTTTACGGAGGCACGGCATTTCCGGCACTGACGCCCCCACCACAAAATTTGGCCGATTTCGGCCCCACATGTCATTCGGCACGGGTGCGCTTCGATAACTACGAGAAGCGCCCACGAGGCCCGAAACATGCGTCGAACCTGCAGCATCTGCACTGAAACCTTCAGCGTCCAGTTCAGCTATCAAGTCGAACAGCGCCAAAGCCAAGCATCCGCGGCGTTTACGTACTTCTGTTCGCAACGCTGCCTCGAAGAGAGCCATCGGGGACGAGGGGGCGCCGTGCAATGCGACGCTTGTGAGCGCGACTTTCAGGTGGAACTCGCCGCGCACGTGATCTTCGCCGGTGGACGCCGGCTTTACGCCTGCACGCCCGGCTGCCGCCAGAAGCTCTTGCCCCCGCGCAGGGAGCTGCGTGCCGTAACCCCAGTCTCCCCGGCTGCATCCTCAGTCACAGAAGCCCCAGTCCCAGAACCGAGTGCCAGAGAAGCCCTCCCGGCGGTATTGGATCCCCGGCGCTCGTCCCCGCCGCCGGCGTCTGTGCGCCAGCTTTCGGGTCAGCAGCGGCACGCACAGGTGCTAGCGGTCTTCAACCACAAGGGCGGCACAGGAAAAACCACGACCAGCGTGACCCTGGCCGCCGGACTCGCCGCCCGTGGGCTGCGCGTGCTGTTGGTGGACGTCGACGGCCAAGGCAATGTGGGCGTGTCCCTGGGACTCAGCGCGGAGCGTTCGCTGTACCACGTGCTGGTCATGGGTCTTGCGCTCGATCAGGCGGTCGTAGAGGCGCGTTCTGGACTCGACGTGTTGCCTGCTGACGAAACCCTAGCCGCGGCGGAACTGTATTTGGCGGGGCGCAGCGAACGGGATCGCGTGCTTGCCGAGCGGCTGCAGTCGGCCAAAGACCGTTACGACTACATCGTCCTGGATTGCTCGCCCAGCCTTTCGTTGCTGAACCAGAATGCGCTGGTATTTGCCGACGCAGTGCTGTGCCCGGTTGGCTGCGACTACCTGTCCTTAGTGGGCGTGCGGCAAGTGCTTCGAACCATCAAGCAGGTGAACAAGCTCTTGTGCCATCCCGTCAACCTGTGGGGCGTACTGCCCACGTTCTACGACGCCCGCGCCAACATCTGCCAAGAGGCACTTGCAACCTTGCGCGAGCACTTCGGGGAGCGCTGTCTCGATCCCATCCGGATAGCTACAAAGATCAAGGAAGCGCCAGCCCGCAACCTGACGCTGCTCGAGCATGCCAAGGGCACCGGGGCGGCTGCAGACTACGAGCGAGTAGTGGACCGCCTGGTCGCTGCGGCGCTGCCCGGAAAACGCGAAGAAACGAATGCGACAACCACAGCCCAGGCAGGAGGTGCGGCGTGAGCGACACAGATGATTTTCGAGAGGCAACGGCACGGGTTCTCGACCGCGAGGAGGTCGAGGGCGTGCTTTCTGGCAGCTTCTACCAGCCAGCTCCGGCCCGGGAAAAAACCCCGCGCAAGGCCGACAAAGCCAGTCATTACAAGGTGATATGTATCTCCATGTATCTGGAAGACCTGGGGCGTCTGGACGCGATGGTCGAAGACCTGAAAGCCCGAGGGCTGACCAAGGCCAATCGCAGCGCGCTGATCCGCTTCGCTTTGGACGAAGTGGATCTGGACAAAGTACCCAAGGGGCTGTGATCTCCCGATAGGCTCGGACGGCCGAGCCTATCGATGAAGATGCAGCGACCGTGACAGCCCTCGAATTCGAAGACCCGCGTAGCGATCCCGATCGTCTGGCACAGCGACTGGAGATCTCGCGGGAAGCCGTAGAGCTCTATTTGTCCAGCGATGTGATCGATCTTCACATCGACAGCTTCATTTGGAATCGGATTTTCGGCTACGACCTAGCGCGCCGCCATGGGCACGGTCTATTTGGCGCTTGCTTCTACAGCCAAGTCGACTTCCCGCGCGTGCTTGAGGCAGGACTGACCGGCGCTACCTGGATCATCACGACAAATCCGGCGCGCACCGCGCGAGGTCGCGCCCGTGCCTTCGTGAAGAATCTTGAGCGCCTACGCGGGATCTTCGCCAGCGTATCGGATCAGTTCGCAGTGGTTCGCAACGCTGCGGAGTATGAAGCAGCGCGCCGAGACGGCAAACACGGCGCGTTCTTTGGCATTCAGGGCGGCAATGCCCTGGACGTTGCGCCGGACGCGTTGGACCTGATCCTGGACGATCTGATCCTGCGCATCACCATTGTGCATTTGACGTCGTCGAGTCTGGGTGCCACCAGCTCACCGCTGCAACTGCGTTCGGACCTTGGGCTGACCGACCGAGGGCGAGACTACGTCCGGCTGCTGAACGAAAAGAACATCTTCGTGGACCTAGCCCACATTTCCCGCAAAGGCTTCTGGGATGCAGTCGAGGTGCACGACCGCTCCAAGCCGATGATCGTGACCCATACCGGTGTGACGGGGGTCACGCCGCATTGGCGCAATCTAGACGATGACCAACTCCGGGCCGTGGCCAATAGCGGGGGCACCATCGGCGTGATGTATCAGTCGAGCTTCCTTGGGGACGGAGCGCTATCGGGACGCGCCGAGTCCGTCGCGAAGCATCTGCTGCACATTGTGAAGACCGTCGGTGACGATCACGCCAGCCTGGGCAGCGACTGGGACGGCGCCATCACCCCGCCCCGGGATATGAAGACCTGTCTCGAACTGCCGCGGCTTGTGGAAATCCTGCTCAAGCGTGGCCTCGCCCCGGCATCGATTCAAAAGATCCTGGGCACGAACTTCCTGCGCACCGTGCGCCTCTTGCGCGGTTGATGGCAAAAAGAAAGGCGCGTCACGACTCTCGTGACGCGCCGGTTCTGGCAGGCAGGGTGGGCTCAGGCGTCGAGTTGTTCTAGGTCGAAGTCACTGCTGGCTTCGGTGCCGCTGCTGTCGTCGCTGCCGTCGTCGCTGCTGTCGTCGGCAGCGGTGTAGCTGTCCACCTCGTCCTCGTCGTCGTCGCGGTACTCCGGTCCAACCGTCTCGTCCTTGCTCAGCTTGGGTAGACGCCGGCGTCCCACTGGTCCTTCGTCGATGAAGTCGCGCAGGGCCATCATATCCCGCAGCGCTTCGAGCTTGGCCAGCGCTTTGACCTCCACTTGTCGGATCCGCTCTCGGGTCAAATTCATGATCGCTCCTACGTCTTCCAAGGTCGTGCCGCCGCGATCCGCAACGTCGAGCGCACACGATTCGCCCATGTCCCAGACCTCCAGATCTGGGAAGTTGAGTTTGATGGCGCCCGTGCGCGGTGACACGTCGATGTATAGGTGGTGCTTGCACGATACGAAGGGGCACGGCCGGGGGCCTTCTGCGCATTCTGCCCGGGACTTCGGCTTCCAGTAATCGGTCTCGGGATAGAGCAGGCGGCCGATCTCGAGTTCGCGCTTGGTCATGCGCTTCACGCTGATCGTGCGAGCGCGAATGTCTCGCTTACGCCGCGAACGACGCTGCTCGCGCGTGATCATCTCCTCCTCGGTCGCCGCTTCGAGGGCCGCCCCACCCTGCGTGGGGAACACCTCACCCGAGCCATTCTCTGATTGTTCCTGCTCGTCGACCTTCTTCGAATCCATGCGCCTGCCTCCCAAATTTACAATCGTCATCAATTACGTACTCGCACACGCACGACCCCTGTCGCGGTCGGGAACCTGCCCCGATCACGCCGGTACCGTTTCGATTTCATGCCCCCAAAAGACCCTGCGTCCGACCTTCTGGCGTTACGTGACGAACCAGTCGTCACGCAGCCGCCGGCCGCAGGTCAAAGTCTCGTCGTTCTCTTGCCGCTTTCCTCGTGATCCCAATGCTTCATGACGCCGCAACCCGCTCCAGGCGCGCCCGCGACGAGAGTCTCGCTTCGATGCTGCCAAGACGCGAAAGCAGGTCCTTGCTCAGGCCGCGCGCGTCTTTCACTTCCCGCAGAGCCGCTTGGGCAACCGCTTCCTTCCGGCGCTCTTTGAGTACGCCGTCCAGTTTTCCGAAGATGTTGTTCAGCGCCTGCTCCAGCTGCTGCAGCTCTGCTCGCATGAACAGAACTTCACGCTGTATCTGCTCGATGGTGTAGCTCTGCGCCATCATCTGCTTGATGCGAACGATGCCGCGGACAACAGCCACCGGGTAGATGCCCTGTGAGCCGCGGTGCTTGCCCTTGCGACCGACACGCACGCTCCGTGGCAACAGCCCCAGCTGCACGTACTTGCGCAGCGTGGCCTCGCTGAGAGCCACGCCGTGCTCGGCGAATAGGTCCAGGATCTCCGCCGAGGACAGGCCGTTCGCGAAGTCGCGTTCGATCTGGCTCAGGGTGGTGTCGTCGATCCCGCTCATATGCTGTGGTGTCCAGGTGAAGTGCCGTTGAACGCGAGCGAATATATTCCACTGAATGGATCAGCCAAAACACTTTCCCATCAAAAATTTGCGTAAAGCCGTGAGCAGCTCCATGGACGCTGGCTGCGCACTTCGCTAAGACATTGTTTGTCATATCTCATGTAATGTCCATGGAGCTGATTCACCGTCCATACCTACATGGACCGACATCAAGGGTCCGTCAGTGGTTGCGCGCTTTCGATCTTCGTTACCTGAACGTTCGTAGAGATCGCACACCGATCTACCTTTGCCTACACGGTAACCAAAGATCGCACCCCGAGCGCAGTGCTTCGAAAGCGTGGGCGACGCTTCCCATTGCGCACGTAACCACGGGCAGTACTAGGCGTTCGCACCGCTGCGAAGCGATTGCATCGTCTGTGCGTGCTGCCGCGACACACGACAACGCGCGAGCCCCGGACGCAGCCGTGATACTCGGTCTGCCAACTCTTCGCGCGCCGCAGTTGCGTCGGTCAGAGCACTGAACACTTCGGTTGCGTGCGCGGGCGACGGGGGCCGCTCGTCTGGACAGCGCGCTAAAAGAGACATGATGGCTTGGGCGACGCGCCCGTCCACGGGTGGAGCCTGGGGCGGCGCCGCCATGAGGATCCCGCGGGCCTTGTCCCGGGGCGACCCTTGTCCGAAGGGGTGCTTTCCCGTGCAAAGTTGGAATAGAATGACGCCAAGGGCGAAGAGATCGCTGCGTGCATCGAGGGGCCCTCCGAGCAATTGCTCCGGGGACGCATAGGACAGCTTGCCCTTGATGCAGCGCGCGTCAGTCCAGCCGCCGCGATCCCATGCGCGCGCCACACCGAAGTCCGTCAGCTTCACCGCACCACTTCGCGAGACCAAGACGTTGTGGGGGCTCACATCCCGGTGCACCAAGCCCCCGGCAATTGCGCGATTGCCCGCAGACAGCGCCTCGCAGAGCCGCGCTCCCACGTAGGCGACCGTGCCCGCACGCAGCGGAGCCGCGCGGGTCCGCGCCGGGTCGAGCTCGGCGAGGCTACTGCCCTGGATCAACTCGAGCGCAAGCGCGACCCGGCCGTCACTGAGCTCGACGCATTCAATGAAGCGAACCACCGCGTCGCTTTCGATGGCGCGGAGCAGTCGCGCCTCTTCCTGTACTTCGCGCTTGCCTTCGCTCCCGATGGGGATCTTCAAGCACACGACTTCCGAGACCGACCCACTGACGCGCCGCGCACGATACACACGCGCGAACCCACCCCGCCCTACGCTGTCCATGAGCTCATAGTAGGTGCCTGGCCCCGACTGGATGCGTTGCATGCCCACCCATCGGCTCGCGCACGACCCCAATTGCGTGATTCATTCTTGAAACATTTTGCGGAGTTAATCCGCCAGTGCCCAGGCTGACGGCTGCGAAGCAGGATCGGCCCTTGTTCGTCAGCTCGGCCTTTGGCACCCTCGGCGGCATTGAATGGGCGACGTGCAGCGCGATGTGCTGGCGAGCGGCGTGCGCGTCCGTGTCGCCGATAGCGGTTCCGGCAGCCCCATCCTGCTACTGCACAGCGCCTTCATGGATCACAGCACTTGGGCGGCAGTGGGTGCGCACATGGGCGACGGGTTCCGCTTGCTCGCTCCGGATCTGCCGGGCTCCGGCGAAAGCGAGAAGCCACCGCCCGCGCGCTTCGAATACAGCATTGACGCTTTTACGGACACGGTGGCGGATCTCTATGCCGGTCTTTCGCTCTCGCGCACCGCGCTGGTGGGGCACGGACTGGGTGGTGCGGTGGCATTGTCTCTGGCGGCGCGCTATCCCGAGCTCGTCGAACGACTCGTGATCGTGGACGCCTGGTGCTACTCCAGCCCACCGCTGCTGGAACAACGCTTGGCACAGACGCCCTTCGTCGGGGGGCTCGTCTTCAAGCAGCTCTGGAACCGAGCCAGCTTCCGCAGCTTCTTCAGCCGTCGTCTCGTCGGTCGTGACGCGGTTCCCGTCGCCCGAGTCGATCGCTACTACGACGCATTCAGCACCCCGGCAGGCCGCAGCAGCGCGCTCGCCACACTGCGTGCGACCGTCGACACCCGCGCAGTGGCCGCCCAGGTGGGACGTATTCAGGCAAAAACCCTGGTGATCTGGGGACGACAGGACGCCTGGATCCCGGCCGCCTTCGGTCAGCGGCTCTCCCGCGAAATCCGCGGAGCCGGTTTCCTGCTCTTGGATGCCGGGCATTGCCCCCACGAAGAGCGACCCGCACCGGTGGCCGCTGCCATCCGCGAGTTCTTGAGCTAGCGCCGCAGCTAACTAACTAGAATTCCACAGCTTTATTGTCAGGGTCGCGGTCAGCCCGGGAAAGGTGCGATGACTTCGACAAGGAATGTGGGATCCCCGCGCAAGTAGACGGTTTCGCGCCAACCGCGGGGCCACGGTCGGCGTCGTGTTGGTCGTGCTTCTGGTGTGCTTCGCGGCTTTCGGTCCATTTGTGTCCGGCAAGCCGCCCAACCTCAGCGATTTCGAAGGCGGTCGGGACAGTCTGGGCAGGCTCACCGGTGTGTCGAAGGCGCATTGGCTCGGCGTCGATCAACTCCTGCGAGATGTGTTCAGCAGACTGGCGCATGGCGCGCGGGTCAGTCTGCTCGTCGCGTTCTTTGCGACGAGCATCTCCATCGGGGTGGGCGCGGTAGTCGGACTGATCGCGGGCTACGCGGAGGGCTCGCGGGCGCAACCTCTCGACACGCTGCTGATGCGGTTCGTCGACATTGGGCTGTCGTTTCCGTATCTGCTGCTCGTCATGGCGATCGGTGCGGCGGTGGGAGACACCACCATCGTCACCATTCTGTTGGTATTGGGGCTGACAAGTTGGTTCGGAACCGCACGCATCATCCGAGCAAAAACCATTCAAGTCCGGTCTCTGGACTTCATTGCCGCGTCCCGCGCGTTAGGCCAATCCAGCGCGCGCATCGTCTTCTTCCACATCTTGCCCAATGTTGCGGGCCCTTTGATCGTCATCGCCAGCGCGTCCGTCGCGCAGATGATCATCGCCGAGTCCGTGCTGAGCTATTTGCAAGTGGGGCTACCTCCCCCCACGGCAACCTGGGGCCGCATGTTGCAGGAGGGACAGCGCTACTACACCATCTCGCCGATCTTGGTCGTGGCACCAGGAATCATGATCTTCTTGTCGGTTCTGGGCTTCAATCTACTCGGGGAGGGCTTGCGCGATGCGCTCGATCCACACGAAGATTGAACTCGCCCTCGCGGCAGCTCTACTGCTGGCATGTGAAGGCCGCGTCGCTGCGCCCATCGGCCAGGACCGCCCGGGACCGCCGCAACGGGGCGGCACGCTGCGCACGGCCTTCTTCACTGACGTGCGCTCCCTTGACGCGGCGACCGCTTTTGACACGGCCAGCGGCGCCATTGAGTCTTTGATCTACGATCGCCTCGTCAGCTACGACGCCGCCGGCAAGATCGCCCCCCAACTGGCCGAGAGCATCGATGTGCAAGACGACGGCAAGCGCTACGTATTTACGCTGCGGCGGGGAGTGTTGTTTCACGACGGCACGGCGCTGACCGCCGCGGACGTCAAACGTTCCATCGAGCGATCCCTCCATGTGAAGACGCCGTGCCCAGTCCCCTCGTACTACGAACGCATTGTCGGCTATCGGGCTTATCACGACGGCAAAGCCAAGAGGTTGCGTGGCGTTCAGGTGCAGGGCGACCACGTCGTCAGCGTGCAACTCACCGAACCCGACGCGACCTTCCTGCACATCATGGCCTTGGCGATCGTGGCGCCGCTGTGCAAGAGCGCGGGCACGACTTGGGACCGGAACTTCTCGAGCGCACCTTGCGGAACCGGCGCCTTCAAGGTCGAACGCTATGAAAACGGCCAGAGCATTCGACTGGTCCGCCACGATGGCTACTGGCAGAAGGGCAAGCCCTATTTGGACGCCATCGAGTGGAACCTGTCCGTGCAGCCGTTCACGCAGCGCTTCAAATTCGAAAAGGGCGACCTCGACTACATGCGCGAGTTCTCCGCAGCGGACTCCCAGCTGTACCGGACAGACCCGAGATGGAAAGGACGCGGGGAATGGGAAGCGAGCCTGACAACCGTCGGGACGCTACTCAATACGGAGATGGCGCCCTTCGACAACAGGCACATGCGACGCGCCGTCGCCTTTGGCATCAACCGGGAACAAGTTGCAGCCATCCACCCCGGGCATGTGAAACCACACACCAAGATCGTTCCGGAAACGTTGATTCCCAGCACGCCCGGATATCCCAGCCAGCGTTTCGACTACAAACAGGCCCTCGAAGAGATGCGTCTGGCCGGCTACGCCTACGACCCGACGACGAACACGGGTGGCTACCCGCACGAGATCCCTTACCTGGCCATCATCGACTCCAACTCCGCCCAAGCTGCGGAGGTGTACCAACAGCAACTGGCACGCATTGGCATCCGCATTCGGATCCAGTTGGTGGGCTGGCCCACCTATCTCGCCAGAAGCAGCCGGCGCAAGACGGTCCAGATGGGCTTCGTCGGCTGGCACGCGGACTTTCCGGATCCCAGCACCTTTTTCGAACCGATCCTCGCCAGCAAGGCCATCCAGGAAGAGGAAAGTCAGAATGCCGCCTTCTTCCGCAACGCCGAGCTCGACGGCTTGTTGGAACGCGCGCGCCGCTCAACGGACGAGGCCCTGCGTTCGAAACTGTACCGCCGAGCCGAAGCAATCGTCGCTGAAGAAGCACCCTGGGCGACCGCCTATGCCTACCGCTGGTTCGAACTCTGGCATCCCTACGTACACGGATACACGCCGCACCCAGTTTTGACGCAGAACGTCGGCGACATGTGGTTCGATCAAGGCGGTAGAAAGCTCGCTCACAATAGCCGCTGTAACACCGCCTTGGGCGCCTTTGCCTCACACTGCAGGAAGTCGAAAGCACGCACCACGCTCGCCGCAACGGTGTTGCCATGATCGCGCAAATCCTCCGTCGCTTGGCCTGGTCGCTCTTCACGATCTGGGCGGTGGTGACCGCAACGTTCCTCATCTACAACGTGCTTCCCGAAGACCCGGCGCGGGTGATCGCGGGCCCCCAGGCACGACCCGCGGACGTGGCGCGCATTCGCCAGCAGCTCGGCCTGGACCGCCCGCTGCTGGTTCGTTACGCGCGCTATTGGACCGGACTCGTATCCTTCGGACCGGGTCCAGCGGATCCCAAAGACGATTCCGGGTGGACAGTCGGCCCCGTGCGCATCGATCTCGGTGTCAGCTACCTGAAGCGCAAGCCGGTGGTGGTGCTGCTGAAGAAGGCACTGCCTCCCACGCTGCTCGTAGGCGTTTTCGCGATCTTCATCCAGGTGGCGATCGGCGCCTTTGGCGGTGTATTGGCGGCCATGCGGCGTCATACCGTCTTCGATTGGGGCACGGTTGCACTCACCCTAGTGGGGATCAGTGCGCCCACCTTCCTGACCGGGCTCCTGCTGCAGCACTTCATGGCTCGGGAATTGATGCTGTTTCCCTTGGACGGATACGGCCAAACCACCGCCGAACACATCCACTCCGCGATCTTGCCAGCCATCACCCTGGGCATGTTCGGCGCGGCGTACTACACGCGGCTGGTCCGGGACGAAATGATCACGCTGCTAAAACAGGACTACGTGCGCACGGCACGGGCCAAGGGCCAGCGCGAATGGGTCGTCGTCTACAAGCACGCGCTGCGCAACGCCCTGATGCCGCTCGTCACCGTGGTCGGCCTGAGCATGGGCACACTCGTCGGCGGCGCCATCGTCACCGAAAAGATATTTCGTTGGCCGGGCATCGGCGCCTTGAGCGTTGACGCCATCGTCGAACGCGACGGCCCTGTGATCATGGGCGTGGTGATCCTATTTTCTACTGTGGTGGTCTTCGCCAACCTCTTAGTAGACGTTTCGTACACGCTGCTCGACCCACGAGTACGCAAACGCTGAGTCGACCTCGGCACGGATGTCGGCATAGGGGTGCCGAGCCGCACGGCGCCACGCCAGGCTAGAGCACCGGGGCGTGGGGAGCGTCTTTGGCGGCGGTTTGCTTGGCGACGGGAACCGCCCGCACCTGGCTCAGAAAACGCTGGCTGAAATAGTAGCCGATATGTGCGCCATCATCGTGGAAGACACTCGTCCTCGGGATCCAAAAGCTGGAGCTCGCGCCCAACGCGACCGGCGCACCGCTCGCGCGAAATCCAGCACGGTATCCGCGCTTTTCGACTTCGCCGGCGGAGCGCGTGTCGTAGGCACCGAGGGGATAGAAGTACGCAACCGGTTCGCTTCCGAGCTGCCGCTGAATGATCTGGCGAGATAGCTCGAGTTCCTCGAACAAGCGCCGTCCTTCAAGACCGACAAGCCGTCGATGCATGTGTCCGTGACTGGCGATTTCGCACAGCCCCGATGCTGTCATGACTCGGACTTGATCCCAGGTCATCACTGGCGCGTTCTTTGGATCCTCCATCACCCCCGTCGGCAGACCGAGAGTGAATTTGACCGACAATTGTTTCAGGATCGGCCATGCCTTCTCGAAGACGCTCTTCAGGCCGTCATCGATGGTGATCACTGCGACGCGTTTCGGCAGCCGGCGACTGCCTTCTAGGAACTCCAGCAACTCGCTGGTGTGCACGATCTCGACTTTCTCAGCCTGCAGCCAGCGTAGCTGCTTTTCGAAATTACGACTGCGCACACTCAGCGGCGCCGTGCCGCGATCGAAGGCGTGGTACAAGAGCACCACCGCGCGGGTCTCCTCGGGCTCCACCAGGGGCTGTTCGAACCGCGGCACCGCGGGCTGGGACTCCGCGACCGGCGCCGGGACCGAGACCGGATCGGCGGTGACTGCTGCGGCAGGCCGGGGCGCTTGCGGCCTGGGCTCCGTCGGTGTGGCGACGCGGGCTTGGGGCGACGGCGCGACGGAGCGGGGCGCCACGTCATGGGGGCCGCTGGAGGCGCAGCCTCCGAACAGCAGCGCCAAACAACCCGCACCCAGCCTGCGATGGAAATTACTCATTGGCCCCGAAACGGTAGCCACGGGCCGCTCTCGACCCAAGTTTTCGTCAGGGTGACGGGAACGACGCCGTGGGGGGCTTCTCGCCCGGAGCCGGAGCCGGTGCGGGCGGGGGCGGGGCCGGAGCTGGCGCCACGACCGGCGGGGGCCTTGGAGCGACGGCGACCGGTTTCGGCGCGGGGGGCGGTGCCACCACCGGGGGCTTGGGGAGTTCCGGGGGCGGAACCGGTAGCTCCGGGGCCGGCGCGACGGACTCCGCGGGCGGGGGCGCGGCGCTCAGCTCAGGCTCTGGAGCCGGTGTGGGGGCCGCCACGGGCGCGGTGGTCTTCACTGCAGTGGGCGGCGCCGGATCCGGCGACTGCCCGGTGCGTGGTGCAGAAGGCGCCTCTGCCGCCGCAGGGGTCCTGAAGCGCATCTGCCACAGCGCCACGCCGCCGACTGCCAAAAGAAAACCGATGACTCCGGCGACGATGCGCTGGGATCGAGTGCGACGCGCGATCTGGTCTGGAGTCAGCGACGCCCGAGACGAATGCTCGGCGTCCAGATCTTCGAACACCTCTGGGGGGGGCACGGTTGCGGGGCCGCCTTCGTAGCGGCCCTCGTCGCCCTCGGCGAAGAAGTCGTCATGCCAACCTTCTTCACCCTTCTTGCCGCCGCGGCGCGACGACGGGCTCGGCTGAGCCTCTGGCTCGGCCTGCGTCTCTGCCGTCGCCTTCGGAGCCGCTGAAGCGCCGTTCGATGCCTTGGGGGCCGGCGCGGACTTCGCGGCCGGCGGGGCAGCCGATGGCGCGGTGGACTTGCGGCCCCTCTTCTTCTTTTTCTTGTTCTGGGGCTGCCGGGACTTTCGTGCCAATTCGGACTCCTGCTCTTCGATCGCGTTTGCGGCGTGTGCCAGTTCCCCCTCTGTGGCCTCTTCGTCTTCGTCGCGTCGCGCGGCCGGAAACGGAATCACGTTCCCCTGCGGTCCCACCGCTCCCGGGGCATCAGTTGGGGTGCTGGGTGATGTGTCGG
>CBDUPW010000112.1:0-20801 GCA_965369205.1 uncultured Polyangiaceae bacterium | reverse complement strand
TTGTGCAGGGGGTGCCACTTGGCATGGGGCACCGGGTCGAAGCGTAGACCTAAGGCATCGACAACCCAGACTAGCTTGTTGCCCCAGCCGCCGGCGCCGAGCACTTCATGGTCCTTGCACAAGAGCCGGAGCGCCTCAGGCGTGAAGCGCCAGAAATCTGCTGGCGCGTCGTGCACTGGGTTGATGAAACACGTTGTGTGCACGGCCACGCCGCCTGGCGAGAGCACGCGGACGGACTCATCGATGGCGACTTTGGGATCGCCCTTCACATGTTCCAACACTTGATCGGTGATCACGTTGGCAAACTCGCCATCGGCGAAGGGCAAAGCGAGCAAATCGCATTCGGGAAAGTTGGCTTCCACCACTCTATGGGGAGCCACCCCGAGAGTGTCGCAGAGGGGCTTGGAATGGCTGACCGACAGCGTGCGCCCGTCTTTGCGCAAGACCCCGGCGAAGGCCTTGAGCTCCCGATACATGGCATAGCGAGTGACGTGCGGGCCAGCGGGCAGGCCACGCAGAGTGAATCGCGCAACGCTGCGCAGCAAGGCCCTGGTGTGTCCCGGCATCAATCCACGCGTAGGCGAAAAAAGTGGTGGTAAGGGTACTCGCGCACGCGAAAGTTGCTCTCCGCACGCAGGCCGGCTGCGCTCAACGAGCTCAGCACGCGTGCAAGCGGGTAGCCCTGCTTGCCGATTTCCCAATAGTGCTCGCCGTTGAACTCGTGTCGGGGCGGTGAAGCGTCGGGCATGGAGCGGAAGAGATTGACCACGCGTTTGCCGAATCCGACGCGCACGTCCACGTTGAGATACGGAGTGACGTCCGGCAGGCTGATCAAGACGTGCCGGCTCGACACCCGGCCCAATTCGGAAGCTGCAGCTTCCAGCTGATCCCACGGCAGATGCTCCAGGGTCTCAAAGCAACACACGGCTTCAAATGCTTCGTCCTCGAACGGCAGCTCCGTCACGCTGCCCACGACGTCCGGGCCGAGCCTCGAATCCGCGTCCAGGGTGGTGACCTCTAGACCGTGACGTCGCAGCTCTCGGTGCACGAAGCCGTTGCCGATCCCGACTTCGAGGCAGCGCGACGGGCGAACCCGTACGACCTCGTCAATCTGGTGCCAGTAGCTGATGTATCGCTCTTTCGAGTCGTACACCATATTCTGGTAGTGGGAGGGTTCGACCTGCGGGGTAAAGGACATCGCCTGCGCCGCGGAGCCTACCTCAGCGCGGCAGTCCCCATCAATCCGCGGACGCTTTGAAAAGGCGGGTATTCAGTCCCGACGCGCGCCCTCTGCGAGCAGCTCGTCCACGAACCTCCAGAAGCGCCCCGCGGCGCCGCTGACGACGCGCAATGCTTCTTGGTCGCCCAGGGACCACCATGGCTCTAGCGCGACTCCAACATGCTCGTTTGTGGCCACCTGGCAGCCCAGGAAGCGTGCCTCCACGGGTAGCCGGCCGGCCCACTCCGGGGACGGCGGCTTGTGCACGAAGCGTTTGGAACGGCGAAACACGTCCAACACTTCTTCCGGAGGCAGGTTCCGGATCACGAAGGGGTTGTCCGCAATCGTCTTTGCGTGGGCCATGGACTCGGCAAATCCCTTGGCGCGAAATGCGGAAAACGCGAGGCAGATCTCGATGGGTCGATCGCCGGCTACTGGCGCGGAGTTGAACTTCTTTAGCGTCGCCTTGTCGAATACCGAACAGCCCAGCACGCGCACCGGGCGCCGCGGATACCATGGGTTCCGCTCGAAGATCTGCTTCTGGTACTCCGTCAAGAAGACCACACCGGCGCTGCCTTTGGTGAGCTCGAGCATTTCGCTTCGGCGGCAAAGACACCAGTGCAGTGCCCGATGCAGTGGGTGGCGGAGCATGGACATGTCGCCGCGTGCGCGACAGATGCGCATGTCATGTTCAAACAGAATCAAGCGCGGGAACTCCGCAAGGATACGCAGTTGGTCGGGGCGAGCGCGCGCCGCATTGCCGACGATACAGACCGATACATCGTCCAAGTCCTGCGGCGTGAAGTTGGAGAAGGTCCGTGTCTCGACAGCGCACGGCGCGGCTTCCATGACGGCTTGGTCGGTCAGCTCCGCGCCGCCCGGATAGCGATGGACTTCATCCCGCGCGACGTCCGCATACTGGTCGGCCACGAAGAGCACGCGGTCCCCAGATTGCAGAGGGCTGACGGACATCGCTTGCAAGATACCCAAATCTTGGCGCGCGGTCGGGATGGAAGGCGCTTTACTCGATCCAGCGGGCCAAAATGCACGTGATGTTGTCAGGGCCGCCGTTTTCGTTGGCACCCTCAATCAGGCGATTCGACGCGGTGGGCAGGTCGGGAGCGTTCTGAATGATTTCCAGCATGCGCTCGTCGGAAAGCGGTCCGGACAGGCCGTCGGTACACAGCAGCATGGTGTCCCCGGCACGTGGGGTTTCGAAGCGTGTGTCGACCTTGACGGTATCCTTCATGCCCAGGGCACGAACGATCACGTTCTTGTGGGGGAAGTTGGCGATCTCTTCTTCAGTGAGCCGCTTCATCTTCTTGTAGTCGTTCAGCAGTGAGTGGTCCTCGGTCAGCTGATCGATGGTGCCGTCGCGCAGCCGGTAGATGCGGCTGTCGCCCACATGGGCCAGGTAGATGCCGTCTTCCACCGCAAACAGCGTGACCAAGGTCGTGCCCATGCCGCGCTGCTTCGCATTGCGCTGGGCCGTTTCGTAAATGCGCAGGTTGCAGAGCTTGATTCCGGTGACGAGGCGGTTCTCTTCGTAGCCCTTCGAGCGGTCCATCTTGTAGGGCCAGGTACGCTCTGGGTCGTCCGCTGTGGCTGCAAAAAACTCCTGCAGGGCGTCCACGGCCATCTTGGAAGCGACCTCGCCGGAGGCGTGTCCACCCATGCCGTCGGCCACAACATACAGTCCGTACTCCGCCATGATGGCAAAGTTGTCCTCGTTGTGGTTCCTCTTGCGGCCGACGTCAGTCTGGCCCGCAACCTCAATCCGAAGCGGCCGTGCCACTAGCTATCCCGCGGAAAAGACGTCCAAAACCCTGGAAATCATCTAACACGCTCCCGTGCCTGCAACCAAAGGGTTTGCGTCACGACAGTGAAACTATTCCGAGCGGCGCCCGAATAGAAGGACTTATTTGTTTCCGCTGCGACGAGTCGTCGTCCTGCGGGTTTTCTGCTGTTTTGGCGCGGGCTGGAGGGTCAGGCTGACCCTCCGATACTTGCCACCCCCGTAGACCAGCAGCTCAACGCTCTCGCCGACGGCGCGGCGGTTGATGGCGTCGGACAGGGCTTCGGGGGTCAAAACCGGAACTCCGTCCAGGGCGACGACCCGATCGGATTTGGCTGCGTCGCGGCCGCCTCGAAGGCCGGCAGCGGCGCCGGCGCTACGCGGATGCACCGAAACGACTCGCACCCCCCGGGCCGGGACACTGTCATCAGCGACGCCCTGGATCCCCAACCAGGGGGCCGGAGGCACAGCGTTCTCGGGCACGGTGCGCAGGAACGCTTTGATAGCGGGAGTGGGCACTCCATAGGGCACGCGACTGCAGGGCGCATTGGGAATGGGCGCGCATGCCCGGGCGACAACGGCAACTACGTCGCCCTTGTCGTCCAGCACTGGACTGCCGAGCTCGTTGTTCTTGAGGCGACTCGTGAGTTCCAGCGCGTCGTGTAGCAGCTCGTTGTCCCCGCCGACCATGGTGCGCGCGCCCTTGATGATCGTACGCGCTGGGGCAAGCTCCTTCGCATTGATCACGCTGTACGTACGCAGATGGCTACCCAGTTGCGTCGCGGACTTGCGCGAGGCGCGCAGGCCCTTCTTCCAACGTCCGTTCTGAGGCACCAGCAGCGCGAGATCCCAAGCGCGGTCCGTGTGGCCAACCTTCACCCGCGCGACGCTTCCGTCCGCAAAGCGCGCGTCCACATTGTTGCCATGACCGAGGGGCGAGAGCGCTGTCAGAATGCGTCCGTCGCCGGAGAGCACGCTGCCCAGGCCGATCACCTTGCCGCTGCGCTCCAGCGTCACCACGCCGTCCCGGGCCTTCTCTACCTTGCTCTTTGGCGCGCCGTCTCGGTCCGTAATGCCGCTGAGCCCGGAATCTGCGGCCTGATCGGCGGCTGCGGCTGCTGCGCGGGCTGCCTGGGCCGCGCCGCGCGCCGCGTCTGCGTTGGTTCCCGCGGCCTGAGCTTGGGCGGCGGGAGCTGCAAAAAGCGCCGCGACGAGCAGCAGCTCTGGGCGTTTCCGGCGGGTCACACCCAATGTGTGATGGCCGTTTCTCAGTGCACGCTTCGCATTGCCAAAAATCATGGAAAACCTCTCGCTTTAGCCCCGTAGCCGGAGGCCTAGCATCCATCTGTGCAAGAGGCTTGCCGCCGCCTGGCCCTGAAATGCGGCGCTTTCAGAACCTGTGGGTCCGGTCAAGCTGCCCCAGGGAACAGCGTGGCCTGCGCTAGACTTTGGCCTTCGTGTCTGGCCTCGCGCCCCTCGTCCTGACCGCGCTCGTTGGCGCTACGGTTCTCGTGGTCGTCTACCTGGCGCTGTTGCGCCATGACCGCTCGCCGCACCTGCGCTACTGGACCTTGGCGTGGGTGTTGAGTTGGATCCGCTACGCAGCTGCCTACGCCGCCCTGAGCTCGCCGTCCGTGGCGTTGGATCTGACGCTGCTCTTGGCGAGTTTGGCGAGTGCGGCGTGCTTGTTTATGGGGGCGTACGCGTTCAGTGCTCGCGCGCTCCCGTCTGTGTGGAAGTGGGTTTTTGCCGCAGGTGCCGGATGGGTCGTGGTCAGCAAGTTCGCCAGTTTCGGCTTTCTTGCGCTGACGCTGCCGGTATTCACCTTGCTCGGCGTATCCATGCTCGTCGCAGCGCGGGCGCTGTGGCTCGCTCCACTTTCGTCGCCTCGCACGGCCACACGTCTAGTCGCCGTGACGCTCGCGGCCTGGGGACTACATCGCCTCGACTACCCTTTCTTGCGCCCCATCGAATGGCTTGCCCCCTTCGGCTTCGGCCTCGCCGCGGCGATGGAACTCATGGTGGCCGTCGGCAGTGCCCTGGCACACGCCGAGCATGTTCGCAACAGGCTGCGCGTGAGCGAGGAGCGCTACCGCATGTTGGTAGACAACTCGCCGCAAGGCATCTTCTGCACAACCACAGACGGGCGCTTCCTCAACGCGAACCCCGCGCTGGTACGCATGCTCGGCTTCCAAAGCGAGACTGAGGTCTTGGCTATCGACATCGCGAAAGAGCTGTATGTTGAGCCGGCGGCACGGGATAGAGCCCGAGGGATTCTTGCAGACCGTGACGAACTAGATGGGTTCGAGACCGAGTGGCGGCGGAAAGACGGTACTCGTTTGCGAGTCGCGCTGTACGCCCGAAAAGTCCGAAGTGAAGCGGGCGAAGTGACGATGTACCAGGGCGTGGCTGTGGATGTCACAGAGCGCCACCGGCTCGATCAGCGCCTGCGTCAAGGGGAACGGCTCGAGGCCCTTGGTCGCCTGGCCGGTGGCGTCGCGCACGACTTCAACAACCTGCTAACAGTTATCCGCGGAGCCGCCGAGCTGACGTTGCATGTTGAAGACACGGCTCAGCGGGAGCAGTGCATTGCGGAGGTTCTGGACGCGACGGATCGCGCCGCTCAGCTGACCGGACAGCTGCTGGCGGTGAGTCGGCAAAAACCTGTGGAGCCGCGTAGTGTGGACATGGCCAAGCACGTGGAGAAGGCAACACGGCTGCTACGCCGCATGGTCGGTGAAGACATCGAGGTGAAGACAGAGTGCGACGGCGCGGAATGCAACGTCCATATCGATCCCGCGCAGTTGGATCAGATCCTGCTCAACCTTGCAGCCAACGCCCGGGATGCACAGCCAGGCGGTGGGAGCTTTTCCATCAGGATTGATCGCCTCGCCCTCGACGAGACGGAGGCGGAGCACAAAAGCGTCGCGCCCGGTGACTACGTCCGCCTCTGTGCCAGCGATGATGGTCCGGGCATGGACGCAGCAACGCGTCAGCACGCGTTCGAGCCATTCTTCACCACCCGCGGCGACAGCGGCGGCACCGGGCTGGGGCTTGCCACCGTTTATGCCGCGGTATTGCAGGCCGGCGGCACCGTGCAACTACTGCCCAACGCCGGCGCCGGCGCGAAATTCGAGATCCTCTTCCCGCGTGACACCCGGGAACAACGCGCGCCTGGCCCCGACTCCTCGGCAGGGGTTCGTTCGAGTGGTTTGACCGTGCTGGTGGTGGAAGACGAGCCCACCGTACGCCACATGGTTGCGCGTATCCTGCGCGCCAGCGAGCATCAAGTCCTCGTCGCCTCGGACGCGCAAGAGGCACTGCGGATATTGGATGACGCGACTGTGGACGTGCTACTCACAGACGTGGTCATGCGCGGCAAGAGCGGGGGCGAACTAGCCGCGGAAGTTCGCGCGCGGCTGCCGGAGACCAACATCGTGTTTATGTCCGGCTATCCGAAAAGTGCCCTCGGTAAGGATGGATCCATTCCTGAAGGGTGTCGCTTTCTAGCCAAGCCGTTCACATCTGAGCAACTGCTGGCGATTGTGCAGCGTCGCTCCAAACCGAAGGCACGTGTGGCAAGCTAGACGCGATGCAACGGCTACTCACGAGTCTCGCTTTCATGTGCCTCGCCTTTGCTGCGTGCCGCCGACCGCAGCCCGCGGGCGGCCCAGTGCAAGTTCCGCCCGGGCTCTCTCTGGACGAACCTGAGTCAGCGCCACCCGAAGACGGGGACGATGACGATAGTGACAAAGCCGTCACGGCCAAGCCGTCTCCAGCACCCCCGAAACCATCTGCACCGACGGTCCCGCCACCCACCAAGATGGCCGGCTTCAATTTCGGTCAGTCCCGTGCTGATGCGTGGCAAGCCTGCAGCAAGAAGGGGACCTGGAAGCGTTATGGGGAGCACTGGCTCTGCACCAAGCCCCTGGTCGACCCAGGATTCCAGGGCAGCCCCGTGCTCAGCTTCTGCGACGACAAGGTGTGCGCTATCGGCTTTGCGATCGTGCCAGACAGCGCAGACTACAAGACGTGGTCCGCCACCTTCGAGGAGATCCGCCAGATCCTGATCGGTCGCTACGGCGCCGCGACCAAGAGTGAAGAGCAGATCCCCGACGATTGCAAAGGTGAGAACTTCGTCGAGTGTTTGGCCGCTGGAAAAGCACGCGCCGAGAGCTTGTGGCTGTGGACTGTGGGCCACAAGGTGGTCTTGCGGATGAGTCAAAAGAGCAGCGGCGAAGGCCCGCCAGCGATTCGCTTGGTCTCCTTGCCCACGGCAAGCCCACAGCAATAAGACTTGGCGTCGGAAGCCACGCGCGCGCAACCGATGCGGTGAAGGGGGTGCCTAGGCGCACGCTCTGCGCACGGGGCGCTGCGACGTGCCCGAGAAGCAGTGGCACAGTGCTTGCGACCATGCGCGCGGCGCTTGGGCGACGTCTCAAGCGCGGGTGCACACCTTGGCCGAGCAAGTCGAAAAACAGTCGTATCTGCTGCCGCGCGCGCGGCTCGACGACTTGATCCAGCTGCTGATCGCCCGTGGCTATCGCGTGCAAGGGCCAACGCTGCGCGATGGCGCCATCGTTCTCGGGCCGCTGCGCTCGGAGCGGGACCTGCCCATTGGATTTACGGACGAGCAGCGCGCCGGCCACTACCGCGTCGTTCCTCGCCAGGATGTAGCGGTGTTCGGCTACGTCGTCGGCCCCCACAGCTTCAAGGCGGAGCTGCTGCGCCCGGCGCAGACCTTGTTTCGGGCCAAACGCGAAGCAAAGCGTGTGCGCTTCATCGCCGAAGCCGTGGACGATTCCCCGCTGTGCCTGTTCGGAGCGCGCGCCTGTGATCTGGCGGCGATCGAGGTGCAGGACGGCGTGCTGCGCGATGGCAACCACCCCGACGCATTCTACGCCGCGCGTCGCGCCGCCAGCTGCATCGTGGCCGTCGGCTGCACGCAGAGTGCGCTGACGTGTTTCTGCGCTTCCATGGGCACCGGTCCGGCGCCCACCCGCGGCTACGATCTAGCTCTAACCGAACTGATCGGCGACGCCGGACACCGCTTCGTGGTTGCTGTTGGCACGCGCCTCGGTGCGGACTTGGTTGGCGAGCTCGGGCTCGCGCTGGTTCCCGCAGACGACGCCGATCTTGCGCGCGCGGCGCTGCGCGACACCCGACGCACCATGCGCAAGTCACTGGAGACGACGGGGCTGCAAGAGATGCTGGCTGCCGCTGCCAACCACCCGCACTGGGACGACGTGGCCGCCCGCTGTCTGGCCTGCACGAACTGCACCCAGGTGTGTCCCACGTGTTTCTGCGTCGGCGTTGAAGACCGCGTCAGCCTCGATGGCTCCGAGACAGAGCGCGTGCGGCACTGGGACTCCTGCTTCTCCGCGGAATACTCGAAGCTTCACGGAGGCGCCGTCCGTGCCAGCGTCCGCGCGCGCTACCGGCAGTGGCTGACCCACAAGCTCTCCACCTGGTTCGATCAGTTCGGACGCTCGGGCTGCGTGGGCTGTGGCCGCTGCATCACGTTTTGCCCCGCAGCCATTGACTTGACAGAAGAAGTGCAGGCACTGCGCGCGCCGGTGAGTGCGCGCACACGAGCAAGGGGAGACAGCAGCAATGGAAACTGAAAACCTGGCCCGCGCTCTGGCGGAGCACCCGTTCTGCAAGGACATGCGCCCGGACGACATCGAGTTCTTGAGCGGTTGCGCCAAGAACGCACGCTTTGCCGAAGGCGAATTCCTGGCACGCGAAGGCGACGCCGCGGACACCTTGCTGCTGCTGCGCAAAGGCAACGTGGCGTTGGAAGTGCACGTGCCCGGGCGCGGTGACCGGCAACTCGAGACCGTCGGGCCAGGGGAAGTGCTGGGCTGGAGCGCGCTGTTTCCTCCGCACACCTGGCACCTCGACTTGCGTGCTCTCACGCCCTGCTTGGTCTTCGCCATCGACGGCGTGTGCCTGCGCAAGAAAGTGGAAGGCGACCACTCCTTCGGCTACTTGGTGACGCGCTTGTTGCTGATGCGTGTGCATGCCCGCCTGGAGCGCGCGCGGTTGGCACAACTTGACGTGCTTGCGGCAGAGCGTTCATGAGCGCGGTGGCTCAGCTTGCAATGCTTCCGCGCGCCATGCGAGTGCGCCGCTTCGTGCGCGAGAACCACGATACCTTTACGCTGGAACTGGATCCCGGCGAACCCTTCGTGTTTCGCCCTGGGCAGTTCAACATGTTGCACGTGCCGGGCGTGGGCGAGAGTGCCATTTCGATCAGTGGCGACGTAGCGAAACCGGAGCTGCTCGTGCACACCATTCGCGAAGTCGGTGATGTCACGCGCCACTTGAGCCGACTCCGCCCCGGGGACGAAGTGGGTGTGCGTGGCCCGTTCGGAGAAGGATGGCCGGTCGAGCGCGCGCTAGGTCAAGACTTGGTGATCGTGGCTGGCGGCATTGGGCTCGCCCCGCCGCGACCGGTGCTGTACTACGCCCAAAAGCACACACGGGTGATCCGCAACGTCTTCCTTGCATACGGCGCGCGCTCCCCAAAGGACGTGCTCTTCGTCAAAGACCTCAAGCGCTTCCAGAAGCGCGGTTTGAACGTCGCCGTCACGGTGGATCGCTGGGGGGAAGGCTGGACTGGGCGCACCGGCGTCGTCACCAAGCTGCTCGAAAACATGCCGTACGAACCTCGCAGCACCATCGCAATGGTCTGCGGGCCCGAAGTGATGATCCGGTTCACAGCACGCGTGCTTGAGCAGGTCGGCATGCTCAGTTCGGATATTTGGGTCACTCTGGAGCGCAACATGAAGTGCGGCGTTGGTACTTGCGGTCACTGCCAGCTCGGCTCCGTCCTGCTCTGCCGCGACGGCCCGGTCGTGCCCTATCCAAAGGCGGCACCTCTACTCAACGTGCGGGAGCTGTGAGCATGAAGCAGCGCAAGAAGAAGCTGGCCGTATTCAAGTTTGCGTCGTGTGACGGCTGCCAACTCAGCCTACTCGACTGCGAAGACGAGCTGCTTGCGGTTGCCGGCGCTGTAGACATTGCGCACTTCTTAGAAGCGTCGAGTCGGATCCGGCGCGGCCCGTACGACGTGACTCTTGTGGAAGGCTCCGTCACCACGGAGCACGACGCGCTGCGCATTCAGAAGATCCGCGAGCAGTCCAAGATCTTGGTCACCATCGGCGCCTGCGCCACGAGCGGGGGGATCCAGGCGCTGCGCAATAGTCGAGACGTCGCGGAGATGGTGCGCGTGGTGTATGCCAGCCCGCAGTACATCAGCACGCTGGACACGAGCACGGCCATCTCCGACCACGTGCACGTGGACTACGAGCTGCGGGGCTGCCCGGTGAACAAACACCAGTTGCTCAGCGTGCTGACCAGCCTGCTGCATGGTCAGGTGCCCCGCGTTCCGTCCCACCCGGTGTGTTTGGACTGCAAACGCAGCGGCGTCGTTTGCGTGAGCGTCGTTGACGGCACGCCATGCTTGGGCCCGGTGACGCACACGGGCTGCGACGCGCTTTGCCCACGCTACGGGCGCGGCTGTTTCGGCTGCTATGGGCCCTCAGACACGCCGCAGGTAGCGGCGCAAGCCCTGGTGCTGCGGCGACAGGGGCAGAGCGACGCACAGATCGCTGCCGGGTACGCTTCCTTCAACGTGGGCATGCAGCCTTTTGCCCAAGAGTTCGCCAAGGGCCTGCCAAAGGACGAGCGCTGATGCCCAAGACGATCAAAGTGGACTTCTTGACTCGCGTGGAAGGCGAAGGCGCCCTGCTGATCCGCTTCAAAGGCAAACGCGTCGACAAGGTGGAACTGAACATCTACGAGCCGCCGCGCTTTTTCGAGGCGCTGCTCCTGGGCAAGCCCTGCTTCGAAGCGCCGGACGTGACTGCGCGCATCTGTGGGATTTGTCCCGTGGCCTACCAAATGAGCGCATGCCACGCTCTGGAAGCCACCTGGGGCGTGGTGCTGCCCGACCATCTGCGTCAGCTGCGGCGCCTGCTCTACGCCGGCGAGTGGTTGGAGAGTCACCTGCTGCACATGTTCCTGCTGCATGCCCCGGACTTCCTCGGCTATCCCGACGCGATGCAGATGGCGCAAGACCATCCCGAGCCCGTGCGCGCCGCGCTGCGCATGAAGAAGGCCGGAAACGCCATCGTGAACGTATTGGGCGGTCGCGAGATCCACCCCATCAATGTGCGCGTGGGCGGCTTCTACCGTCTGCCAACCCGCGAGGCACTGCAGGCGCTGCTGCCGGAGCTGAAGTGGACTCGCGAAACGATGCTCGAGTCCCTCGCATGGATGCGTGGATTTACGTTTCCGGATCTCGTGCGTGAGCAAGAGCACGTGGCCTTACGCCACAGTCACGACTATCCCTTCAGCGAAGGCCGCATCGTCTCGACAGCGGGCTTGGACATCGACGTGGCAACTTACGAAGACCACTTCGAAGAACGCCACTTGCCGCATTCCACTGCGCTGCACGCAGTGCTGAAGCAGCGGGGCGCCTATGTGTGCGGCCCCTTGCCTCGGTTGAACTTGAACGCGGACCGTCTGCGACCGGCGGCGCAGCAGGCGCTGGCCGTTTCCGGTCTAGAGCTGCCTTGTTTTAACCCGTTTCGCTCGATCCTGGCCCGGGGCGTGGAGGTGGTGCAGGCGGCGGACGAAGCGATCGCCATCATCGAAGCCTACGAACCCGGAGTGCCGAATGTGCCCATCGTGCCTCAGGCAGGACGCGGACACGGCTGCACCGAAGCTCCGCGCGGGATCTTGTACCACCGCTACGACATATCCGCTGACGGCAGCATCGCAGGCGCGAAGATCGTGCCGCCCACGTCTCAGAATCAGGGCAGCATCGAAGACGACTTGCGCGCGTTGGCGCCGCAGTTGGTTGACTTGCCCCATGCCGAAGCGACGCGCTTGGCGGAACAAGCCGTGCGCAACTACGATCCCTGCATCTCGTGCTCGACGCACTTCTTGAAGCTGAACATCGAGCACGCATCGTGACGGCGTCGGAGGGCGTCGTCATTGCGGGCGTCGGATCCGAAAGCATGGGCGACGACGCAGCGGGCCCGGAAGTGGTGCGGCGCCTGCGGGCGCGCGGCAAATTGGCACCCAGCGTGCGGCTGGCGATCACCCGGGACCCGACGCAGCTCGTAGCGCTCTTCGATGGCTGCGCCCACGCCGTCGTGGTGGACGCAGTTCTCGATCCGGAACGCGTCGGCAGCGCTCGCCGCGTCGCACCCGACGCGCTGTCCGCGAAGCCGTGGTGCAGTAGTAGTCACGGAGTCGACGTCACCGCTGCGCTCTGCTTGCTGCACAGCGTGGCGGAGCACGCGCCGCCGCGGATCGACATTGTCGCAGTGGCGATCGCGGACGCGAAAGCGGCACGCTGCGGGCTTTCGGCTGGCGTATCCAGCGGAGTGGACGCAGCGGTGTGTTTGATAGAAGCGCTGCTGGCGGCGGTCGACGAAACGCCGAAAGCTCGCGCCCTTTGCTAGTTCAGCCGTTCTGTTGGCGAAACCGGAACCATCTTCGGAGCATCGATTCACCCGCCGCTCTGCCACCGAAGCCGCCGGGCGCGCTCTGCCCGGCCGCGCCTGTCAGCCGAGTCGATCGAGTCGCCGCACGCCGCCGTCGCCAGCGACGAGCACTGTTGTAGCGCGCCCGACGAATAGCCCGGTTTCCACCACGCCAGGCAACAGGGACAGGGCGCTCTCCAGCTCGGCGGGCTTTTTGATCACGCCGGCCTTCAGATCGTAAATGGGGTTGCCGGAATCCGTCCGCACCTGCTTGCCGTCTTTGACGCGCAAGACGGGCTTGCCGTACTCGGAGAGCAACGCGGCCGTCGCGGCGTGGCCAAAGTCGAGCACTTCGACCGGCACGGCCCAGCGCTCGCCGAGCTGTTTGCTCATCTTGCTTTCGTCCACGACGATCACGTTCTGCTTGGACGCGGCTGCGACGATCTTTTCGCGGGCGTGGCAAGCGCCGCCACCCTTGATCAGGTCCAACTCCGCGCTGACTTCGTCGGCGCCGTCCACGGTCATCACGATGTCCCAGGGACCGTTGGGGTCCAGCAGCGGGATCCCCAGGCGTTCGGCCTGGGCGTGGCTTTGTGCACTGGTCGGCACGCCTACCAGCTTGCGTCCCTCCTTGACCAGGCGTCCCACACCATCGATGAACAAGGTCGCCGTCGACCCCGTGCCCAGACCGATGATGCCGGCTACCGGCAACAGCTCGAGCGCGGCTTCCGCAGCGCGGCGTTTGGCGTCACTCATGGGCGCATCGAAGACGCGCTCGGCGCGGGGGTCAACTGGCGCGCCTGGAACTGTGGGTGCGGGCGCGCGTCCACCTATCTGGATGCCCGCGGGCGTCGCCGCAGCCGGGCCCTGGGACTTCTGAAGCGTCCTTCCGCGTGGGTAGACAAATGTGTGTAAGCCAGACGCGGCTCGTGCGTTTTCCCCTGCACCATGAAGCGAAACTCGATCATCCGGACGGGCGTTGTCGCCGTGTGCGCATTGACGGCGCTGGCCTGTGCCGCCGGCATGCCCAGCCCAAACAACACGATTCCAGCGCCCAGCGCCGCACCAAAACCCGCGCCTACGCCGGCCGAGTCAGCAGCGCAGCCACCGTCGCCCCGCGCCACCGGCGTGTGCGCGGAAATGAATCGCCACGACTGCATGCACTCGCCGGATTGCGTGCTGGAGGCAGTCCCCGACGGCAGTCATCCAGGAAAATACCGCTGCCGCGCCGCCACCAGCGCGTGTGAAAAGGATCTGGCGCAGATCGCGTTCTACGAAAGCACGCCGCCCGAGGGTCTGTGCACCTCACGCCCCGGGTGCCGCTACGAAAAACCCGGCTGCTACTGCATGTGTCGCGGCTACGGCCAAACCTCCGTGGCCGATGGCTCCGAAAGCCCCGAGTGCAACTGCGTCTGCGCCGGCGGCAATCCACCCCTGTGTGTGGACGCGAAGTAGGAGCGTGCGCCCGCCTCAGCGCTGGCACACCGGGCAATAACAACTCGAGCGCTGCGCGATCACTTTGCGGACAATCGCGGTCTTGCACTTTCGGCAGGGGGCGCCCTCTAACCCATACACACGGCGTTCGTCCTGGTAACCGCCGTCTTTGCCGTCGGGGCGCACATAGTCGCTGATGCTCGAACCACCCGTCGCGATGCCGCGCTCCAGCACCACGCGCACGAAGCGCGCGATGCGTTTCCACTCTGCGCCCGTGACCCGCTTGGCGCTGCGCGTGGGACGCACGCCGGCACGGAACAGCGCTTCGTCTGCGTAGATGTTGCCCACGCCGGCCACCACACTCTGATCGAGCAGCAGCGTCTTGACGGGAGTGCGGCGTTTCTCGCCGGCCGCGTGCAAGATCCCAGGCGTCACGGCCAAAGCGTCTGGCCCCAGCTTGTCCAGGCGCGCGTCGCTCTCCCCCACGCCGAGCAGGCGCACCTTGCCGAACTTGCGCACATCACGAAACAAGACATCGGGACCGCGGTCCGCAAAAGCAATGCGCAAATGTGTGTGCGCATCCGGACGGAAATCCCGCTGGGTCTCCGGTGAAAGCGCCGCGCGCGCCGTCTTGGAAAGTAGGCGCGGGCTCGTGGCTGCGCTGGAAAAGAGCTGTCCCGTCATGCCCAAGTGCAGCAGGAGCCGCGATTCGTCGTCGAGCTCTGCCAGCAGGTACTTTCCGTGACGCGTCAACGCCCGCACGCTGCGTCCGGGCAGGCGCTTCTTCAGCGTTTTTGGTGGCGTGAGAAAGAAGTAGCTCGGCTTCGTCGTGTGCACGGCAGCGATGCGCCGCGCCAACAAGACCGGCGCGATCAATTGCCGCGTGACTTCGACTTCGGGTAGCTCGGGCAAGGCGTGCGGCGAGTATGTCATGAGTGCCTGGGCGCGCGTTCTCAAGCGCTACCTCGACCAGCCCGCGCCCGCTCCACTCGCCGGCACCGTCGATTCACGCCGTCTTTGACCCATCTCGCGATTCTTCGGTCCGCCCGGGAATAGTCCAGGGGCGGGGGATGCTGACCATCAAAGGTCGTTTCCGCTTTTGGCAGGCCAGACTCCGTAGCACTCTGCAAAGCGCATGCGCTCCTCTCGTCCCCCAAAGCTACTGGCCGCTGCCTTCGCGCCGCTGACCGTTGCCGTTTTCACCGCCTGCACGCCGCCCGGGGGCATTGGGCCGCGGGGAGGACCGTCGCAGCATTCCGGTGCGTCCGTATCGCCCCCCGTCGTCGACGAATTGCCTGAACTCCCTCAGGACCCCCGGGAGACAATCTTGGCCAAGGCGGCAGTTGCGCTTTTGACCAATCAACACGTGCTGCACCGCTCCATCGACGACCAGCTCTCCCTAGAGGCGCTGCCCAAGTACGTGGAGGCCTTGGACGGCGCAAAGCTCTTTCTTCTACAGAGCGACGTGGCCGCGCTCACCAAATACGACCGCCAGATCGACGACGAACTGTTTGCTGGTGATCTCGTCCTGGCGCGCAAGGGCAGCGCCTTGTTGGTGAAGCGCCAGCGCGTGGTCGCAAAGCTAGTGGCCGACTTGCTTTCGAAGCCCCTGAACTTCACCGACGCAGAGGAAGTCGAAACGGATCCCAAGAAGATCTCTTTCGCCATGACGGAGCAGGAGCTCCGCAGCCGCTGGCGACGCGTTCTGGAGCTTCAAGTACTGGAGCGCTTGCAGCAGATGGACGAGCTACTTGCCTCCAAGGCGCAGGCGCAGAAGGACCCGCCTGAAGCGGCGAACGACGCTGCCGAAAAGGCGCTCGCGAGCATTCCAGCAGCCTTCAGCGCCCGCGAAGAAAAGGCTCGTCAAGAACTCGCGGTGCGTTACCAGACCCGCTTCGTGCGTCAGTCACAGATCGAAAAGCTGGAACCGGCAGCGCGCCTCATCAACGCGGTCAACGCCGTCTTCGACCCCCATACCGTGTACCTGGCGCCATCAGTGGGACTCTCCAAGGCATCGGCGCAGTCCTGAGTGAGAAAGACCACTTCATCGTCGTGAACGAGCTGATCCCCGGAGGTGCAAGTTGGCAACAAGGCAAGCTCGCCGCGGGGGATCTGATCCTGGCCGTGGCGCAAGGCGGACGCAGCCCTGTGGACGTGACCGACATGTCCATCGACAAGGTCGTCGGAATGATCCGCGGCCCCAAGGGCACCCTCGTCACCCTGACGGTCAAGAAGGCCGACGGCCGCATCGAGAACATTTCGATCACTCGGGATCTCGTCAAGATTGAGGCGTCGTACGCCCGAGGTGCGGTCCTGCAACTCGGAAAGACGAGCGGCAAAGCCGGCTACGTCTACCTGCCCGGCTTTTACGGCGATCTGGCCGCGTCGAAGACGCCCGGCCAGCGCAACGCGACGGATGACGTCCGGGCGCTCTTGTCCAAGTTCACAGGACGCAAGATCGACGCAGTGGTCCTCGATCTGCGCGGCAACGGCGGCGGGCTCCTCACGCACGCGCGAGACATCAGCGGACTGTTCATCAAGAAGGGCCCGGTAGTGCAAACGCGCGACACCGAGGGCAGCGTAGAAGTGTTGTCGGACACCGATCCTTCCGTCGCGTTCTCGGGTCGGGTCGTCGTCTTGGTGGACCGCTTCAGCGCATCGGCAGCGGAGATCCTTGCCGGCGCGTTGCAAGACTACCAGCGCGCGGTGATCGTGGGCACGAGTCCTACCCACGGCAAGGGCACCGTGCAGGCTGTGGTCGACCTCGATCAACTCAAGGCGCCGGGCGGATCCCTTGGCGTGTACAACGTTACCGTCGAAGAGTACTTCCGTGTGAACGGCGCTTCGACGCAGCTCAAGGGCGTCACCCCGGACGTCCTCATGCCGGATCCGATGTCCTTCGTGGACTCCCGTGAGGAAACGCTGTTCCACCCAATCCCGTGGAGCTCCGTCGATCCGGCGCGCTACACACCGGTGCCCCGCCCATGGAGCGCGAGCCACCTGCAGGCTGCGAGTGCCACGCGCGTCCGCTCCAACCCAGCCTTCGCGAAGGTAACGGCCTTTAGCCAGCTCCTCGAGGCACGCCAGAAGAACACCTCGGAGTCTCTAGAGCTATCGACCTACAAAGCGCGCCGCGCGCGGGAAAAGGCAGAGCTTGAGGCGGCCGACCCGAAACTCAAGGACATGGCTGCCTTCTTCTCAGTGACGGAAATGTCTCCTACGAATGCTCCGCCTGCCACCGACGAGAAGCTGCGTCAGCGGCTGGATGTCTGGAAGAAGGACTTAGCCCGTGACCCATGGATCGCGGAGTCGCTCCACGTACTCGACGACATGGCCAAAACGCCGTCGCCAAAGCGGCCCAACTAGGCCACCCGCACCCCTCCGCAGGGTCAGGCGTTGACCAAGCTCATCATCGCTTCGGGGTAGCGTGTGCCGGCCGCAACGTCCTTGGGGAACGCCGCGTCGATCTGCTTCAGTTCATCAGCGCTGAGCGTGACGTCGGCGGCGCCGGCATTTTCATCCAGCCGCGCGCTCCTGCGCGTGCCAGGGATGGTCACCACCCGTGGCGACTGGGCCAAGACCCACGCCAGCGCCAGCTGCGCCGCAGTGATGCCGCGCGCTTTTGCCAACTGCTGCACCTTCGCGACGAGCGCGAGGTTCTTCGCGAAGTTCTCCCCGGCAAAGCGCGGGCTTTGGCGCCGGTAGTCGTCCGGAGCCAAATCGTCCACGGATCGGATTGCCCCGGTCAAGAAGCCGCGCCCCAGGGGAGAATAGGCGACGAAGCTCACGCCCAGCTCCTCGCAGGTCGCGAGCATTGCGTCCTCGGGCTCCCGCGACCACAGCGAGTATTCGGTCTGCACCGCGGCAATGGGATGCACTGCATAGGCTCGACGCAGCGTGCTGGGCGAGCACTCGGACAGGCCCAAGTGTCGCACCTTGCCCTGCTTGACCAACTCCGCCATGGCGCCGACGGTCTCCTCGATGGGCGTCGTTGGATCCACGCGGTGCTGATAGTACAGGTCGATCACGTCGATGCCGAGTCGTTGCAGACTCTTGTCGCACGCGCTGGCGACGTATTCCGGCTTGCCGCTGATGCCTTGGAAGGAGCCGTCCTCGCCGCGCACCACCGCAAACTTGGTGGCCACGACCGCGCGCTTGCCCAGGGAGCCTGCCTGCGCCAACGCTTTGCCCAGCAGCGTTTCGTTGCGCCCCACACCGTACATGTCCGCGGTGTCGAAGAAGGTGACGTCGGTTTCGAGGGCGTGCTGGATCACCGCCATGGACTTGTCGTCTTCGGCGGGGCCGTAGAAGTCACTCATGCCCATGCACCCGAGCCCCACCACCGAAAGCTCCACTTCACTCTTGCCCAGTTTGCGCGTGATCATGCTCGCACCTCCCATCGGTGTGTGCGCTTAACGCCGGGCGGGCGTGATGTCGAGGGGCGGGCCCGGCTTCAGCGCACGCGGGCGATGTGAGAGACTTGGGCCGCTCACGATGGACGCCAAAACTCGCCGGCTTGACCACCTCGCCGCCACGCAGGTCATCGACGATACCGAGGTTGCGCACTGCTGGCAGTTGGTGCGCGACGGCATTCGGACTTGTAAGCTTGGGACTGCGAACCTACCCAAGGTCATCGCTCTGCTGCGCGCTGGCCTGGGCTACGGCGCCGACGAGTGGTCCATCGACATCGAGCCACCGCACTCAGACCGAGCTATGATCTCACTGCTGGATGACGAGCGGACCTGCGCGGCGCCTGCACTCATCGCGGAGTTGGAACGCCTCGCCGAGCGCGAGGCGGAGAGTGCCTAGCGGCCACTCAACAGCTCGTCGCCGTTTGCACCGTGACCATCAGCATGTTTTGCCAGGAAAGCAGCAGGCGCTGGCGGGATAGGTCGCGGTGATCGAGCCAGTCGAGCACGGACGCTTCTACATAGCCGATGAATCCGCGCAGGGCGTTGCGCACCGCCGGTGTCACGTCTCCTGCGTGCAAGATGATGCGCTCCAGGATCCGCTCGCGGCAGTTTTCGACAATGGCACTGACTTCCTGATCGAAGCCAACGCCACCGCGGTACAGCGCCCGGTAGGCCGGTTCGCGTTCTTCTACGAATCCCAAATACGCTTCGAATGCCTGCGCGGCGTCGTCCCCCGCGGCTTCTATCCGCGCCACCAGCTCGCCCGCAGCAACGCCCAGCGCTGCCACGTAGTAGTCTCGCTTGCTGGGAAAGTAGTGGTAGATGAGCCCTTTGCTGATGCCGGCTTCTTCAGCGATCTGCTCGATGCTGATCTCTTCGTAGGGCGTGCGCGCGAAACGCTCGAGGCCAAGCCGTAGCAGCTCTTCCCGGCGTTGTTCCAAGGACAGTCGTCGCCGCGGGTGCTTCTTGCTGGATGCCATTCTGCGAATCCGGTCACGCAATTCCATAGCAGGAAAAGCTCGTGCGCCGCACCGTCCCTGTCTGTCTTCCACTCGGCAGCCTGCGGAGCGTGGTACGCTGCTCCGATGCGGCAGGCCTTCACCTGGCTGAGCGTCCTGTGGTGCATGAGCGCCTGTTCTGCGCCAGAGTTTCAGTCCGTTGATGCCGGCAGTGGTTCTGGGGGCGTCGCGGGCGGAGGGGGCTTCCCGAGTGGCGGCGCTGGCGGCGCGGATCCCTGTTTCAAGTGGTCGGCACAAGTGCCTCTGCAGCAGGCTGTGAACGACAACACGTGCGTGGAGGTACAAGCGGGAACCTTCACTCTGGGCGCTGGAGTCCAGATGCCTCCCGGACACACCTTGCGTGGCGTGAGCAAGGAAACATCCATTCTACGGGCGGACCCAGCGAAGTGGGTCTTTGGCTGTTGTGACGCCATCCTGTCCGACACCAAGCCCAACGATCCAAAAGCGAACCCGTTCCGCGTGGAGTCCATCACCCTAGACGGGCAGGGTGTCGCCACGCATGGTGTGTGTTGTCAGGGAGTGATGGTGAAAGACAGCGTGCTTACGAATGCGCGCTGCCACGCTCTTGGCGTCCTGGGTGCGGGTGTCGTGGCGCGTAGCAATCAGATGCTGAACAGCGGCAAGCCGAACACCGTGCCGGGCCGAGGCTACATCGATTGCACGAGCGGCAAGTTCGGCGGGCTCTTTGAGGCCGCGGGAATTTTCGTGAACGGTAACGGCGACGACTACGGCACGGTCATCGAGTCGAATCTCATCAAAGGTGGGTACGGCCCCGCGCTCCAGGTCGAGGGAGTATCTGGCGGGGTGTTCAAGAACAATCAGGCGCGCAACAACCTGGGCTGGGCCGCGGTGAGCCTGTACGGCGCTAGCTCTTGGCGCATCGAAAACAACGACGAGCTCTTTCAGCCGTTGGACCTTGCCGCGGACCCCTACCATGCAGACTGCGCGGGAGGCCCAATTGGGCCCAAGTCTGCGGGCATCGTCTTGTGTCAAGACAGCGTGGCGCTCGCGACCACCGACAATCAAGTCATCGGGAACACAACGAACTCCTCGTACGGCATCTTGAGTATTGGTGCCGACGGCTTGGAGCCGCGCAGCAACGTTTTCCAAGACAACGTGGTCTCCAACTCCACGTTTGGCTGTGCGGACGATCGAGCCGCGACCGAGCCCGACCAGAACACTTGGAGCAACAACAACTGTGAGGGGCCAGCCGACACCCCACCGGGTCGCTTCTGAGCGGTCGCGGGCCCGGTCGATGTCCGTTCTGAAAAACTGAATAAAAACGACTATTTACTAAAACGTCAGGGATCGCTATTGACTATGGTTCAATAGTGCACAGTTTCATGATACCGACCAGTCCGGAGGTTTCATGATCGCAAACGCCGCAGCAAGGCCCGCTGCCGGATCGCCGAACGAGATGCC
>CBDUPW010000111.1:0-21053 GCA_965369205.1 uncultured Polyangiaceae bacterium | reverse complement strand
AAAGCGTTAGACGCCTTCTGTCCGACCGGCTTCGTGCCGAGCCCACCCCGGCCCGCATACCATGCATATTCGGCCAGCTTCGATTCATCATCACCAAAAGTGAACCGCCCGGGATTCCCCGCTCGGCACGCAAACTCCCACTCGGCTTCGGGGCAGAGGCGCTTCTTCATCGAGCCACAGATGCGGGACGCCTCGTTCCACGCCACGATTACCAACGGCAGTGCCCAGCCTGCGGGCGTGTACTCCAAGCGATCGATGCAGAAGTTCAGACCGTGGCGCGCACCCGCGCAGCTGCTGGGCTCGCGAAACTGGCCACACGCGCGCGGTGGTTTGCCGGGATCATCCACCCAACCGAGACATTCCTGTGTGGGCACGCTGCAGCGCTGACCGCGGACGTGGATCATGCCCTCTGGACAGGGATCGCTCTGCGCGACGTAAGCAGGAGCGGCCGGTCTGGGTGGCAACGGCGCAGCCGGGGCGTCGAAGGACCGATAGCCGGGTGGATCCACACGCACGCCGAAGCCGGCAGCGTCGGTCTCAGCAGCCGCTGCCAGCTCTGGAGCGTCGCGACTCGTTTCCCGGGACACCGCTGCGTCTCCAAGGGATCCCCCCGCAGCATCCGCCTGCTCGGCACGGAGTGGCCGTGGCTCGGTTTGCACCCCGCCTTCGGGATAACCGCGCTCGCGACACGAAATCGCGACCAGCGCCAACATGACCCAGGTCCGCACCACAAAAGCTTGGCAAACCTCAGCCACATTGCCCAATTCTCGGTGCTTGTCGTGCGCCGCGCGCGCGGGGGCAAGCTTTGGCGTGCCAAGAAAGGCGCCGCGCCCTTGCGCGGACCCGCCCTAGCCACTCTCGAACTCGCCGAGCACGCGTTCCAGCAGCCCGCGGCTGTACACGTGAAGCTTCCAGTGCTCCGGCGCCCAGCCCGCGAGAAAGCGACAGAAGTCGGCCCAGGCGACGGGGTACAGCTGCCGCCACTCGGCCTCCACGCGTTCCCGCGTGCGTGCATCTAGATCCGGTCGCCGTGCTCGCAAGCGCTCTTGCAGCAGTTCGAAATAGCGATCGAGGAATCGCGGAGCCAAGCGCTCACACTCTTGCCCGTCCCAACAGCTACTGAAGAAGTAGGCGACGTCTTTGATGCCAGCGCCGCCGCCCACGTACTGAAAGTCCACCGCAGCAACGCCGCGCTCGCCGAAACAGAAGTTCGCCAGCTTTGCGTCACCGTGCACCAAGGTCTGGAACGCGCAGGCATTCAGCTGCGCATCCAGTTGCGGCGCCAAGCGCTTCAAACGTGAGCTCGCGACGACTTCCAGCTCGTCCGCCCGAGTTGCCAGATGCCAGTACGTGCCGATGGGCCAGATTCGACTCGGCTCTGCCCCAAGAAATGCTGCGTGGAACTCCGCCAGCCACACCAAACACTGCTCAACGTGCGCATTCGAAACGGAACTGCGTCGCCCGGCGTAACCCGCGGCATCCAGATCCTCCAGCACGATGAGCCAGCCCGCGGGATCGTCTAGTCGCTGCACACCGTAGCAGCGCGGCACCCGGCACACTTCGGTGCAGCGAGGCGCGAACTGCTCGTAGAACGCGCACTCCACCTCGTAGGAGCGCAGCTTGCGCTGATGAGAAGCGTCGCTGCTCCAGCCGCGCGGATGCCGCTGCACGTCGGGCGGCGTCACACACTTGACCACGACGCTATCGACGCTGCCGCCGGCGAGCTTCACGCGCCGGATCTCGCCGTATCCGCTCCACAAACTCTGGATCGACTCAGCCGGAGTCGCGCGTGTCGCGCCGGCCCGCTCTGCGATCCACGAAAGTGGTAGCTCCGCGTGCGCTGCGCCCATCCGGCACTTCTATCACGGCAAAACCTGGCGCCAACGCTGCGCCAGAGCGGGCGGCTTCGGAGTTGAGCTACCCTCCCAGGAAAGCCCCGATGCCCAATCGCATCTACAGAAGTGCCGCGCAGATGGCGGCGCGCCAGCGCAACATCTCCGTGTCCGAGTTCTTTTCGAAGAACCGTCACTTGCTCGGATTCGACTCGCCCTACAAGGCCGTGCTGACCTCCGTCAAAGAGGCCGTGGACAACGCCCTCGACGCTTGCGAAGAAGCAGGCATTCTCCCAGAGGTCAGCGTCGAGATCAGCAAAGTGCGGGACGACGTGTATTGCGTGAGCGTCGAAGACAACGGTCCCGGCATCGCCGAGGAACAAGTCGGGCGCATCTTCGGAAAGCTGCTGTACGGTTCGAAGTTCCACAAGCTGAGCCAATCCCGCGGGCAGCAGGGCATGGGCATCGCTGCCGCCGGCATGTACGGTCAGCTGACCACGGGCAAGCCCATGCGCATCCGCACGCGCACGGGTCGCCGCCAGCCGGCTTGGGAAATGCTGGTCAGCATCGACACCGCCAAGAACCGTCCGGAAGTGCGCAAGAAGCGCAAGGTGGACTGGAAGAAAGCCCACGGCACCCGGGTGGAGATCACGATGGAGGGCCAGCACCGCTCCGGAGCGCACTCCGTCGAGCGTTACTTGCGGCTGACGGCGGTTGCCAATCCACACGTCTCGCTGCGCTACGTCGCACCGGACGGCGGCGTGCACGACTTCGCCCGATCGAGCCCAGAGGTGCCCGACGCACCCACGGAGATCAAACCGCACCCCCACGGCGTCGAGCTTGGCCGCTTGATCCACCTGCTCAAGCATACCGAGCACAAACACTTGGGCAGCTTCTTGCGGGAGGAGTTCTCTCGGATCGGCAGTGTGACGGCGAAGCAGATCATCGCTCGCGTGGACGGCCTCTCCGCGCGGTCTTACCCCAAGCGCGTTGCAAAAAAGCAGGCCGCGGCGCTGCACCGAGCCATCACGCGCACCAAGATTTCTGCTCCCACCACCGACTGTGTGGTGCCAATCGGAGAAGCGCAGATCATTGCCGGGCTCGAGCGCGAACTGGCGGCCGATCTGTATCTTGCCACCAGCCGTCCACCCGCAGTGTACCGGGGCAATCCCTTCGTCGTGGAAGTCGGCGTCGCCTACGGCCGCCCCGGCGACGCGCAGCTGGAGTTCGACGCAGACGGTCGCATCCAAAAGCGGCCCGCACCGGAGCTCGATGCAGAAGAGCTGATCGCCGGCCCCGGCGATCCCGTGGCCTTGATGCGCTTCGCCAACCGCGTGCCGCTGATGTTCCAGCAAAGCGCCTGCATCATGACCAAAGCCGTCATCGACACGAACTGGAAGGCCTACGGCGTGTCCCAAGCCAAGGGTGCGCTCCCCATTGCCCCCATGGCGCTGTTCATCCACGTCGCCAGCGTGTGGGTGCCCTTCACCTCCGAGTCGAAGGAAGCCGTGGCCGCCTACGACGAAATCCACAAAGAGCTGCTCCTTGCTCTGCGCGAATGCGGGCGCGGCCTCAAGCGCCACATTTCCAAGCACAAACGCCTGCAGCAAGAACACGAACGCCGCACGCACATCACCACGTTCCTGCCGCACATTGCCCATGCCCTGGGCGAGATGCTCGAACTCGAAAGCGTGCGCCAAGAGCGGCTGATCGACTCCCTGGACCAGGCGCTGCTTCGGCGACGCCGCAAACGGTGACTCATGGCTAGCAAGAAGAAGACGTCGAAAAAATCTCCGCCACGCTCCCGCGCCGCGACGGCCACGCCGGTGCGTGTTCTCGAAAACGCCGCGCAAAGCGTGCTCGACACAGTCGAACGCGGCGAGCTCCCGGTCATGGAGTTCCCCTCGCGCAGCCTGTCCAACGTGCGCTACTCGCCGCAAGTTGGCTTCTTCCAGCTTGGCCCCCGCACCAAGCGCCGCGCATTGCGCGCGAATTCCGCCAAGACCTTCGCTCAAACGCTGCGTCTGATGGCGTTGTCCAAAGAAATGGCCGCGACCGGCGACTTCGCCACCAAGCGCGAGGCCTACTACGTGAGCAAGAACTGGGGCGAGTGCCGCTTCGCCGAACAAACCGAGTCCGACGCCGTGATGGACGACGTGGAAGCCTTGGTCTCGCGCGACGGCGTCTTCCGCGAGCAACTGGGCTTCATGCCCGAAGAGCACGGCGGATCCGTGGTCGGCAACCTGGTGGTCCGTGAGCAAGACCCGGAAACCGGCCGCACACTCAGTGTCGACTGCAGCGCGCTCGGCAGCGGCGCCTACACCGTGCCGCGCAACGTGGAGGCCCTCACGCTGGAGTCCAACGCGGACTTCGTGCTGGCCATCGAGACTGGCGGCATGTTCCAACGCCTGCATAGTCATCGTTTCTGGCGCAAACACCGCTGCATCCTCGTCGAGCTCGCTGGCGTGCCCAGCCGCGCCACGCGCCGCTTCGTGCGCCGTCTGTCCGAAGACTTAGACCTGCCCGTGTACTGCTTCGTCGACTGCGATCCCTACGGCATCGCCAACATCTACCGAACCTTGAAAGTCGGCTCGGGCAGCTCCGCGCACGTGAACCGCTTCTTTGCCGTGCCCAAGGCCAGCTACCTGGGAGTCACGCCCCAAGACATCATCGACTTCGAGCTATCCGATGCCACCCACCCGCTCCAAGCCGTCGACATCAAGCGCGCCGAAGACGCCCTCAAGAACGATCCGTTTTTCCGCGCGCACCCGCGCTGGCGCGCCGCCATCGAACAGATGCTCTCCATGGGCGTTCGCGCCGAACAACAAGCGCTGGCCAAATGGGGACTCAACTTTGTGATCGACGAATACCTGCCCCGCAAACTCGCCGCGCGCGACACGTTTCTGCCTTAGTCAGCGGATTGCGCCCCTTAGTTACAACTAGTACTCACGGTGCTCGTTCCGAACATCACATCGCCGCCACACTGACTCGCGCATCTGGCGAGCCAAAACGGCGAGGTGGCGGAATCGGCGTCGTTGGCCGTGCGCCAAGCGCGGCAGGCAACGTGTTGCGCTTCGAAGTGGTCCTTGCCGGTTCCCGTCGCCGCCTTTCCGCCATGATTCAGATTGGCGCGACAGCTCGAATTGGCACCCGCTGCGCACTGCGTCTTGACCGTGGGCTGCCCGCCTTTCGCCAAAGCGTCGCATCGCACTCTGCATGCGTTGACCTGCTGTTTCAGATGGATCCCGACGATGGCCTGGGGCACGGTCGGCGAGCTGGGGTTGTCGCGCTTCCACTGGTCGTACGCTGCGCGCACCGTCGGGTCACCCCACTCGCAATACGCGATGCACGCGCCAATCAACGAGTTCTCCTTCGCTTTGGCCGGATCACGGTCGGTGCCGAGGGAGGAGTGCCGCGTCGAAGCGAGCTCAATGGCGCTCACGCATTTGTGATCACTGCCCCCGGATTTGCAGGCAAGCAATGCGACCAACACGACCCCGACCCCAACTCTCTTGACCATCTCGGATAGAGACCACGGAAGACCACCGCACCGTAACCGCCGACTGCGGAACCAGCGGGTCGCGGCGGGCCAGCAACATCTTCAATCGAAGCTCAGTTCGTAGGCGTAGCGCTTGCGATAGGAGTTTTCGACCATCAAGTAGAGCACCACGGTGTGCGCGTAGTGCGCGTCGCCCGGGTTGGCCTGCGCGACGACCAGCGTGTCTGTGCCCCCGGCCGGCTGGCGGTGGTAGCGGAATTTGAGCGCGCCGAGTTCGACAACGCGCTCCATGTGGCTCTTGAGAAAATCGCCGTCGGACTTCTTGGTATGCAGCGTCACCTTTGGCGGCGTCCCGCCAAAGTCCACGCTGCCGACTTTATCGCCGCTACGGGATACGTGCAGCTTCTTCACGGTCGGCGGCGGTAGCGGGTCAATCAGCGCAAGCACTTCCTTGACGGAGTATTTCGGCTCCAGCTCCTGTTTGAGAGCGTGGCGATACAGCTTGTCGTCGTATTTGACGATGCGTGCGCCGAGCGGGCCGCGGCCTTTGCCGCTGGGCGGCGGCAAGTGCATTTCTAGAGCAATGCCGTCAGGGCCGCCGACCGCCTTGAGCCGCGTTTGAAGCGCCTGCGCCGCCTCGCCGTCGGTCACGATCTCCAGCTTCGGAGGCTTCCCCGCGCGCAGCTCGATCACGCCCAGCTCGACGCCGTCCCCGCTGACCACAAACCAAGTGTCCGCCGATTCGCCCTCTTCTGTCGGTGCGGTCGCAGTCGTAGGCTTGGCCGGGGGCGCGGCGGGCGTGGACGCTGACGTCGTTGGATCCGGATTCGTCGCGCTGGCCGAACCGCCAGGGCCGGGTGCAGGCTTGGGCGTGCACGCGGCAGCCACGAACCCCAGCAGGCCGAGCAGGCAAATGCGACGATTCATGGGCGCCAAACTATCACGCCCGGCGTGGCCCCACTTGGCTCCACGTCCCTAGCGTGCGGGGAACGTTCCACCTTCGAGTCGAAAAGAAGCGCCGCGCACTCGCGACGAACCCACAACGGTCCCTGGCGCGGGGGAACCGCACACCCAGCAGGAAAGCCAGGATCTGCGCCGCTTCCTCCGTTTCGTGGTTGTACTGCGGAGGCCACGGGCCGACACCTCGAGCTGATCCGAGTTTGAGCGCCGCGACATCGGTCCCCTCGCGCAGGCCACGGGCCGACACCTCGAGCTGATCCGAGTTTGAGCGCCGCGACCCCGGAACCCGAACAACGGACGCGCGCCGAGGGCGCCGTCATCGAGGTGCTGGCTACGCCTTCAGCGGCGGGCGCGGGGAATACCGTTTCGCCGACCCCACACCGGGACCCGGCTGGAGGCTCAGGCCGTCGACAGCCTATTGACTGCGTGCCGGCGCGAGAGTTGGGTTCGCTGATGCAACGTCATTTCATCACCGTTCTTATGGTCGCTGCCTCGTCCTTTCTCGCCGCTGGCGCATTTGCCCAGGGCGCCCCGCCGGATCCTCCCGCTCCTCCTCCGGCCCCGCCCCCAGCGGCCGAAGCAGCGCCGCCGGCAACTCCGCCGCCGCCGCCGCCGGCGTCCCAACCGCCCCCGGGAAACTACCAACAGCCGCCGCCTGGGAACTACCAGCAGCCGGGTGCATACGAGCCGCCGCCCCCGCCGGCGGCTGGTGCAGATCCAAGTGTTCATTTCCACGATGGTTTCTATTTTCGCGGAAGTATCGGCGGAGGCGCCCTCGGCGCGACCATCTCCGTAGACGGAGTCAGCGACGACATCGAATTGAGCGGTGGCGCGTTCAGTCTGGATCTCATGTTCGGCGGAACCCCCGCGGATGGTCTCGTGATCGGTGGCGCGTACTTCTTCAGTCAAGCGCAGAAACCGAACGTCAAGATCGGATCCGTCGAGGGTGAGAGCAAAAACAACTTCAACTTTGGCATCATCGGTCCGTTTGTGGACTGGTTCTTCGTGCCCGATGGCGGTTTTCACGCCGGCCTCATCGTCGGTGGCGCCATCGCCAACGTCACAAACAACGACGGCAGCGAGAAGTCCAGCAACGCGACGGGCGCCGGCGGCGGCATCTTTCTAGGCTACGACTTCTGGATCGCCGAGCAGTGGTCCCTTGGCATCCTTGGCCGCGCCACTGGCGGCTCGGTGACGAACACCGACGCACTGATTGACGAGAAGATCACAGTCGCAAACTTCGCGTTGCTGGGAACGGTGCTCTACCACTGACGTCCCCACGCAGCCGAGGCGGAGCCAACACAGCCCCAGCACGCGGACTGTCATGCCAAACGAGTCTGCGTAATTGAGCGGCGCGCGCGATCCCGCGCCGCTCAATATGGTGTGTTCGGTTCTCGACACACTCGCAGATGCTGAACGACACAGCGCACGCCGGTTCGATTCGGGGTCATGACACACGACACCAACTCTGCGCTCGCGGGCATGCCGCCGCCCGCAGGCGCCAAATACTCGAGCTCCCAACATGCCTGCTCGCAGGTAGCGAAGGCCTTGGCGAGAGGGTGGTCCGTGGTGACTGGGGGACCCGCAGGACCGGGCTGGCAGGGCCCGCTTTGCCGTGGTGAATCAGCGGGGGATGTCTGGCGCTGCTCGGTTGGACGTTCGCAGGCGCCGCCGGTCAGGCAGGCCAGGATCAGTGCGAAGCCGCGAGTCTTTTCCACGCAAGTGGGAGCATGCCATGTTGGCGTTCGGGGCCAAAGGCTTCGATCCCGAGGTGTGTCACAGGATCGCTACGGAATGGTGCCAGGCGCCCGTCACACGATCGGTGAGGTGCGTTGCCAGCCGCGCGTCACACAATCGGCGCGGTCAAGCGCGTGCGCTGCGACGCCATGCGGGTCGCGAGCATCGCCACCAATAGCACCGCGCCGCTCGTGATCAACCCGTAGGTCGCGGTGACCGCGGGGTTGAGCAGACCGCCCTGCATGGCGCTGCTGTCGAGGGCCCAGCCGAGCCAGCCGTAACCACGCACATCCTGTCCTGCGCCGCGGGCCCAGCTGGCGAGCAGGTACAGAGCGAAGTGCACCCCCAGCCCAGAGACAGCACAAGCCCAGGCAGTGCGGGCGTTCATGTCCCGTAGAAAGATGCCGCCGGCAATGGGCACGGCACTCGTCGCTACGATGCCGTACACGCCGACCATCCCAAAAATCCCCAATAGCTTTGGCGGATTCAGCGCAATGATGAACGCGACCAGGCCAATGGCGATCAAGATCACCTGGCTGGCGCGGTGGGCGATGTGGGCGCGCTGCTCAGGGGTTTTGTCCTTGAGCAGATTGCGCTCGGCTAGGGGCGTGAACAGATCGTTGGCGGCGATGCTGGACAGCGCGACCAAGATGCCGTCGAGGGTGCTCATGCCCGCGGCAAGCAGCGCGACGGTGATCACGGCCAGGGGTACCGGGCCGAAACTCTGGGCGAGATACACCGCCATCACGCGGTCCTGACTGAAGGCGCCGGTGGCGGGGTCGACGAAGGCTTCCGCGGGCAAGCCCATGAGGCGCGCGTAGACGCCGACCAGCAACAGCGCCGTGAACACCACGGAGACCGCGACGCACACGCCCAGATAGCGCCGCACCTCGCGGTCGGACTTCACGTAGAGCGCCTTGGTCAGGATGTGCGGCTGGCACACCAGCGCAAAGCCGATCAAGAAGCCGCTGATCCACACGCTGAAGGTGCTGCCGAAAAGCGCGCTCTTGGGGTTGACCCATTCGGCCAGATTCGGATCCTGCGCGGCCAGAGCGGCGCCGACGCTGCCGGGCAGGTCACTGATGTAGTGAAACCCGCTAACGACGACCAAAGCGGCGACGCCGACCATCACGATCCCCTGGAGCGTGTTGGTGTAGGCGTGCGCGTAGGTGCCTCCGACGAAAACGTACGAGAATACGAAGACCACGGTCAGCACCAAGCTGGCTTGATTCGAAAGCCCGAGGGTCTGCTGCATCACGATGCTGATGCCGCCGATGATCAGCACCACGAAGGACAAGCTGAGCAAATTAACTAGCGCGAAGAAGATGCGCAGGCCGCGGGAACCGAAACGCTCGCTCATCCACTGCGGCAGGGTCAGCGCCCGGACCTTCTCGCCGAAACGGCGGAAGCCGAAGCTGAGCGCGAAGAGCCCAATCACGATGCCCGCGCCAGCGGCGATGCCCAAGTGCGCGATCGCCGACAGGCCGTGCACGTACACGAAGCCGGGGTTGATCACGAAGGTGGCCGTGCTGGCGATGCTGGCGGCCAAGGTGATGCCCACGACCCACGCGGGCATGTCGCCCGAGCCCACCGCGAAGCTGGCGATGTCCGTCGTCTTCTTGTGCCCGCGCCAGGCAAGCCAGCCCGTCGCCACCATGTAGATGAGGAACAACACCCAAACCAGCGGGCGATCAGTGAACAGAGACATCGCGTTACCTTCCCCTAGAAAAAAGACCCGTCGCGGCCGCCGCGCTCCGGCGGAGATCACGGCGGAAAGCTCACATCGTCAGACCACCATCGACGTCGACGCAGCGCCCGTTGAAGTAGTCGCACTCGATCACGAATTTGACCGCGAGCCACAGATCTTCCGGCACGCCAATGCGCCCCACGGGAATGGCGGCGACCAGCGCGTCGCGGGCCTTCTGGTGCATGCCTTGGGTCATGGGCGTTTCGACCATGCCCGGCGCGATGCAGCCAACGCGGACCCCAAAGCGCGAGAACTCACGCGCCCAGGTCACCGTGTTGGCGGCCAAGGCGCTCTTGGCGGCCACGTAGTTGCTCTGGCCGCGGTTGCCGTGGCGCGACACGCTGGAGATGTTGACGATCACGCCGGGGCGCGTTTCGCGGCGCACCATTTCGGCCACGACTTCCCGTGCCATCAGCGTCGCGCCAGTGAGGTTCACGCCGATCACCGCGTTCCAGTCCTCGGTGGAGAGCGTGGTGACTTCGCCACTGCTCTTGTCCTTCTTGACCAACAGCCCGTCGCGAATGATGCCGGCGTTGTTCACCAGCCCATTGAGCCCGCCCAGGGTCTCCGCCGCCCACTTCACGGCTGCGATGCAGTCCGCTTCTTTGGACACGTCCACGCGCCGGCGCTCGATGCCCTTGGGCAGCTCCGCCAGGCCCGCTTCGTCCACATCGAAGGCCGCGACCTTGGCGCCCGCGCTGGCAAGCTCTTTGGCGAAGTACGCGCCCATCCCGCGCGCGCCGCCGGTCACAATCACTTTGAGTTCATTGAGTTTCATCTTGGGTCTCCGCTGACTGAGTCGTCGACATCAGAATTTGAGGGTGAACAGCCTTCCGTCTTCCTGTTCCATCTCTTACCGAACCTTTGGCCTCTTCGCCGTTTCCTAAGCGAGCTTGTCCGCAAACCAGCTTGCCAACTTTGGATACAACGTGTCCGCCGCCCGTGGTCCTACAACGGCTCCCACGTGTCCGCCGGGAATAACAAGGACCTCCTGGTCCGTCGAGGACACATGGGCGCCAAGCCCCTGCGCGGCCTTCGGCGGGCAAATCACGTCGCGATCCGTGACCACGGTGAGCAGTGGGCAGTCGATGCGCGCCAGGTCGACCTGACGGCCTGCGACGTAGTGCTCTTTTTTGACCAGCGCGTTCTGCTGATACAGCTCGCGGATGTAGCGCACGTAGGCTTGCGCCGGGAACGAGATGTTGGCGCTGGCCCACTCTTCCAAGGCTTGGAACGCTTCCATCTTTTGCGGCTTGTCTAGCTTGTCCAAGAAGCTGACCCACTTGGCAAGCTGCGCAGTGGGGCGCAGCGCGACGAAGCCCGCTTGCATCTGCTCCGCGCGCATGTTGCCGGCCGAGGCAATGGCCTCGGGATCGAACCAACGCGGGTTCGTCATGTGTCCCAAGAATCCGGCTTCCGAAAAGTCCACCGGGCCCGCGAGATTCACCAGCGCGGCAATGCGCTCGGGTTCCAGCGCCGCGTAGATGCTGCTTAGCGTGCCGCCCATGCAGTAACCCAGCACGCCAATCTTCGGCGCACCAGACTCACGCTGTACGCGGCGCACCATGCGGCCGAGCCGTTGCACCAAGTCGTCCCATTCCAGGTAGCGATCTTCGTCGTTCGGCACGCCCCAGTCGAGGCAGTACACGTCCAGGCCCGCATCGACGAGCGCGGACGCGACAGACGCGCCTTCACGCAGGTCCAGTACGTACCAGCGGTTGATCATGGATGGCACGAGCAAGACCGGCAGCGCCGCTTTCGCCGCCGAGTCGTTCGGGCGACGAAAGCGGTACAGCTTGGCCGTGCCGTCTTGAAGCAGGGTGTCTTTGGGCGTGGGCTCAGCGGGCATCGGCTGGGGGCTCCTTTAGGACTGACCCATCATTTCGACGGACTTCTTCATGGCTTCCAGGCTGAGCTTCTGCCATTCCGTCGCGAGCTGGTGCGAATAGGTCACCGACTCCTTCATCAGCTTGGCGCTCTCTTCGATGGCTTCTTGAGCGCGCTCGACGCCCTGGCCCGAGAGCTTGGCCATCTGGCCGTTCAGGGTCTCCAGGCGGCTGAGGTGATCCTGGGCGGCCTTGTTCCAGGCGGTGAAAAATTGCTGCGGTTGCGTAAAGTTGGGCATAAACATGAAAGACTTCCTTTTCTGCGTGGAGCAGCCTGATTCAGCTGCGAACGCCCGAATGAGTAAGTCCTGGCCGGATGCCTGTCAACGGAAAAATGTTGCAGCGCAACAACTGGGTGGCGGAACGGTGGGACCCGCAGCGCCCGAGCGGGGGCGAGGGCGTTTCCCCCAACTGTGCGAAGGGGCCGAGGGCGCGCCCACCGAAGATGCGCGAAAGCAGCGGGTATCGTGGGGGGGGGGACGCCGCAGAAAAATACTTCGTATACTTATCGATTTTCTCGCCACGTTTCCCCCCGGTTGGCCATCCGGGTTGGCCGTCCAAGTTGCCCGTTTCGGGTTTGGCCGTCCCGGTTGGCGGTCGGCGGGAAGCCGAAAAACACTTCGTATACATATCGATTTTTGTCGCCGCGCACCCCCGGGTTGCCCGTCCGGGTTGGCCGCCGAAGTTGCCCGTTTCGGGGTTGGCCGTCCGGGTTGGCCATCGGCCGAAGCCGAAAAATACTTCGTATACTTATCGATTTTGTCGCCGCGTTTCCCCCCCGGTTGGCCATCCGGGTTGGCCGTCCAAGTTGCCCGTTGGGTTTCCCGTCCGGGCCCCCGGGTTTTCCGTCCGGGTTTCCCGTCCGGGTTGAGGGCGGGCTTTCCGTCAGTCCGCGCAGCAGCGAAAGCCCGTCGAATAGTCGAAGTGCTTCACGTCGTGGGCTTTCGTGACGTAGTCGCAGCCCGGTCCGTTGACCACGGTGTCGACGTAGAAGCCGCCACGAAAAGTGCCCGCGGGATCCGCCGTCCACTCGTGGAGATTGCCCATCATGTCCACGGCGCCCTCGGCGCTGGTGCAGCCGGAGTAAGCACCGCAGGCGGCCAAGCTGCTGTCTAGCTGGTTCAGGCAGGGATGATCGAGCTCGTTCCAGATCCAGCTGTCGCTGGTCATGAAGTACTCCACGGCGGGGTGCCCCGCGCGGTGGTCGTTGCACACGCCACTCTGCAGAGTGTTGCCGTAGGGATACGTGGTTGCACTCGGCCCCCCACATGCTCGCAGCCATTCCGCGTCGCTACACAGTCGTTTCCCCGCGTTGGCGCAGGCAGCCGCGGCCTGCAATTGGCTGATGTAGCCCTGTGGAATGGCGCCCGCGGCGCTGCGCGCCATGACGGCCGCGCTGCCCGGGTTGAAGTACGGGGACAGTGGCGCGCCATAGGGATAGGTGACCAGGTGCGCTTCGTAGCGGTCGATACAGAACGTACTGATGCGCAGCATGCCGCTCGGGCAACCGCCGCTGCCGGGCGCTTCCACCAGGCCAGTGTTTGGCTGTGGCTGCGCGTTGGGATCACAGCTGGCGCCGCTGGGGGTGGGGACGCAACACTGGATGTTCGTCGGGCCGTCGCAGAAACCCGGAACCGGCGTGTAGCCAGGTGCGGTGCAGTCGGCGACATCGAGGCAGCTGCCACTTTCACCGTGGGCGCTACAACTCGGCGCGGCGGCGGCGTCCGCGTCGGCGCTCGAGTCGGGAAAGCCCGAGGCGTCCGCGACGGTACTGCCACCGCTGCCGTCCACACCGGCGTCAAAGTCCACGCCGCCGTGCGGATCCGCGCCCGAGCACGCCGAGACGAATGCGATCGCGGCAACGGAGACGCAGAGCCGGGGCATGCACGGAGTATTTCCCACCGCACGCACGCGGGCGCAAGGCAATGCGGGTGGCGGAGCGTTCCTTGCGAGCGCAAGGCAATGCGAGTGCGGAGCGTTCCCTGCGAGGACTCAGCTGACGGTCATGAGTCTTCCCTTCGCTCGGAATCCGGGCAGGAGCACCCGATCTTGTTACTTGGTCGGGCTCTTGCGCTTCGGTTTGGGCTTCGGTTTGGGCTTGCCCTTGGGCTTGCTCTTTCCGCCGCGCAGCTCGCTCTTCAGGGCCTCGAGCTCCTTGCGAAGCGCTTCCACGTCGCTATCCCGACGCTCGCCGCCTCGATCGCGATCGCGGTCGTGATCATGCTCGTGCTCATGCGCATGCGCGTGCGCGTGTTCTTGAGCCCGTGGTGGTGGCGCTTGTTGCGCGGCCCAGGGGTTCAAGCCGCCGAGCATGCGCGCCAAGGTCTCGCCCGCAGAAAACGGCACCGACGCCAGCGGGAAGTACGGCCGGATCGCCTGCGCGCCCTGCTTGGCCTGCAGATACATGTCCAGGGTGATCGCCACGTACTGTCCGAAGAACTCCGCGAGCGCGTCGTCCTTCATGCGGATCAGGCGCATCAGCACCGGCACGGGCAGCAGCTTGGCCGCGCTCGTCTCCAGGATGACCTGCGTGAGCGTGGCCTGGGTCAGGTCGTCGCCGCTCTTCGCGTCCACCACGCGCACGTCCGTGCCCGACCGGATCTTGTCCGTCAGCTCGTCCAGAGTGATGTATCGGCTCTCGTCCGTGTCGTAGAGACGCCGATTGCTGTACTTCTTGATCACGACCGCCACAGCGCAGGTTTACTGCGTCGCAGCAAAGCGGCGCAACGGAAAACCTGAAAAAGCACGAAAACGTGCAATGTCCATTGTGCAGTGCAAAAACTTCCTTGACCGATGGGCCCCTCGGGGATATCCATGGCCCGTGACAATGCTGCGGCGCAACATTCTGGGTTTTTTGGGTTTGTGCGCGGCTTTGTCCGTCATCGGTTGCTCTGCGTCCGATGGCGCCAATGAATGCAACACCGGGGCGGACTGCACCAGTGGCGCCTGCAACGCCGGGCGCTGCGTATCGCCGGGCGTCGGTGGCGGCGCGGGTCAAGGGGGCGCAGGGGGCGTCGGGGGCCAAGGCGGCGCAGCTGGCAGCGCGGGTGCCACCGGTGGCAGCGCCGGGACGGGCTCCGGCGGCAGTGCGACGTGCTTGCCGAACAACGACGGCAGCATCGAGCGCGCCGAAGTGCCGATTGCCGCTGGGCTCAATGCGAAGTTTCTCGTCGGCCTCGACGCCAAGGTCGGCACCGCGGGCGCCAAGCAGAGTGACGGCAGCCGGATCTGGAACCTCAAGGCCGGGCTCAACGGGGATCACCTCGTGGTGGTGGAAACCCAGGCGCCGGACAAGTTCTGGTTCGCCGGCAAGTACCCGGGGGCCACCTACGTCACGCGTCTTTCGGACAGCTCCGAGCTGCTCGGCGTCTTCCAGCTGGACGCCACCAAGCTCTCGCTGATCGGCGTCGCTTCGCCCACCGACGGCGTGACGCGCACGGAGCTCAAATACGATCCGCCCGTCACCACGCTTTCGTTCCCGCTGACGGCCAACAAGCAGTGGACCACCACCAGCACGGTGACCGGCGTGGCCCAAGGCGTGACGGTTTTCTACACCGAAAAGTACGACTTCAGCATCGATGCCCACGGCGTGGCCCAGACGCCCTTCGCGGACTTCGCTGTACTGCGCGCGGCGAGCACCCTGACCCGCACCGTGGGGCTGCTCACCACCACCATTCGCAGTTTTGCTTTCGTCACCGAGTGTTTCGGCACCATTGCGACGGTGACGTCCAACGACAACGAGCCGGCGGTCGAGTTCTCTCAAGCCAAAGAGATCCGCCGGCTGTCTCCCTGAGGGTTTGGCTCGTGGCGCGCCGAGAGGTTTCGAGATCTGCGCTGGTGCGAAGCAGCATGCCGCAGCTGCAGCGGGCGCGCGACTGGTGTGCCCGGCGCAACCTTGGAACTGCGCTCGGTTTCGTCATTGCGCTCGTGGCATTATTGACAGTGAGCGGCTGCTCGCCGGCGTTCCACCGCGGCGCGCTGCCCGGCGAGCCGAAAGATGCGCGCTACGCGCAGGTTGGCGACACTCGCGTGCGCTACGTGGATGAGGGTCAAGGCCCGGCGGTGGTGCTGCTGCATGGGTTTGCATCCTCCCTCGACAACTGGAAGCGCGTGCGGCCGGCCTTGCGCCAACGGCATCGCGTGATCGCGCTGGATCTGAAGGGCTTCGGGTGGAGCGATCGGCCTCCGGGCGACTACTCGCCGCGGGCACAGGCGCAGATCGTGCGCGCACTGCTCGATCAGCGCGGAGTGGACGATGTTGCGGTCGTTGGGCACTCCTGGGGCGGCTCCGTCGCCATGCAGTTGGCACTGAACGACGCGAAGCGCGTGCGCCGCGTCGCGCTGTACGACGCCTGGGTGTTCGAAGAGCAGCTACCGACGGCCTTCCACATGGCGCGCGCGCCCGGCCTGGGCGAGCTGATCTTCGGCGCCTTTTATGACGAGCGCATCGACGAAAAGATGGCGTCTGCGTTCTTCGACCGCCGCTACGTCACCGAAGCGTTCGTGGAAGAAGTGGAGCGTGGCCTAGAGCGCCCCGGCAGCACCGCCGCCGCCCTGGCCGCCGCGCGCAGCCAACACTTCGACCAGGTGCAGCAGCGCTATTCCAAGATGGACAAACCCACGCTGCTCATGTGGGGCCGCGAAGATCGCATCACGCCGCTGCACTACGGCGAACGGCTGGCACGCACGCTGCCCGGCGCCAAGCTCGTGGTCTACCCGCGCTGCGGGCACTTTCCGATGATCGAGGCCGCCGCGGAATCGACGCGCGAGCTGAGCGCTTTCCTCAGCGAAGACATTGCCGGCGCGGGCACGCGTGCCGGCCGTGAACGCGCGAATTCGAGTACGAGTACGAGTACGAGTACGAGTACGAGTTCCAGAGAAGCACCGCGCTCGAGTGCGAGTACGAGTACGAAAGGAGCCGCGGGGACCGAGACGAAATCGCCGGTGCCGGCGGGGAAGTCGGCGCCGCCGCGGGCGACGGACCCGGCTGGAGTCGATGATGGACCGGGCGCGCCACCCAACAAACTCTCCCCCAATCCCTTCGACGACGGGGGCGGCAAATGAACGCGCTCCTCTCGCGGTCCGTGGCGTCATGCGCGCGGAACCCTGTTTGGTCTTGCACGGAGGGCGGGCTCAGGGAGCGGCCGCGCGGAGCACGACCGGGCGGTCTTCGCCGCGCGCTATCAGCCGCTCCCACGAAGCTTGCGGCGCTGCTCGCGCTCACGCTCGCGTCCTTCAGCACGACGGCGCGCGCGACCAGCTTCGCGGACTACGGCAAGGACCTGGGCGTCGCGCCCACGGAGACCGTGCTCATTGACGGCTCCTTCCGCACGCGGGCCGCGCTGCTGTACAACCTGGATCTCGATCGCGGACCGACGCCCTCGGGGCAGCTGCTGTACCCGGTGCCCATCGATGATCCGAAGGGCCAAACCCTGACCCACGCGGACATGCGGCTGCGTACGGATCTGGCGTTCCTCGCACCCGGGGGTGGCGTCGCGGTGAAGGCGCGCATCGATATCTTCGACAACGTGGCGCTTGGCAGCCGACCGGATGGCATTCCGTCGGCGACGGGCACGCAGCGTTCGCCCGACGACCCGATCCGGATCAAGCGCGTCTGGGGCGAAGCGTTGACGCCCTTCGGTGTGCTGGCCGTCGGGCGCATGGGCAGTCACTGGGGGCTTGGCATGCTGAGCAATTCCGGCGACTGCGCGGATTGCGACTCCGGGGACTCCGCGGACCGCGTTGCCTTCGTCACGCCCTTGGCGCACCACCTGTGGGCCGCGGCGTACGACTTTTCAGCAACGGGGCCTTTCGTGCCGGATCGCAGCGAGAGCCGCGTGATCGACATTGCCCCGGAGACGAACGTGCACACGCTGACTTTCGCGTTCATGCGCCATCGCAGTGATTGGGCGCAGAAGCGACGCAGCGACGCGGGCAAATACACCTTCGACTACGGCGCGTATGTGTCGCGGCGTTGGCAGAAGGACGACGTGCCGGCGGGTTATCTGCCAACTGCGACCCCGGGGGCCATCGACGAAAACCAGGTGGTGTCCCGGGGCTACACGGCGACGGCGGCGGACATTTGGTTGCGCTTCGTTGGCAAGGGCGTGCGCGTGGAGTTCGAGGGCGCGTACTTGAATGCCAAAGTGGACCAGCCGTCGCTGATCCCGGGCGTGGTGGTGCGGGAGGCGGCGACATCGGATCAATTCGGCGCGGCGCTGCAGTCCGAGTTTGGGGACGAAGCGGCGGCCCTCGCGGGTGGGCTCGACGCGGGTTACGCCAGCGGCGATGCGGCGCCGGGCTTCGGTGCGTTTCCGAAAGTGGGCGCGCCGGTACCCGTGGCGGGAGATCTCGACGGCGCGCAAGCGCGGCCGCCCTTCGACAACACCGTGAACAACTTCCGCTTCCACCCGGACTACCGCGTGGACCGGATCCTGTTTCGCGAGATCATCGGCACCGTGACTGACGCCGTGTATCTGCGGCCCCACGGACGCTGGACCTTGCTCAACATGCCCACGGGCGAGCTTTCCCTGGAAGTCGCCGTGATCGCGTCTTGGGCGGTGGAAGCCACCTCGACGCCTGGCGGCAAAGCGGCGCTGGGCGTGGAGACCAATGAGACCATTGCCTATAGAAGCCACGACGGCTTCGAGTTCGCCCTCGAACAAGCCACGCTGTTCCCCATGGCGGGTTTGGACAATCCGGCGCTTGGGTTGAAGAGCGAAAATGCACAACTGTGGAGGGCCCGTGCCGCGTTCTACTTCTAGTCACAAATTCGTCCTGCTGGCCTGCACCCTGTACGCCGCAGGCTGCGGCGACAACGCCACGCAGCCGCCGGATCGCACGCCCTACACCGGCGCGCAGCCCGCACCGCTTGAATGCGTGCCGAACCTCGACGGCAAGATCGACGCAAGCGAAGTGCGCCCTGCTATCGGCACGCCGGTGTCGTATTTGCTCTCCCCCCCCGGTGTGGACCGCAACGCCGACGTCGTTGGCGGCACAGGGCCCGAGGGCACGGTGTGGGACTTTTCGACGGACTTCGCCGACGATCAAGAAGCGCGCATCACGCCACAGAGCGTCGCGGGCAAGTGGTACGAAGCGAGCTTTCCGCCGGACGCCTTCGTGACGCCCTTCGACGGCGGCGGCACCACGGAGAACATCGGCCTGCATACGGACGGCGCGCTCTTGCTCTTGGGGCTCGCCTCTCGCGAGGAAAACCCTGCCGACGGCAAGACGCTCATCGTGTACGAGCCGCCCGTGGAGGTGCTGCGCTTCCCGCTACAGCCCGGCGTGCAATTCGTTTCCGTGGGCACGGTGAAGAACGGAATGATCCGCGGACTGCCCTACGCCGGTAAGGACACCTACGACGTGAAGGTCGACGCCACGGGCGGCGTGGTGCTGCCGGCATTGATCTTCAAACAGGCCCACCGCGTGCGCACACACGTGACCGTGGAGCCGGCGGTCGGTGCAGCCACCTCGCAGCGGCAGGTTTCGTTTTTCTTCGAGTGCTTCGCTGAGGTGGTGCGCGTGACCAGCAAGGCGGGCGAGACGAACGAAGATTTCAGCGTGGCCGCGGAAGTGCGCCGCATCGGCTTCTAAACGCATCATCGGTTTGAAAAGAAGGAGACAACGCAGATGAACCCTTGGGAAATGTACAAGAAGTATTTCAACGTCTGGGAAAGTGCGACCGCGCAGTACATGGAGCATTGGCTGAAGAGCCCGCTGATCCTGGAGCCCGCTGGCGCCATGCTTTCGGCGAGCATGAAGTTCAAGGCCGAAGCCGACAAGAAGGCCGCTTCGTTCTGGGGCAACATCGGTCTGCCCACCAAGCAGGACCAAGAGCGCGCGCTGCACAAGCTCAACCAACTAGAGAGCAAGCTGCTCGACTTGGAAGAAAAGCTCGCCGAGTACGAAGCGAAGTGAGGATTGCGCCCGCCCTTTCCGAGTACGAAGGAAGTGAGGAGCGCGTCCGACGCTTCTGAGTACTAACGAAGTGAGGAGCGCGGATCCGGTTGCGCCGAACGCGAAGTGAAGTGAGAAGAGAGCCGTGCTGGAACTATCCAAATACGAAGAACTGAAGATCGCGCCGCGAGCGGTCTTCGACGCCCTGGAAGAGCGGCGCTCGCGCCCGCGCTTCATGTTGCCGGCGGAAAACGGCGACTGGCGCGCGGTGACCTGGGGTGCGTTCGCCGATGGCATCGAGCGCGCGGCGAGCCACTTGTTGGGCCTCGGTTTCGAGCTGGGACAGCGCGCGGCGGTGTTTGCCCCGAACCGCGTGGAGTGGATGATGGCGGCGCTGGGGATCCAAGCCGCCGGCGGCGTGCTGGTGCCGATCTACCCCGCGAGCACCGCGGACCAAGCCGCCTACGTGATCGAACACAGCGACGCGCGCGTGGTGTACGTCGACACGGCGCCGCTTTTGGCGCATTTGATGAAGCGCTGGGATGCGCTGGGGCAGGTGGAGCGGGTCGTCGTGCTCGATGATGGCATCGAGCCCATGACGGTGCTGCGCGGACTACGCGAACAAGGCGCCGACAAACTGCCCAGCGCCGACGAAATCGAGCGCAAGGTCGTCAGCTGGTCGCGGGTGCAGAGTGCCGGTGCCGCGCGACTCGAGGAAGACCCGGGCAGCGTGCGCGCGCGCATGGACGCCGTGGACCTCGATCAGCCCGGCATGATGCTCTACACCAGCGGGACTACGGGCAACCCCAAGGGCGTACCGCTGACGCACAGAAACGTCGCGGTCAGCGGCCGCGATTGGCTGCAATGCAACGCGCCGGTCTTGGACGAAGACTTCGTGGATCTGCTGTGGCTGCCCATGAGTCACATCTTCGGCTTCGGCGAGGCGTGCCTGGGCAACACCCTGGGGTTCACCAGCTACATGATATCGCCCGCGGAAGTGCTCACCAAGCTGCCGGAGGTGAAACCGAATGTGCTGATGAGCGTGCCGGCGTACTGGGAGAAGCTGGCCATCGCGGCGGGCGCCGCGCCCGAAGGCGACGCGCGGCGCAAGAAGCTGGCGGAGTTGACGGGTGGCCGCTTGCGCTTCTGCTTGAGCGGCGGCGCGGGGCTGAAGCGAGAGGTCAAAGAGCTGTTTTACGCTTGCGGCCTGCTGATCATCGAGGGCTACGGCTTGACGGAGTGTTCCCCGACGTTGACGCTGAATCGCCCCGGCGCATTTCGATTTGATTCGGTGGGGCAGCCGTTCCCCAGCGTTGAGCTCAAGCTGGCGGAGGACGGCGAGATCTTGGCCAAAGGTCCCGTCGTCTTTTCCGGGTACCACAAGGACGAAGCCGCCACGCGGGAAGCTTTCGACGCGGACGGTTGGTTCAAGACCGGCGACGTGGGGCGCTTCACCGAAGACGGCTTCTTGCAGATCATCGATCGCAAGAAGG
>CBDUPW010000110.1:0-21339 GCA_965369205.1 uncultured Polyangiaceae bacterium | reverse complement strand
CGAGGCTCAGGGGCTCTGCAGTGATCGAGGCGATCCGCATGGGCCCGGTTTGTAGCACCGGCATGTGACAGCGCGGTGCTTCTTTGGGCAGGGCGGAGTTTACGCTTTTGCTTGCCACTTGCGCTGCAGCGCACGCACCGCCATGTTTCGCGGGTGAAGCCCGTGTGCATTTTGGTCACTGGCGACCCCGTGCCCCGCGCGGCGGCGCAGCGGGGGCAATTTGCGGACATGATCCGGCGGCTGGCTCCGCCGAGCGCGCCCTGGCGCACGGTGGACGCCCGCGCGGATGACCTGCCTGCCCCGAGTGAGCTCGGCGGTTTGGTCATCACGGGTTCGGCGGCGAGCGTCACGGAGCGCGCGCCCTGGATGCTGGGGGTAGAGGATTACCTGCGGGGCGCGGTGGATCACGGACTGCCCACGCTGGGGATCTGTTTCGGCCATCAGCTCCTTGGCCAAGCGCTGGGTGGCCAAGTGGCGAAGAACCCTGCGGGGCGCGAGATGGGCAGCGTGATGTATCTCGAAGCCGATGCTGACGACGTCGTATCAGCGCCCGAAGCACGCGACTATTGGTGCAACATGAGCCACGTGGACTCGGTCGTGGAGTTGCCTCCGGGTGCGCAAGTGCTTGGCAGCACGCGCCTGGAACCTCATGCGGCCCTGCGTTTCAACGAACGCACGTGGGGTGTGCAGTTCCACCCGGAATTCGATGACGTCACGATGCGCGCGTACATCGAGGAGCGCCGCGACATCTTGCTCGGTGAGGGCATAGACCCGGAGCAAATGCTACGGGATGTGCGTCCTGGGGTCGCCGGCAGCGGCGTGGTGCTGCGTTTCTTGGAATTGCTCTAGAAAGCAGATCGAGCGCGCAGCCGGCCAGGGGCTGCGCGCAGATCATGAAGTGCACGCTCGCTACGAAACGTGTTTTCGGAACGACGGCAGGCCCGCGTAGCGTCGGCTGTGGAACAAGTCGTCGCCGAACAGCGCGCACAGCACCTGCATGCGTTTGAAGTACAGGCCCACGTCGTGTTCGTCGGTGACGCCGATGCCGCCGTGCAGCTGAATGCCCTGGCGCGTGACAAAACCACCGCTCTCGGCGAGTTGTACTTTTGCCACGGAGACCGCGCGCTGTCGTTCCGAGACGTCGGTTTCCTGCGCTTTGATCATGGCGAGGATGGCCGTGCTTTTGGCTAGCTCCGTTTCCACGAACATGTCCACGCAGCGGTGCTGCAGGGCCTGGAAGCTGCCAATGGCGCGACCGAACTGCTTGCGCTCGGTCAGGTAATTGCGCGTCATCATCAATACGGCCTGCATCATGCCGGAGCCTTCGCAGCACGCCGCGGCCGCGCCCAGATCGAGGGCAGCGTCCAGGATCGCAGCGGCGCCGTCGAGCTTGCCGACGACGCGGTCGGCGCCGACTTCGACGCCGTCCAGCTTCAGCATGGCGCCGTGTTTGCCGTCCATCTGCTTGACGGACGTGCGCGTCAGACCGGGCGCGTCCTTGTCCACGATGAAGAGAGAAACGCCGCTGTCGTCGCCGTCTTTGCCGGACGTGCGCGCTGAGATCAGCAGCGTGTCCGCGGCGTGGCCGTTTTGCACCCAGCGTTTTTGACCGCTGAGCTTGTAGCCGCCGCCAGACTTTTCGCCTTTGGTGTGCACGCAGCGCACGTCAAAGCGGCTTTGGATCTCTTCGCAGGCCATGGCCAGGCTGGTTGCGCCCGCGATGGCCGGAGCGAGGAATTGCTCTCGCTGCGCAGGGCTGCCGGCGCTGGCCAGCGCGCTGCCCGCCACGACCAAGGGCGTGACCGGCTCGGGCACCAATGTCGTGCCGAGTTGCTCGATGATGAGTCCCATTTCCACGAAGCTCATCGCGCTGCCGCCGGCGTCCTCCGGGAACATCACCCCCAGCCAGCCCAGCTCACCCATCTGTTTCCAGACGGCCCGGTCCCAGCCCACTTCGTCCACACGCAGCTTGCGCATGCGCTCGAGGGGTGACTCCTTGCGCACAAAGGACTGCACCGTATCCACCAACATCTTCTGGTCTTCGGAAAGTTCGAAATCCATGACTCGGCTCCTCAGGCGCTGGGCAGACCAAGAATCATCTTGGAAATGATGTTCTTCTGGATCTCGTTGGATCCGGCGTAGATGGTTGCGGCTCGCATGTAGTTGAAGGCGCTGGGGATCCATTCCTCGCGGTCAGGCACGACGCCGGGTTCGTTGAACCAGGTCAGGGAGTTTTCCCCCATCAGCTTCATGAGGAGATCGAAGCAGGCCTGTTGGATCTCCGTGCCGCGCAGCTTCAGGATGCTCGACTCCGGACCCGGGGCGTGGCCCAGCTGCGCGCCGGCCAGCGCGCGGTAGTTTGCCATCTTGAGCGCCTCGAGACGGATCTCGATGCGGGCGATCTCGTTTTGGATCACCGGGTCCTCCAAAAGCGGTCGGCCCCCAGCGAGGGTTTCCGCGGCGATGCGTTTGGCGCGGAGCAATGCTCGGGTGGAGATCCCAATGCCCGCCACGAGGGTGCGTTCGTGGCCCAGCAGCGCTTTGGCGTAGGTCCAGCCTTGGTTCATTTCGCCCACCAAGTTTTCTTTGGGCACCTTCACGTTCTCGAACCAGGTTTCGCAGAAGGCCGGCGTGCCACCCGTGGTTAGGAACGGTTTGGCCGTGACGCCGGGGCTCTTCATGTCACAGAGAATGAAGCTGATGCCTTCCTGCTTCTTTTTTGCCTCTGAGTTCGTGCGAGTCAGACAGAAGATGTAGTCCGCGTACTGCGCGTAGGTGGTCCATGTCTTCTGGCCGTTGAGCAGGAAGTGGTCCCCTTTGTCTTCGGCGCGCAGTTGCAGGCTCGCCAAGTCGCTGCCGGAGTTGGGCTCTGAGTAGCCTTGGCACCACACCTTTGTGCCCGCCAGGATATCCGGCAGGAAGCGCTTCTGTTGCTCGGCATTGCCGAACTGAATGATCAGCGGGCCGACCATGGCCAGGCCGAAGGGCGAGAGCCGGGGCGCGCCGGAGAGTTCCAGTTCTGCGCTGAAGATAAAGCGACGGGCGGCATCCCAGCCGGGGCCCCCGTGCTGCTTCGGCCAATGCGGCGCCGCCCAGCCCTTCTTGGCGAGGATCCGGTGCCACTCCATGACTTCGTCGTGTTCGAACTCGGCGTCTGCCTCGGCTTTCTTCTTGAGGTGGGGCGGCAGGGCCGAAGCGATGAACTCACGGACTTCTTTGCGGAAGGCCTCGTCCTCAGGCGAAAAATTCATATCCATGGCGAACCCTCGTCATGTGCTTGGGGCCCGAAAGTTCGGGCGCGGGACGCTTATAGCATCGACGGGCGGGCCGGGGCGCCGCGATCGCGCCCCCCCATTGCCAGCCCGCGCGTGCTTTGGCAGTGTCCCGGGGTGACTCCGAAAGAAAAGACAATCGTCAAATCGCTGGTGGTGGTGGCTTGGGCCGACGGCTCGGTGAAGGAGCCGGAGCAGGGCATCATCGAGGGGCTGCTCTGGGCCTTTGGTGCCGAGGAAGCCGACGAGAAAGAGATCCTCGAGTATGCAAAGAAGAAGCGTACGCTCAAGGACGACATTCCCGTCTCGGAGCTCGAGCGCGCTGATCGCGAGCTGCTCTTGGCGCATGCGGCGCTGCTGACCCACGCCGACGGCAAGCAGACCAAGGGCGAGGAGAAGATCCTCAAGAGTCTGATCGGCCTGCTCGAGATATCCGACGCGGACGCCAAGCCGATTCTGCAGACTGCCCGGGAGCGCGCCAAGAAGCTGGCCGAGCGCATGTAACGCGGAGCAGCGGGCACGGCGCGCGCGCTCGGTTCTCGACAGCCGAAACCAAGTGCGCTAAGCCCGCGCCCCTCATGGGCTTTTCCTGCGGAATCGTCGGTCTGCCAAACGTTGGCAAGAGCACGCTGTTCAACTCGCTTTCCACGGCCAAGGCGGAAGCGGCGAACTTTCCGTTTTGCACCATCGAGCCCAACGTTGGCGTGGTGCCCGTCCCGGACCCGCGTTTGGCCCCCTTGGCCAAGGTTTTTCAGTCCGAAAAGATCCTGCCGACGGCGATCCAGTTCGTGGACATCGCTGGCTTGGTGCGCGGCGCTTCCAAAGGCGAGGGGCTGGGCAACCAGTTCCTGTCCCATATCCGGGAAGTGGACGCGATTGCCCACGTGGTTCGTTGTTTCGTGGACGAAAACGTCACCCACGTGGACGGCAAAGTCGATCCCGTCGCGGACATCGCCACGATCGAAACGGAGCTGTGTCTGAAGGACTTGGATACAGTGCAAAAGCGCTTGGACCGCGCCCGCAAACAGAGCAAGGGCGGCGACCCTCTTGAACGACTCGCTGTGGACGTCTGCGAGAAGCTCGCGGCGCATCTCGATCAAGGCAAGCCCGCACGTTCGCTGCCCTTTGAGGAAGAGAAGTCCCAGACCCTCGTGCAGCACATGCAACTGCTGACCGCCAAGCCCGTCTTCTACGTTGCGAATGTGGACGAGGCGTCGTTGCGCAACCTAAGCGAAAACCCCCACTACCGCGCTCTGGCCGCGCATGCCGAAAGCGAAGCTGCGCTGGTAGTGGCGATCTGCGCCGCCCTCGAGGAGCAGATCGCCGAACTCGAGCCGGCGGATCGTCCGGAGTTCTTGGAGAGCGCCGGACTGGCAGAGCCCGGACTGAACTCCGTGATCCGCACGGGCTACGCCTTGCTCGGGCTGATCACCTTTCTGACGGCTGGACCCAAAGAGACTCGCGCGTGGACCGTGCGCAAGGGCTCGACGGCGCCCCAAGCCGCTGGCGTGATTCACACGGATTTCGAGCGCGGGTTCATCAAGGCCGAAGTGATTTGGTGGGAGGACCTCGTGCAGTTGGGCAGTGAAGCCAAGTGTCGCGAAGCGGGCAAGCTTGCCATTGAAGGCAAGGAGTACATCGTGCGCGACGGCGACGTGATGCACTTCCGCTTCAACGTCTGAGCCGAAAAGCACGGAGTGGCGTACGACTCGACGTTCCTAGCCTTTGGGCTGGTGGTGCTCTCTGCCTACGCCGTGCAAACCATGATCGGCTTTGGCAGCATGGTCTTGTGTGTGACCTTCGGTGCGTTGCTGCTGCCTTTGCCGGAGGTGCTGTCCCTGGCAGTCCCGGTTTCTTTGGTACAGACGGGGTACATCATCGCGCGGCACTTTCGGGCCATCCGCGGGCGCGTGCTGTTTTTGGAAGTGCTGCCTTTGATGCTGCTTGGGGCGGGCCTGAGCGTGTGGCTCTTGGGCGACCTGCGTGCGAGTTGGCTGAAGCGCGTGTTTGGCGTGCTGGTGTTGGTGTTGGCCGTGCGCGAGATCTGGGCGCGGCTGCGTCCGGCTGCGGACGGGTTGGTTGTACAGGTGTCGAAGCCTGCGCAGACCGTGGCGCTGTTCGGCGCTGGTGTGGTGCACGGCCTGTTTGCCACCGGTGGGCCGCTGTTGGTGTACGCCATCGGGCGACGCGGCCTGTCCAAGGGTGAGTTTCGCAGCACGGTGACGACGGTTTGGTTCGTGCTCAACTTCGCGCTGGTGGTGGTGTACGCGCAGTCCGGGCGCATCGGGGGGGAGACGATATTGCCCGTGCTCAGCCTGGTCCCTGCGGTGGGCATTGGCATCGCGCTGGGGGAGGTGCTGCACGCGCGCATTGACGAAGAGCGCTTCCGACGTGTGCTGTTCGTCGTGCTCGCAGCGGCCGCGCTGACGCTGGTGGTGCGGGGTTAGTTGGGGCGGTATGCTCGGAACGCGTTCGTCGATGTGACGCGACCCGCAGCGTTCCCCGGGCTAGCTAGACCAGCTGCGCAGCGTTTGTACTTCTACGGGGCCCCCGAAGTAACCGAGGAAGCGCGCCATCCACAGGACGAAGAGCAGCACGAAGAGCCCGATGGCAAGCAGGCTGACGGCAAGGTTCATGCGCGGGCCAAGGGGCTTGTCGCCGCCGCCGCGCACGTAGCTGAAGCCCAAGCCTCCCAAGACCGCGACATAGACGGGCGCAACGAGATAGACCAAGGGGTGCAGCTCGAAGGCGTGGGCGAAATGGCCGGATAGCGCCGCCGCCGTTGCGCGGGTGAGCCCACAGCCCGGGCACGGAATACCGAACAGCCCCGCCGTGGGGCAGAGCGGAAAGTCGACGCTGAACGCCAGCACGGCGGGAAGGGTGAGCAGTCCCAATATGGCCGCGCGTCGCAGTCGGCCGCTCCGAGGCGCGGGCGGGGCTTGGGCTTCACTTTCGACCTGCTGGACCATGGGCGGCGGAAAGCTAAGGCTGATCGGGTCGTCGCGCAAAGCCCCGGGGCGTATGGGCGCCCACGAGGCGCGCGGGCAGCCTCGCTTTCCAGCAAAAAGGCGGAACGAGTACCGGCAACGGCGGATTTTGGCTAATCTAGGCAATCATGAAGCTTTCGCATCTCGTTGCCCTCGCCACGATTCTGGTTGCCGCTCTCGGATCCACCCCGGCTGTTGCTGCGGATTGCACTCCGCCGCGCATTCTCTTGGTGGTGGATACATCCACTTCGATGCTGGGTCAGATCCCCGACGGCGCAGCCACCACTACGAAGTGGGCCGCCGCGCAGACCGCGGTGAAGGAAGTCTTCAAGGCGTTCCCGGACGCGGCGCAGTATGGGTTGATGGTGTTTCCCGGCAAGGCCGGCCAGTGCTCGACAGGCGAAGTGCTCGTCGACCCCGCTTCGGGCACCGCTGCCTCCATCGAGCAGACGCTTCAGAACCTCGTGATCCCGGCCAACAACCAGACGCCGGCGGGGCAAACGCTGATGGCAGCGTCCAAGTACGCGAAGATCACCGATCCCGGTTACGCCAACTACGTGATCTTCGTGACGGACGGCTACCAATACTGCAGCGTCAATTCAGGCGCGGCTTGCGCCAGCGCCGCGGACTGCACGCTGATGGGCGTCGGTACCTGCCCGACATGTCTGCCGAGTCAACCGGACGGGTGCTTCTGTGTGCAGAATTGGTCCGCGCTGGGCGCCGACGCGCTGAGCAAAGCTGGAGTGAAGACCTTCGTGGTCGGCTTCGGCGACAACGTGAATTTCCAGGCGCTGAACCAAACGGCTCAGGCTGGCGGCACCGCGCTCACGGGCTGCAACCCGAACGCGACCGTCGCGAGCTGCTACTTTCAAGCGCAGAACCCTACGGATCTAAAGAGCGCCCTCGGCACGATCGTGACCCAAGTCGTCACGTCTCAGTGCACGGGTGACTGCGGCATCTCCGGGACCCAAACCTGCACCGTGACAGGTTGGTCGCCTTGCGATGCTCCGACCACCACCGCGTGCATGTCCACCTGCAACACACCCGGCACCCAAGACTGCGTTTCTGGAGCGTTGAGCCAGTGTTCCAGCGAAGCCGCTTGCAACAGCGGCGGCGCAGGCGGCACCAGCGGCGGTGGCGGTCAAGGCAACGTGGGCGGCCAAGGCAATGCGGGGGGCCAAGGCAACGCCGGGGGCCAAGCGGGCGCGGTCGCCACGGGCGGCGCTGCGGCGACCGGCGGCGGCGCCACCACGCCGAAGGGCAACGTGGACAGCGGCGACGACGGGAGCTGCGGCTGCCGCGTGCCGGCCAAAGCGCCGACCACGCCCATCACGTGGCTCGCAGGGCTCATCGGCGCGGCGTTCGTCTTGCGGCGTCGCGCGCAGGGCTGAGCCGCCCATGGGTGTGGCAGCCCGTCGGAATCGGCGTGTTGCCCTCCGGCAGCGCCGCGTTGTCCTCATTCATCTTCGAGAGGATTTGGCACCCGTGACACCTGTTGATCGCTAAGTGCGGTGCGGGAGCTGCAAATTCGTTCTGACACCGTCAGTGACACTTCTCGATCTCCGCAAGTTCACAGAGACTCTCGCCGGACGGTCCGCTGTCTTATCAAGCGCTGCAGCCGCAGCGCCTGCTCGACACCCGCGGCGACAGCACGGCGTTCAAGGGGCGACTCGGCAACGGGCAGGTGATCGAACTGCCAATCCAGAGTCTCGCAGGCATGCCGAAAAGCGTGTGGGCCGTGGTCGCCAACATCACCGCTGTGGGCGCAACCGATGCTGGCTTCCTATCCGCATACGCGTGCGGCGGCGATGTTCCGTCCACATCGTCCCTCAACTTCAAAGCGGGTGGAGCGATCGGCGCACTCAGCGTCGCCGCCCTTGGCCCCGAGGGCAGCCTTTGCGTGTACGCACACTCCCGAACCCATCTTCTGGTCGACTTGCTCGGAGTCTGGGTGCACGACGATTCGCTGATCCCGCCGCCGCCTCCAATCACTCCCGTCGAAGGCGAACCCGACCCGATCCCCCCCGCCGGGACCGGCGCCAAACGCGGCTCCGGCAACGATTCCGGTTGCAGCATCCACCGCCTCGGGACTAACGCCGGGCCGGCGTGGCTAGTGCTGTTCGGAGCGCTGGGACTCTGGCGCCGACGGCGCCGCTGAGCAGCGACGGTGGGCGCCGGAAAGTGCGTGGCAGAGCGGCCCCAGTCGCGCCCGTGTTACGGGGTGCAGCAGCCGCACCGGATCGGCAGGGGATTGCCGTTTCCTGCCACTAGCGAGCCTGGCACAACCATTGCTCTGCGCCGGGGCTAGTCGCCAGCGTGAGGCGGCGAGCGGAGCCGGAGCCAAGAACATGAAGACGAATCGAACTTTACCATTCCTGATGCTTTCCCTCGGACTGGGTGCCTGCCTGATGCCGCCACAGCCGAATACCGCACAGAGCGAACCGCTGGTCACCGACGAACAGAAGGACGCGGTTCGCGCGCAGGAAGCCCAAGCGGATGCGATGGAAAAGCAAATGGGCAACATCGAGGAACAACAACTCGAGAAGGCCGAGCAAGATCTGGTCAAAGCGCTGAAACTTGCCTTGGGCAAGGAACCCGCGGCGCCCGGTATGCCGCCGCCGCAGTCTTCCAGCAAGGCCATCGCGTCGCTGCGCCAAGCCAAAGTCAAGATGCGCATCGAAGCCGTGAAAGACCAAAACGGAAAAGCCGTGGCCAGCGACTTCTTGCAGCTGACGGACTCTGTGGTGGAGCGCATCCAAGTGCTATCGCGCAAGATGGCTGAAAAAAAGGCGACCCCCGCGGAAGTCAAAGAGATCCAGAAAGCCGCGCAGCTAGTACCGGCGCTCAACGACCTCAAGTCTCAGGTGCGCAGCGTGTCCATGGCCACCATGATGGCCAACAATCAACTGCAGACGTCGTCCATGACGACCTTGCTGCGCGTCGCCGGCATGATCCGCACGCGCAAGATGCAAGAGATGACCATGAACGACGCGGACTACGCCCGCGTGCAGCGTTGGCTCAAGCGGCAGCGACGCATCGAGACCGTGGCGGCGCTGTCCATGGGCGTGCTGGCGACCTATCAAGGTGTGGTCAACGACAACAAGAATCCCGAAGCCCTCGATCTGCTGGCGGAAAAAGCGCTGGAGAGCTTCCCGCAAGAACCCGAAGTGAGCCTGGCGGACGCGCGCAACTACGCCAAAGGACTCAAGGGCAACGTGGCCAAAGTCAAAGAGCAGTACGAAGCCATGCTGCGCAAGGTGCACGGCGACGAGCGCTACGAAGCGCAGTTCAAAGGATCCATCGACGGCATGTTTGCGCAAGCCGCGGGCGCCGAGAATCAAAAGTCCGTCACGGAAATGGCGGCGGAGACCGGGAAGCAATACCAGGCGGATCGCGAACGCTGCTACAAGGGTGAAGCGATTAGCGGGGGCAGCTTGGTGAGCCCGGTGACTTGCAAAGAAATCCGCGCGAAAGCCATGCGCGGCGAACCCATGCCCCGCGCCAACGAAGCTGGCGCTGGCGCCGCAGCGGAAGCGGAAGAGTCCGGCGGCTTTGCCTCGCTGCTCGGCTCGCTGCCTGGGTTCAACATCATCAAAGCGTCCCTCGACGGCGTGTCGGCGCTCTCACGGGGCGATGCCGCCGGCGCGCTCTCTGCGGCCATCGGCTTGGTGCCCGGCGGCGGCGCATTGCGCGACACCTTTAATCAGGTCGAAAAGTCGCTCTCCGCGCCGACCAAGGTGACGCGCCGCTGAGGCGTTGCTGCCCGTCCCCCGCATGCACCGATTGCGGGGGCGCGTCGCCTCAACCTTTTCCAGAACTGCATCCCCGGGCGGGCGCGCGTCCGTCTGCTTGTGGCCGGGTCGAGCGCTACAATTCGATCCGGAACAGTGCGGTGCCGACCGTAGGGAACTTCATGCTGGCCACGAGCACGTAGGCGTAGGCATCCGCCTCGGTCACTACTCGAACGTAGGGACTGAGCGACCCCAGCGCCTCGTAGTTGACGCTGATGCCGTAGCTGATCACTCCGTTTTCACCGAAAGCTTTGTCGATCTCGCCGGTCTTGAGCAGGCGAGCAACAAAGAGCTCGTTTCCTTTGCTGAAGGCACCGACGATCAACATGCGGCCGTCAGCCTGCTCCGCTAACCCCAGGGGCGTCGTTTGCAGTGCTGCGAATGCTTCCGTCCCTTCCAGTTTGACCTGTTCTGGAAACGTCGCCCCCGGTGTGAAGACGGCAATGCCGCTCCTGATGTTGGGACTGTTCGCGCGCCGAACGGCAACCACGACACTGTCGTCAGCCCGTCGATAGGCGTCATAGGGGCGCTCTTTGTATGCGCCTGAATCGAAGGAGAAGCTGCTCCAGCCGTTCTGGAGCACATCGGTTTTGAGCGTACCGTCGGACGCCAGCTGCGCTCGAAACGGTTTGTTCACGGTGCCACCGCTCTCGCCAATCGTAGTGATCGCGCCATCGCTCAGCACGAATCCGAAGTGCCCGACGTCGTACGCAGGACTCAAGTCGTGTTGGGAAACGCCACCGGTCCCGAACGTGGTGTCGAGTTCACCCTGCGCCGTGTACCGAACGACGGCCAACTCGTTGTTGCCGCCAAAGGCTGCCCCGGTCGCGATGATGCGTCCTGTCGCATCGACATCCACTCCGTGCGCCCAGTCAGGTTGCGTAGTGAGGTCGCTGCGGACGATGCCGTTCGTACCAAAGCCGGTGTCGGCGCCTCCGTCCGGCAGCAAACGAAGCAAGCCGACATCCTGGCCGTCAGTCCCGGCGGCGTCGTTGATCGAGCCCGCAATCAAAGCTCCCTCGTCGGAAGTGAGCAGCATGGCGTGGACGCCGACGCGCGTGTCCGCTGCTGGTTCCACACGAGTGTTGCCGCCGCTGCCGTAACTCGAGTCAAACGTTCCATCAGCCAGCAAACGGTGGACGACGAAAGCGTTGGTATCCGCGCCCGCGACGAGGATCCTGCCTGTGGAGTCGCGGCGAAGCGCAGCCCCCGCAAAACCCTTTGGAAAGGTGACGAGTCCGCCAGAGCCCCAGCCGGTATCCACGCGACCGGGCCCGGCGTGACCACCGAATGCATCGGGTGATGCATCGACAGCCGCGTCGGGCTGCGCACCGCCGCTGCCCCCGTCGTTGGGGCCAGCCGCTCCGGAGCTCGAGTCCGAGCCACAGCCGCTGAGACAAATCACGACCAAGGCGCATGGAATCGAACGCATGACTCAGCGTACCACGAGACCCTATTCGGGGAGCCAGCGTACGCCGGTTACCGAGTGCGCGAGTGGCGCGGCTCCCGATCAATACCGGGCGAGAGGTCACTTTGTTCTGGACGGAGACGCCACCCCACAGTTGAAAGAAGCGGCCTGGAGTGGCGCGTGCAACGACTCCGAGAAAAAGAACCGCCGTGCGGTCGGAAGCGCACACGCAGCGCGATGCCTTGTAGCGGGAGCGCGTTTGCACAATCTGTGCAGGTTCACGTGAGGAGCGTTGGAGTCGCCGGTACTTCTCGGTGGTCCGTCGCTTGGTTTCAAGGCACCACCGTCGCCGTGCGCGTATCCTTGAGCAGGAGGTGAAAAGCGGTCAGTTGCTCGCCTTTCAGCTCCCAGGAGCCGGACGGCGAGTTCAGGGCAGAGTCGAAGGCCGCTAGACCCACGACGCGCGCGCCTTTGCCGTCCTTGTTGGAACCAGCAGCGTGGTCGTACCACTCGTGCACACGCTGGCCGGCCGCTTTGTCAGTGCCACGGACGCCCCACTCGCCCACCGCGATATCCACCTTTTTGACGCCCGCCCATGTGCGCACGTCTGCCCAGACTTTGGTGAGCAACGAGGCCTGAGAGTCCTGATAGTGATCGATACCGACAAAATCGTAGATCCCGGGCGCATACCAGGCCTCAGGATCACGCTTGGAAACCGGGTTCCAGGTGTAAGACATCAAAATGGGCGCGAGCGCCACATTGTCCACCTTGAGCGCCGTCATTCGCTGCCGCACGCGCTTGTTCATGGCCACGTGTCCTGCGGGCCCCGCAGGGTCGTCAGGAGTATTGCCGCTTGCGCCGCCCCCTTCCGGTTCGTGGTGAATCGTCAACCACACGGGTCCCGATAGTGCGTCCAGGGCTTTGAGCATTTGATCGATTTCCGCGTCATGGGTTCCCTTGCCCATGGCGTTCCAGGACGGCGTCTTGACCGAGACCCAAGGCAAGCGCTTGTTCTGCAAGTCGCCCTTCGCCATATTGATCATTGACGTGGTGCGCTGCGACCACTGAAAGAAGGTGCGACGCGCGCCCGGCGACACATTCGAAAGTAAGTACAAGCTCCAACGGATCTTGGCATCCGGGGGCATGGGCGTGGTGCTGCTCGCGACGCACATACACCTGGGGCAGGACGTCGCCGTAAAGCTGCTACACGGAGGCGCGTCCGACACCACGCGCAAACGCTTTCTGCGGGAAGCGCGTCTCGCCGCCAAGCTCGATTCGCCCCATGTGGGCCGAGTATTGGACTACGGCTTTTCCGGCGACGGCACGCCGTACCTGGTGATGGAGCTCTTGGTCGGGCGCACCCTCGCGAAGCGTATGGAAACTGGCCCGCTCTCGATTGATGAAGCGCTGAGCCTCTCGCGACAGCTTTTGACGGGGCTTTCCGCAATCCACCGCAGCGGTGTTGTGCACCGCGACCTGAAGCCCTCCAATTTGTTTCTGTGCGCGCGCAACGACGGAACGGAGGAACTCAAGATCATCGACTTTGGCATCGCCAAACGCATGAAAGACGATATGGAGGCGGCAGGCGACCCATCGCTCACCAGCGGCGGCGAGGTCATCGGTACGCTTCGCTACATGAGCCCCGAACAGCTGCGGCACTCAGCCGGGGTGGATGCTCGGGCGGACATCTGGTCGGCGGGCGTGGTTATGTACCAGCTATTCACCGGGAGGCCGCCCTTGAGTGCGGAAAGCGGTGCGCAAATGGCAGCAAAAGTACTGAGTTCTGACGTCATAGCTGACGCGACAACCTACAACCAACTTGTCACGCCAGCGATCAATCACGTGCTGCAACGCTGTCTGCGGCGGGATCCGGCAGAGCGTTACGCCACTGCCGAGGCTGTCTTGGCCGAGCTGCCGATGCCAGCGGCTTTCGCTCCGGCACAAATGGCAGAACCGAAGCCACCGACGACCTCCACCCTCACGACCCGCCGGGTCCTGGTCACAATCACGCTGTTGTCGCTCGGTATCAGCATCGCGGCCCTAATGTACTTGGGCGCGCCACGAGGCCCCATGGCGACTCTGCACTCCGGGCTCGTGTCGCCGAATGCGCTGCCCAAGCCGCGGGACCTGGCGCCGGATCCAACTCAGGGAACACCGGCCGTTTCTGCAGCGAAGCCTGCGCTGCCCTCGCCGCGTGCGAAGCCGCGAACTCGCGTCAGCGCCCCGGCTCCCAAGACGCCAGTAGACCCAAGATTCAGCGAGCGGCACTAGTGCGGCGAGCGACCATGTTAGGCTTTGGCCACCTGTGCCGGCGCGCCATCGCTACCTCATCTCGCTTCTCTTCGGATCCATTTTCGGCTTCACTTGTGACGCTCAGGCGGACGCCGCTGACAAGGCGCTAGCGGAGTCGCTTTTTCGCGAAGCTCGCGAGCTGCTTGACCAGGGCAAAGCTGAGATCGCTTGCCCCAAGTTCGCCGAGAGCCAGCGTCTCGATCCAGCGCTGGGAACGCTACTCAATCTGGCCGAGTGCCACGCCAAGGTGGGCCGAGTCGCTAGCGCGTGGGCGGAGTTCCGGGAGCTCGCCGAGCTGTCACGCCAGGCGGGGCAGAGTTCACGCCGCGAGTACGCTCAGCAACGCGCGAGCGAGCTCGAAAAGAAGCTGGGCTACGCGCGTTTGCAGCTCCCTCAGGACGCAAACATCGTGCGCATTGAACTCGACGGCCGCGAGCTCGGGCGGGCGGCTTGGCTCTCACGCTTGCCCTTGGACCCGGGAGCGCACTCCCTCGTCGTTGAAAGCACATCTGGCGTTAGCCGCTCCAGCTTCCGATTGCCAATTACACCCGGCGAACACCCGATTGTCGTAACCTTGTCGGCATCCCCGACGCCGCGCGAAACTCCCGCGGCTGCACCGGGCTCAGAGCAGGCTGCGCCTAGCAACTCGGTCGGGGACGCGAGCTCGGACCTGCGCGTCACGTCGGGCTACGTGGGTCTCGGTGTGGGAGTACTCGGGCTGGGAGCGAGCACGTATTTCACGGTCCGCGCACTTTCCTTGAAGAGTGAGAGCGATGACCACTGCCCGGCGCAGCGCTGCGATCAGGAAGGCGTCGATCGCTATCGCGATGCGCGCGACGCCGCCAACCTGTCGACCGTCAGTTTCGTAGTCGGCTGCGTCGCACTCGCCAGCGGGGGCTCTTTGTTGCTCTGGGCATCCAGCGACTCTTCGAGCGGGCACTACATGGGTGCCTCCGGTCGCTTTTGAGCGTTGCGCACTTAGCCTAGCTAGGTGCTGGCCCACTTCACGGGAGTAGCCTAGAGTGCCTGCGTGTCTCGAGACGACACCACGCTACTGAATGCCGCAGATGACGGCCCCTTGGCCTGGTCGCTGCTGATTGCCGGAGAGGGCGGCCTGCGGCGCGTGCTCCTCGATCCGGAACGCCTCGTGCTCATCGGTCGGGACGCGGACTGCCAGATCGTTCTCAATCATCCGTCTATTTCCAAACAGCACGCCAGTATCGAACTGGGCGAACAACTCATCCTGCGCGATCTAGGTAGCAAAAATGGAACCAAAGTCGCCGGAAAGTGCGTGCAAAAATCCGCTGCGCTCGTTCCTGGAGAAGTGATCGAAATCGGACCGTACACGCTGGTGCTCAGTCGCAATCCGCGGATCGCTTCGGTTGCTTCTGCAGACGGCGACACGCCGATCATTGAAGACCCCGGAATGCGCAAGGTGTACCAACTGGTGGAAAGCATCGCGCCTTCTGAACTTTCGGTGCTCATCGTAGGCGAGACGGGAACGGGCAAGGAGGTCGTTGCCTCGGCAATACACGCGGGTTCCCCGCGCCGCAGCGCTCCCCTCGTTCGGCTGAACTGCGCTGCGCTTCCGTTGTCCTTATTCGAGGCCGAGTTGTTCGGGCATGAAAAAGGTGCGTTCACCGGCGCAGTCAACGCAAAGCAAGGCCTTCTCGACGAGGCGGTGGGCGGCACGCTGTTCCTCGATGAACTCGGGGAGATGCCGATGGACGCGCAAGCCAAGTTGCTCCGCGCAATAGAGGACAGGACTTTTTATCGGGTCGGCGGCCGGCGACCGGTCCAAGTGGACGTACGTTTCGTGGCCGCTACCAGTCTGGATTTGTCGCAGGCGGCGCAGGGTGGAAAGTTTCGGGCAGACCTCTATCACCGGCTCAACGGCATTACACTGCGCATTCCGTCGCTTCGTGAACGGGCAACGGAAGTGTTGCCGCTGGCCCGGAAGTTCGCTGCGGAAGCGGCGCGCTCGACGGGCGCGACCGAGCCTCCACAGTTGTCCGACGCCACACAGGCAGCGCTAAGCCGCCACCCTTGGCCAGGCAACGTGCGCGAGCTAAAAAACACCATGCATCGAGCGGTGCTATTGGCGCGTGGCGGGGTTGTAGAACCTGAGCATCTGGTGCTGGAGGACATCTCGGACGCTCACGCTCGGGCGAAGTTTCCTGATTCCCTCACCGCACCGCCCCCAGCAGCGGACTTGCGAACTCAGATGCAGGATTTCGAACGAGACCGGATAGTCGCCGCCCTCGACGCTTGTGCAGGCAACCAATCACGTGCCGCGAAAATGCTTGGACTCTCTCGTCGTACCTTGATCGCGCGCATCGAGGCCTACGCTATCGCGCGCCCGAACAAAGCCTAGACCACTCGGCTTGAGTCGCACCAAATCTCCACGGCTCTCAATGCGCCTGCCACGCTGTCACGTCGGCTACTTGTTGCGTGAACTTCCCACGCTCCGCGCGTACACTTTGGTCAGTCTGGACTTCGGGACTTGGGGGCCAACGCCACGGCCCGCAAGCTGGGCGTGGCAGATTAGCCTTAGGTCACGCATTCGTCGCAGCCACGCAGACAAACTCTGCAGGGACCTCGAAACCTTGGCCGTTGCGGTAAGGCGCAAGGGAAGCGAGATATTCACCCGCCACCTGCTCTTTGACCTCCGGTGAAAAGAGCGAATACGGATAGGCAACGGGGCCACCGTCAAACATGGCCGCACAAGCGTCGTCGTCGTCTTTCCAATGCAGGGTCACTTCCTTGTGCTCCTCGCGCACGTCGTGCATGCCGACACTCTGAAGAGCAGATGTCAAAGCGCCGGGCTCGCCGAGCGCGAAGAACAGCGGGCAGATTTGCATCTGCAGCGGACCACTGAGGATCGAGAACACCTCGCGAAAGCCACACTTGGCGCGTCGGCCCCAGACACAGGCGACGAACCGACCGGTCTTCGGTGTGAGCACGCGCGTGATCTCCGAGAGCGCGGCATCAACGGGCGCGGCGAACATAAGACCGAGCACACAGAGCGCCACATCGATCGAGTCCGCCGCGACGCCCAGTTCCTCCATGGCGTGCCGTTCGAAGCGAACGTTCGCCGCTTCTTCTCGCGCGGCCCTTTGTGTCGCAGCCTCGATGAAGTTGTCGCTGATATCCGTGCCGAGCACGCTGCCCGAACTGCCCACGCGCGCTGCCGCGAGAAACGCGGCGGTCCCGGGGCCCGTCGCAATGTCGAGCACGCGGTCACCGGGTTGCAGGTCGCCAAGCTCGACGCAGCGCTCGGCGTATCGGCCCAGCACCGACACCCAGGAGCGATCGTACTCGTCGAGGGTCATATTCCAGCCCTTGCGCATCACCTTGCGATAGATCTCGTTCGTCAGTTCCATACCCTCTCGGCGCTAGATCCGAGGACGCGAAGGCGCTAGATCGGATCTGGCGACACGATCCAGGGCGTTTCCGGCAGCGGCCGGTAGGCGCAATGCACACCCGTCGTGATCGATTCGTCGAGGTGCCGTCCCAGCTCGGGATGGGCCGCAGAGATTCGCCGGATAGCGTCGCGCAGGCGCGCCGTGACGGCTTTGCGAGCGCGCTCAACGGGATCGTTTAGTCGCCGCGCGCGTCCACCCATGCCCAAGTCCGCCCGGAGGCGATGGAGGATCGACTCCTGCTCGGATTCGAGCCGCATTCGCTCTTCATCACCACACTCATCATTGTCGTCGAGGGCAAGGGCAATTTCCGCAAGCCGTTGTCGGTAGCTTGTCAGCGCTGCGCGATCGAGCGCCGCGTCCCCGCCGCCCGCATCGATCCGCGCTGCTTTGCTGCCGCCCACCAGATCGAGCACATGTACGTCTTCACCCGGGTGCGCGAGCAAATGCGACAAGTCGACGATGCCTTTGCCGTTGCCGAGTTGCGCTTTGCGACCCGAGAAACATACGGTCCAGACTTCGCCGTCGCGGCGAAGCTCGCTGCTGGACTCGGCGGCTGGTTCGGCCAGGGCGCGGCCCGTGCGGAGGAAGGAAGTCGCGGCGTCGGCCACAGCCGCGCAGTCCCCATCCCACGGCATGTGCCCGCTGCCCTCGAATGTGACCAACTCGGCGCCGGGCAGTGTCGCGGCGAGCGCGAGACCATGCTCGTAGCGAACCACGCGGTCGCCTCGGCGGTGCAAAACTAGAATCGGAGTGCGCAGCTGAACGACGTAGGTCCGCGCGTCGAGACTGAACGTCAGCTCCAGCAAACGCGCAGCGGTCTCGGCGTCCGCGCCCGCTCGCTGCAGCGTCTTGAAGCGGCGTCGCGCGTCTGGGTCCTTCCCGTAGAACAGGTCGGCGAGGGCGCCAGAGCCGAGCCCCCAATGGGCGCGCACCAGCGCTGTGAGCGCGCTCTGCATCTCGGGTGGTGCTAGCTCACTGCCGTCGAGGTACCCCGCATACAGCACGAGCCGCTCGACGCGATCCGGGTGGCGCGCGGCGTACGCCAGCGCCACAGGGACGCCGCACGAAAGCGCCAACAAGCTCAGGCGCTTCTCGCCGAGGTGATCCACGAGCGCCTCGAGATCCGCAACCTCTGCTTCGAGCGAATAGCTGCATCGATCACGATCGCTCATGCCCACACCCACGCGGTCGTAGCGCACGACACGGAAGTGCTCTGCAAGCCGCGCGAAGAACGCGAGATAGGCGGGCACCTCCGCGTCACGCTCGAGATGGCTGACCCACCAGGGCGGAAGCACGACCAGCTGCCCTTCGCCGGCCTCAGTGTATGCGACGCGCTTCCCTTCAGGGCTTCTGAAGAAGCGAACGCTGATCATGATCGGACGAGGCAAGTCTAGCTCGACTCACGGCCTTTCGCGAAACGCCGGAGAGCGACGCTGACGTGCCCCGCTCCGAAAACGCGGCGCTTCCCCCCAAACCAGCGCCGTCTCTCCACCCCGGTGCAACCGTATTGCGTGTTCCGCGCGAGGACGTAGCCGGCTCAGGCCGCAATCAGGGAGCGCAGGGAGGAGCTTCGTTCCCAAAGGGGCCGCCCGGGGTCAGGGTGACCTTGAGGTTCTTGAAAGCCCATCCCCAGGGCGGCATGATGATGCCGTTTTTGTAGTCCTGCGCGTTGGTGTTGTAGCCCACTTGAAGCCGGAGCCCTTGATTCAGGGGCACGAGCGAGGTGGTGATCGGATTGCGCGTCAGTGTCAGTGGAGAGCCGCCTGCCTCGGTGAGAGTGAGCGTCGTCTGCAGTGCCTTTGCGTCCCAGACTACGTTCAGCGAGTACGAGGTGTTGTTTTTCAGGGTGAAGGTCTGCGTCAGATACTCGAAGCTACTTTGGTCGTACGCGACGTAGATCAGTAGCTTCTTGTTGTTGTTCTTGTAGACGCCATTTTTGGTGCAGACCGAGAAGTAGCGCCAAGGAGGGCTTTTGAGCTCGAGAAAACACACATAGGGAAGACCCAATGACTTGACGTCCAAGTCCAAATCGATGTCCGCACGTTCGTAGTGTTTCCCTTTCTCAGTCGAGAGCGTGAACACTGTCTCGGCAGTCCCGCTGCTTGGCGCGACCCATGGGCTGGCCGTCCACTGGGTCAGGGTGACAGCCTTGCTCGCCGGGCACGGAACCGACGACGTGCCGCCAGCCCCAGCCGTGCCGCCAGCGCCAGCGGTGCCGCCACCGCCGGGCGCAGCGCCCGTGCCAGCCGCACCCGCCGCACCGCCGGTTCCCGCAGCGCCAGCCGCGGCGCCGCTGTCTCCCGTTGGCCAACCAGCACTGCCGCCAAGACCACCAGAGCTGAAGCCTCCGGCGCCGGCTGTCCCCGCAGCGCCGCCGATCGCTGTTTGCTGTTCTGAGGACTCACCCGTGCAACCGCACGTCAGCAGCAGCCCAAGCGCAGCACCACCCGAAAGAGAGCGCAGTCCGAACATCCTTCAATAATGCCTCGCCGGCCGCGTGTTGACCACCAGTTACGCAGCATCGGCTTGATACTGGAATAGTCGCATGAGGCGAGTGGCGTGGTCGCCGCGGCTCAGAACGAGGTGTTTGGCAGCGTAGCGTCGCCGATCAGCAGGCCGGGCACCCGCAGGAGACGCCCTTTTGGCCGCTGAGGTTGCTGCATGAATCAAAGGGCGAGACGCAAGTCGACGGTCCGAGGCAGGCGCAGCTGAAGTCGCCGCCGCAGACCTTCGGGATCGAGATGCAGTGCGGGCGCGGTCCCATCTGGGTGACGTACACGGAGCAGACGTCCGTCGGGGCGCAGTCCCCGCAGCCGGGTACGAAGGTGCACTCGCTGGCAGCGACGCAGTTGAAGGTGTAGCAGTTGCCTTTGACCTGCGCGACCTGACCTGCAGGGCACACAGGTGCCGCGGCCTTGCAGGTGACCTTAGAGGTGTCGCAGTCAAAGCCCTTGACGCAGCGGCCCGCGACGCACGAGACGGTGGTGGGGGAGACGCCCAAGGCTTCGCAGGTGTTCTGCTTGCAGATGGCGGGGCACGATGCGGGATTTTCGGTCTTGGGGATCCCCTCACAGGCGCAGCAATCGTTGAACACCTTGCAGTCGTTGTCTTGTTTGCACTCGGGCGCTCCCACAGCTCCGCCGGTGCCCCCGCTGCCTGCTGCGCCGCCCGTTGCACCCCCGCTACCCGCGGCGCCGCCCGTTGCCCCGCCGCTGCCCGCAGCGCCGCCCGTGCCTGCGGCTCCTCCGGTCGCGCCACCCACGCCAGCGTTGCCTCCGGTCGCGCCGCCGGATCCCGAACTGCCACCGGTGGAACCACCGCTCCCGCCGCTCGTGGCGTTGCCGCTTCCGCCGGAGCCGTCGCCCGAGGATTCACCTCCGCAGGCGAGGGCCAAGAGTGAGAGGGAGGCTACGGGAAGAAGTAAGCGCATCCATTTCATGGGGCGGAACGTACCACGCTTCGGAGCGAAGGCCAGGGCGCATCCTGCGCGCGACGCGCACGCCGCTTTACGCATTCTCTGGCTGCCCGCTTGATGCCGCGGGGCTTCGGGTTCAGGGAACTAGTGACGGGAAGATGGACTTGAGATCGGTCACGGCCTGTTTGGCGCCGGCTTGCGTTGGCGCGAAGGAAGTGGATCCACGGATGCGCACCAACGCTTGCAACGTGAGTTACAGCCATGGGTCGTGCTTCGATTCCGGAGTCGTCGTTGCCGGATGCGCCGAGGTCTGCCGCAGCCCGACGTCCGACTGCGAACTGGCACGTCGCAGGGTGACCACATGCGTCAGGGTTGGGGAAGTGTGAGTTCCATCCGGAGCAGTGATTACGTCAAAACCGCAACCGAACCAGGTGCCGGCCGTGGCACGCGTCTTGCTCAAGCGCCATGCATGAACACAAAGGTTGTCCTCACGAACCGGTGCCGAAGGCGCGTCCCAGCGCGCAGGCTTTCCAGCGCGGGCGCGCATTGGTTCCAAGTAGCGCTGTGCGCGCTGTTTGTGACCGGTTGCAGCGGCGACGACCCAGCGGGGAGCGCGAGCGGTGGTCAGGCCGGCGCGGCGGGCGGCAGCGCTGGCGGCGTTGGGGGAGTGAATAGCGGCGGCGCCGGTGGAGGGCCTTGGTCCAGCGGCGGTAGCGCGGGCGGCGGCGCGGGCGGCGGCGCGGGCGGCG
>CBDUPW010000109.1:0-21616 GCA_965369205.1 uncultured Polyangiaceae bacterium | reverse complement strand
ATCGATCACACTAGCCTTTATCCGTTACGACCGGCCCGACTTCCGAGCGAGGGTGGGATCGCGGCCACAGTCGGCTCGATCCCGCAGTCGAGCAGCAGCTGAGGCGGTTGCTCCGGCCTGGGGACTATGCCCGCCCCGGGGCGTCGGAGGTCACGCGCGGGCTGGCGGAGTTCTGTCGGGCTTCAGGTCGGCAAGTGCCCGCTCGCAGCACCGTCTACAACGCGGTGAATCGCTTGCCGCCCGTGGTGTACCCCAAGAATGCACTCCCCGAATCAATCGCGGGCACGCTGCACAACGTTGGAGGCACTGCCATCGCGGGTCGGCAGGGTGGACGCAAGAAACGCAAATGACGGGCTAGCGGAAAACTCAGAGCCGCACGCCGTCCCGATATACAGCGACGGGGCTCGCCAGGCCGCGCGGAGTCGCCTCCTCGAAAATACCACGCCTCGCAGAGACGCGCGCCTACTCCGCGCTGAGTTCGGACAGCTCGGTTTCCAGGCGTTCCCAGTCGCGGGTCAGCTTTTCTTGGTCGCGTACCAGTTTGGATTTCTCGCGTTCCAATTCGCCGATGCGCTCGTTGGGTGTGCTCACATAAAACTGCGGATCGCCGTAGAGTTCGTCGATCTCGCCGATCCGTGTTTCGACCTTGGTGATCTGCTCCAGCACCGCGTCACGCTGTTTGGGCAGCGCGCGCAGCCGCTTTTCGCGCTCGCGCCGCTCCAGAGCGGGCTTGGCGTTTTTGGCGGTTTTCTCCCCGCTGTCGGGTTTGCCGCGTTTGTCACGCTTCGCGCGCAGTTCCACTTGCTCCGCATCCAGGTGGTCGTCGCCCTGACGCTCTAGATACTCCTCGTAGCTGCCCGAAAAGTCGTTCAGCCCGTCCTTCTTGATTTCGATGATGCGCGTTGCCAGCCGCTGTACGAACCAGCGGTCGTGGGACACGAACAGCAGCGTGCCCTCGTAGGCATCCAGGGCTTCGACTAGGGCCTCAATGGATTCCAGATCGAGATGGTTCGTCGGTTCGTCCAGCACCAGCACATTGGGCTTTTGCACCATCAGACGGCTCATCACGAGGCGCGTTGCCTCGCCGCCGCTCAGGGCAGAGAGCTTCTTCTCAACCTCGTCGCCGCTAAAAAGCAATCGGCCGAGTATGCCCCGAACGAAGCCCGTGCCCTCTTGGGGGCAAGTGTCCCACAGGTAGTCCAGAGTGATCTGATTCGGATCGGTGAGTTGGTCCTTGTGATCCTGGGCAAAGTAACCCACGTGGGTTTCGTGGCCCCAGTTCACCGCACCCGAATCCTGCTGGAGGTTGTCCGTCAGGATCTTCAGCAGCGTTGACTTGCCCAGGCCGTTGGCGCCGATCACGGCGACGCGCTCGCCCCGACGTACGGAGAATTCCGCGCCCTGTAGTACGGGTTTGTCGCCGTAGGCCTTGCTCAGCGCGACGACTTCCAGCACGTCTTTGCCGCTTGGTCGCGTGGTTTCGAAACGGAACTTGGGATAGCGGCGTGAAGAAGGTGCCAGCTTCTCCACCTCGATCTTCTCGATTTGCTTCACGCGGCTTTGGGCTTGGCGCGCCTTGGTGGCCTTGGCCTTGAAGCGCTCCACGAAGGCCTTCTTCTCCGCAATCGTCTTTTCGACCCGGGCGATCTCGGTCTCTTTGCGCTGCCTGGTAGCGACCTTCTGTTCGACGAAGGCGCTGTAGTTGCCCGTGTAGGGCACCACGGTGGCGTAGTCGACATCGAGGATGTGGGTGGCGATGTTGTCTAGGAAGCGTTGATCGTGGCTGATTACGACGGCACAGCCCTTGAAGCCGATCAGGAACTTCTCTAGCCAGCGGATACTGAGGATATCCAGGTGGTTGGTGGGTTCATCTAGGAACAGCGCGTCCGGGCGGCTGACCAGCGTTTGCGCCAAGAGGACGCGCAACTTGTACCCGCCACTGAGGGTTCGCAGTGGCAGGCGCAGCTGGTGTTCTTCGATGCCGAGGCCGACAAGGATCTGTGCGGCCCGGGACTCCAGGGTGTAGCCGTCCTGGGCGCGCAAGATCTCGTCGATCTCGCCGATGCGGTGCGGGTCAGGTTGCTCGGATTCGGCCAGGGAGTCTTGCTCCTTGAGCGCTTGGTACACGTGCGCGTCGCCCATCATGGCGACGTCGATGATGATCTGGTCGTCGCTTTCAAAGCGGTCCTGCCGCAGCACACCAATGCGCGCATTCTTTGGGAATGTGAGCTCTCCGCCGCTGGCGGGCTCGTCCCCCGTGAGGATCTTCAAAAAGGTGGTCTTGCCCGAGCCGTTGGCGCCCACCAGTCCGTAGCGACTGCCCGCGTTCAGCTGCAGTGACACCCCCTCGAAGAGGCTCTGGGGCCCAAAGGCCTTGGACAGGTTGGAAATCCCAATCACCGCGCGGACCTATCACAAAACGGCCCGTCTGACGCGCGCGCATCACTGAATGGCGCGTCGAAAAAAGCCAGCGAAGCGTGGTTTTTGTAGGTTGGACCTGCGTGAGACGAGAAACCTTCAGATCCAGAAGAGCCCGAATGCCAAGGTCAGAGTCACCCTGGGCTGTGACACCCAGCAAGGGGTGTAGCTGGCGGTATGCGCTGATCAGGGATGCGGACCGCTCAGCTTTTGGGTTCGAGGCGCTTGACCATATCTGCCGCGACGTCGCGATCGATGTCCAGGGTGTCGGCGGTTTCCATGATCAACTCGCGTTCGCTGGTGCGGATGATTCCGTCTGCTGCCATGACTTGAATCGCGAGGTCCAGAGCGACCTTGCGGGCGCCGGGATCCGGCAGGCGCGCCTTCACTGCTTCCAGTCGCGCTGCGCGGTCGGATGCAGCCAGGTCCTTCTCGCACTGAACCAAGAGCGAACTCAGTCGCTCGCTGCTGAGCCGGTCGTCGGTCAAAGACTGTACGCTCTTCTTGAAGTGCGCGCGCTCATCGTCCGAGAACTCCTCGTCTGCGTAGGCAGCGAGAAACATCATCTCGATGAGTGCGTCCAGTTTGTCATCGGAAAGATCCTTCGCGGCGGACATGTCGGGCTGAGTCATCGTGCGGGCAGCGTACTCAATTTTTTCCGCTCAGGATACCTCCAGGGCGTTGGCACGATTCTGCAAGCGTAGAGAATCGTGAACGAAACACGTTCGCGGGTTCTCGTGTTGGGAAAGCCTTCCTAGGGTGCCGCAGCATGGACACGCTTACCCTTGCGGAAGTTTTGTTGGCGCTGGCGCTCAGCCACGGCCACCCAGGCCGCTCCCCGTACTCTCTCGAGACGATGCCGAGCTGTGGTACGGATCCCAAACAGCCCAGTTGTGAGGTTGCACCGCTCTGCCCGGAGCCGGCGCCTCGTTGCAGGGCGCCCCGGTACTCCCGCGCCCGGGGCGCTTGGGTCCACATGGAGCGCAAGGAAACCGCCGAAAAACGCTTCGCCGGCATCGCAAAGGCCCTGGATTCTACGGCCAAGCGCCTAACCCGTTGCAAAGATGGGGAGGTCGGTTGCGAGCCCGTGGAGTGGCCAGGGACCACCAAAAGCTTGGCGCTGGCAACGCTGTCCGTGGCGTTGCATGAGTCCGGTCTGCGCGAGGACGTGCAGTTCGGCCATCCTCCCCTCGGGCGCGGACCGCAAGGTGAGGCGTGCATGGTGCAGGTCGCCTTGGAACAGGCTCCGCGCTACGCCAGCTGGCTGCCAGAGGAGGAGCGAGCGCGTATCGCGGATAGCCCGAGCCGTCGCGAGAAACTCGCCAAGAGCCTGTTGGGTGACAGCGAGTCGGCGCTCTCCCGCTGCTTCGAGGTGGGGATGCGCATGCTTGCCCGCTCCCGGGCAGCCTGCGGTAGGGCCGGTGTGCCCTGGGATTTCGGCATGTTCAGCATGTACGGCGGCGGCAAGAGCTGCAATGTGCCGCCCATCGGGCGGACCCGCAGCAAGACCTTTCAGCGCCTGAGCTCCGCGCGTCCTGTCGTCGACGAACGTATTCGGGAGTTACTGCGCTGACCCCAAGGTGGGCGAGCCGCCCGTAGCTGGCATGTCTGCCCCAGTTTCTGCGGCGGCCGGAGGCTCGGGACGCAGGAAGCGAGCAACGCGGTGTGCGACCGCGAGCGCGCCCAGTCCACAAACCAAACACGCACCAGCGCAAAGCGCCAGGAGCGCCGTGCGTGCCCCAGGTGCGTCGCCGAACACGAGGTGCATGAGGTAGCTCGGGATGTACGCTGTGGCGAGCCACACGCCGGCGGCAAGCGGAGCGAAGCGTCGTGGCACGTGCCCAACGGCGAGGCCAAGCAGCACGGGCCCCACCATGGCCTCTCCGATCGCCATCAGGACGATGGCCGCCGACACCGTCACTTCGCTGGTCGCACCCATGCCCGCGGCCGCCACATACGGGGTCGCGCCGAGGGCCACCACGCACAGCCCGGCCGCAGGCAAGTACAGCATGGAAAACCGCGCTCCGGTGAAGTGCAGCACGACCAATCCGCACAGCAGCACGGCGCTGCACAGGGTCACGACGATCGGGTTGATGCTGACCAGCGCACCGACCCGACTCGCGGACAGCCCGGCTTTGACCAACACTTCCCAGAAATCCCCGGACAAACCCAGGGCAAGGCCGTAGGGCACCGAGACCAGCAGCAATGCAGCCGCGAAGAGCAAGCCTCGGCCTGGGTCTGGGTCGTCCGCCTCGGGCGCGGGACGTTTATTACGCAATCCGAAGTCCACTCCCACGACGGCAAGGCTCAGCACCAGCGCGACAACGCAGACCGCCAGCGCCGCAACCAGAACGGGCGTGGTATTGGCGGCTCTGCTCACTGCGCCAGATCCCGTAGTTGCCAGCAGTGCGGCGACGTTCACGCCGCCGTACAAAGCAACGAATACCGCGACCCGCAGCGCAGAGTGCCGGTGCGAGAGCTCGCTGGCGCACAGACCGTACACCGCGGGCTTGAGCAGCCCTCCGCCGAGGACGACGATGCCAAAGCCCGCAAGCGCTCCCCCCGTTCCGCTACTCAGCGGCAGTAGCACGTAACCCACGAGCATGACGAGCATGCCCGCCGCCGCCGTCAGGGGCGCTCGCAGTGCAACCGCGAGCAGTCCACCGAGCAGTGGGCACAGCGCTCCGAACGTTGTCACTAGCGACAGCTGTTTGAAGACTTGGTTTGCTGGCGCCGCACTATCCATCAAGCGCAGCGGCAAGACGGAACGCATGCCATAGTAGCTAAAGCGCTCGAGGCTGAGGACGGCAATGCACAGTCCACATAGGATGAGCGCGCGCGCCCAGGACGTCATGGGCTAGTGCGGTGTGTCAGAAGTACCAATCCAAACGAAGCCGTCTGGCGGCAGTGAACTGGGAGGGTGGAAGCACTAGGCATCCGCGAAGCGGATGGGGGAGAAAACGGCGAAGCCGATTTTCCGGGGCGCCAGCCCCGAAGAATGGCTAGTGGCGGCGCCGCTTGCGGCGCGGCTGGGCGAAGCCCAGCGCATGAGTAGCAATCCGAAGGATTGTTACTCATGCGACAGCCCACTAGGCCGCTGGCGCAGGAAGAATGGCTGTTTCGTGAACGCGCGGATCACTTCGGTGGCATAGCTGCCTGCGGGCAGGAAGAACTCCAAGACGGCGGATGCGTTGGGCTCTTCGCTGAATGCGAGGTCCGTTGGAACCACCACTAGGTCTCGGCGCGTGCCAGGTGCGTGGCGCGACAAGTGCCCCAAGATCGTTTCGTCGATGTCGAGGGCGCGCAGCACTTCCTGTTCTAACTCCAGTGCGCGGGCGACGGGCGCGCGCATCTTGGGGCCAACGATGGGACCGGTGAGAAAGATGTCCCCGGACTCAAGGCGGGACTGTTCCTTTTCGGGGTCCTCCACCACGAAGACGGAACGCACTCCCGAAAGCCGCACGACGTCGCCGGCGATCAAACGCGTGAGCCCTTCGGCTTGGCGAAGCAGCGCGTAGCGGTTGAAGACCTCGGACTGCACGACGCTCGGGTAGAACTTGAGTTCGAAGCGTGACAGGCGCCGCTTGGCGCCATCGCGAAGCCACTGCAGCGCCTGGCTCAGGTTGTCGCCCCCAACGCCGAAGCGCTGGCTTCCGAATATGTTCAGGAGCCCTTGGTTGTGGATCTTCGCCCGCACCTCCTCGCCGCCGCGCGGCGATGAAAGCCCCACCAAGCGAACCCGAAACCGGTTGCCGGCGAGCTGTCCCGTGCGCAACTTGGTCCGGTCGAGGACATGTTCCAGGATCTCCACGTCCTCTATCGGTTGCCAGTCTGACGGCGGCGTCGAGCGCGCGGGCAGCGAGAGCCACTGACTGGTCACCGCGTGTTTGTCTTTCATTCCAGCGGTGCCGACATCGCGATCGCGCACCGAGGCTGCCTTTGCGATACGCAGCACTGCGTCGCGAGTGGTTAGGCCGGTTTTGCGAAAGCGCACCAGCCGGTGGTCGCCGCCGCCTTGGGGCTCCCGATCGAGGACTTCGTCCACCACGAAGTCTTGGACTTCCGAGCCAAGCTGTCCTCCGGTGCCTGCTAGCTCAGGGTAGGGCGCTGGCGGCTCCAGTGGACGGTCGGTGCTCATTTCTTGTGCTTTTTGACGGCGAGGCCCAGGGCGCGGATCAGATCGTCGTCGGCGCCGTCCGTGCGACCGGATAGATCCAGCTCTTCGATCCCGAGAATCAACAGCTCCGGATCCGAACTGCGCACCGCGGATTTGCCCACACGCAGGCCGGGGCGGTCCAGGGGCACCGCTCGTTCGGCCCCGCGGGCGCAGTCCACCACGATGGCTGCGATATTGTCCGGGCCCCCAGCTGCGTTCGCGCGGGCGATCAGTGAACTCACCGCGGCTTCGGGGCTGTGTTCCGTGCGCAGGACTTCCGCGAGCTCCCAAGCCGGCAGCGGAGCACTGAGCCCATCGGAACACAGTAAATAGCGGTCGCCCGCAACCACGGGTCGCGTCTGCACCGAAACCCGGAAGTCTTCGCCCATGCCAATGGCCCGCGTCACAACGTGGCGCGGCAGGGACCCGAGCACGACGTCATCGAGATCCGGCCGTTTCTCCAGCACGTCCATGCCGATGGAATGGTCCACGGTGAGCAGTTCTAGGTGGCTGCCACGCAGGCGATAGCAGCGACTGTCGCCGACGTGGGCAATGTGCGCGCGCTCGCCGTCCTCCGAGAAGTACGCTGCGACCAAGGTAGTTCCCATGCCTTTGGAACTCTGGGCCGCGCGAGCGATGTTCACGACGTCTTGGTGCGCGCGGTGGAACGCCGCCGAGAGCAGACGCGCTTCGGGGTCGATGGATAGGTGCGACAACGCGCGTGCGCTCGCGGGGGCGCTCGCGGCGTGCGTCTCTACGTGTTTCGCCAAGGACCGTGCGGCTGCGTCTGCGGCGACGTCACCCGCTTCGTGTCCGCCCGCTCCGTCGGCTACCGCAAATAGGCCCAGCGCGCGCATGACGAGCACGACGTCTTCGTTGTGCTCACGGATGCGGCCCTTGTCGCTGAAGCCGAATGCTTGCAGGGAGAGGCCGCCTGGATGAGTCACCCCTCGGCGGTTACCGCGATGGTGTCGCTCTGTCTAGTGGGCTTGCCAGACGGTCTTGTACTTCGGACACACCGCACTAGTTCCGTCCGGGGGTATCGTCGTCGACCGGGTCCAGGGCGGGACTGGAGCCCGGCTCTGCCGAGGGTGGCCGGGAGAGCAACGGAGGCGCGTCGCGGGGGATGTCGCGGGCGACACGCAGCGCGAGCAGGAGTCGCCGTGGGTGGCTCGGGCCGTAGCCGAGCTGGTAGTCCACAAGGTAGCCGTTTTGGCCGACAACAGCGACAGCTGGCACGGTCGCCAGGGGATCGTAGGCCGTCGAAAAGCGGGGGAAGTCTCTGGCACGTACGGTGGGATGGGAAAAACCGAGCCGCGCCAGATAGCCGTCCACGAGGTGCCAAGTGTCGGGTTCATCCACGCCCACGGAAACGACTGGAATGTCCCCCCCGACTACTTCCAAAGCGCGCGCGAGCACAGGCAGCTTCATCTCGCATACCCCACACCAAGTCGCGAAGAACACCACGACGAAGGGCCGCTTGCCAACGAGCTCTGTGGAATCGATGGATTCGCCGTCTGTCGTGCGCACGCGGAACCCAGGCACCCGTTCCGTCGGCGAGAGCGTGCGAAAGGGCTCGTCGGTGTCTTCTTCCAGGCGCGCTGGCGGCTCCGCCGCGAGCGGAGACGTGGCCGGCGCGCATCCGACTGCTGGGATCCCGAGCGACCCGGCGAGGAACGACAAGACGCGAAGCTGGGTGGGGACGCTGCGGATCAAGGCTTGAAAATCTTGGAAACTTGCACGACTTCGAAGGCGCTGCCGGGCACTTGCTTCAGCTGCCCGAGCTGGTCGTCGTCGAAGCTTGGGTGGGAGGCGCCAGAAACGAACCAATTCGAGCCGTTATCCGCCACGAGCATGCCGTATTTCTTCAGTGCCTCAAGCACGACGAGTGCCGGGCCGGAATACGCGGACGTGTCAAAGCTGGCTTTCATGCGCAGCCGCAGCCCCATGGGCGGAGCCGCCGGGTCCGTGTTGCTGCTGGCCCAATGCGTCGCGGGGTGGATGTAGGCGCGCTGGCTCACACTGACGGTGAAACGCAGGGCGTGTCGGATCACACCTGCAGTGACGGCCTCGTCATAGCGGACGAGCCCAGGAAAGATCGGTAAGCCAGCTGCGTCGGCGCTGGTCCAACCTTCCGGGCGTAGCGCATTGGAATTCAGATCGAATACCGCGCCCGAGTATGCCGTCCACCCTGGGCCGACGAAGTGGCTGTCGAAGGTTTCGTAGAGCTTGCAGGCATCCTTGTCGATGACGATCACATGCCGGTCACCGCTGCTGCCGGACCCGCCTTCGATGGGAGCGTTCGGTGGGATGGGGTAGGGGCCGGGCTCGCTCTCGTCCGGCACGTCAAAGCTGATGGGCACCTTCGCTTGGGAAGCGTCGACCACGACGTAGGGGATCCCGTAGTCCGGATTCGAACCGAAGTCTGGGTGCATCTTGTCGCCGCCATTCGCCAAGATGTGAGCGATGTACGCCGCGGAGTTCGCGTCCACCGGGTCTTTTGACACGTCCCGGTTCCATTCGTTGTCTAGAGGGAACACGGGACAGCCTTCGATGCTTGGGCCCGTGCCGGTGGCGCCGCCGGTGGTTGCTGCGCCACTGCCCCCGGAGCTCGACGCGCCGGTGCCGGTGGCGCCCGTGCCCCCGCTGCCCCCGCTGACGCCGCCTCCGCCTGCAGTGCCGCCGGTCCCACTTCCTCCGCTGCCGCCTGCGGACGAGTCGTCGTTGCAGCCCAGGCAGAGCAGAAGCGCGGATAGCAGGAGGGTAGTTCGCATGCCCTAAGCTTACGAGACCCGGGCCCGCCAGGAAAATGTGCCGCCGAAACGCCGCTCTTTTCTCGGATCCGGAGCGGCGATGCTAGCGTCCGCTCCGTGGGTTCTGAAACAGGGCTGGTTCTTTCTGGCGGCGGCATGCGCGGGGCCTACGAGGTGGGTGTCGTCGCGGGCATGATGGAGGTTCTGGGGCGCACCTCGGAGCAGGGGCCGCTGTTTCGTGTCTTTTCTGGGACCAGCGTTGGCGCTATCAATTGCACTTTCTTTGCGTCGCGGGCTCACGAAGGCGACCACGGCATCCATCACCTCGTCCAGATGTGGAAGAGCCTGCGCTTGCGCGATCACCTGGCGCTGCGCCCCTTTGGCCTCTTGCGCACGCCCAAAGCCGCTCTCGAGCTGATGCCGCCCTTGCGGCCCGGGCGATCGATGCTCGACGCAAGCAGGATCGAAACGACTGTGCGCAACGCCATCGACTTCGATCGCTTGCACGAAAATGTCGCGGACGGAAACGTGCAGGCGCTGTTGATTGCGGCTTTGCACGTCGTATCTGGGCGCACCACGGTCTTTGCAGAGGTTGCTCCGGAACATTCGTTTACGCCATCACGCGGCTCAGGCCGAATTGCCTACCAAGAACGGATTACCATCGACCACGTGTTGGCGTCAGCGGCCCTCCCGCTGCTGTTCCCGACGCGACGCGTCGGCGGTCGCTTCTACTGTGACGGAGGACTGCGCCTCAACACGCCCATCGCCCCCGCGCTGCGAGCTGGCGCGCGGAAGCTCGTGGTCGTTGCCGTTGGCCACCAAGCGTCTCCCGAAGAGCAGCTGCAAAAGGAGTTGAGCATCGACGAATCTGAGGCGCGCGACATCTCCGCGCCCTTTCTTGTTGGCAAACTGCTCAACGCGCTGCTCTTGGATCCCGTGCACTATGATTTGAGGATCTTGGAGCGACTCAACCAGATCGTGGAGGTGCTAGGAGAAGCTCTCAGCCCCGAGGAGCACGAGCGCTTCCAAGAGGTATTGGTGCGAACGCGTGGCACTGGCTACCGCAAGATCGACACCCTGGTATTCCGGCCGAGTGAAGATCTTGGGCAGCTCGCGGGACGATTTCTCCGCACTTCTTTGGATCACCTGGACTTGGGCAGGATCCCCAAACAGATCCTCAAGCGGGCTGCAGGCAAGGGCCTAGGCCGTGAGGCAGACTGGGCGAGCTACATGCTCTTCGACGGCGCGTTTGCCACCGAACTGATTCAGCTCGGCCGGCGCGATGCCTTGGATAAGTCTGCCGAGATCAATACGTTGCTTTCGTCCTGAGCTGCGATGGGCCGCGCGTGGCTGTCCGGGCCGGGGCGCGGGCGGCTGACCGGGCGTTCGGCGCGGCGCGCGTCGATGGCGTGACGCAGGCTTTCGGATAGTTCCGCGATGGTGAACGGCTTGTGCAAGAGTTGTCCCAATGCGGCGTCGGACCAGTCGTTGTTGCTGGTGTACCCGGACATGAACAGGATCCCGAGGTGCGGGTGGCGCACGCGCAGTTCCGCCGCAAGCTCTGGTCCGCCCATATTTGGCATCATCACATCGGTGACGACTGCCGCCACCGTCGCGAGCCGCCCCTCGTCGCTGAGCTCGAGGGCCTCTGCACCAGAACTTGCGACGATCACCTGGTAGCCGCAGCGTTTCAGGAGCCGGTGCGTGCTGCGTTGCACGGCAGGGTCGTCCTCGACCAAGAGTAGCGTCTCGGTCCCGGATTGAGCGCGACTGGGTGGTGCTGACGAGATGGCCCGCGCGCAGGTGCCGTAGCGCGGAAAGTAGAGTGAGAAGCACGCGCCGGCGCCCACACTGGAAACCACGGTCACGGTTCCACCGAGCTGATGCACGATGCCGTGCACGCTTGCCAAGCCCAGCCCCGTGCCCGCTTCCTTGGTGGTGTAAAACGGCGTGAAGATGCTCTGGAGTGTTGTTTCGTCCATGCCGACGCCCGTGTCCTGCACGTGCAGGACGACGTACTGTCCGGCGGGCAGCCCGCGCTCGCATAACTCTCCCCCGAGCTGCGCTGTGACGGTTTCGCTCGCAAGGCGCCAGACGCCGCCGTCTGGCATGGCGTCGCGGGCGTTGGCGGCGAGGTTGATCAGGATGCGCTCGAGTTGCACCGGGTCGGCGAGGATCGAAGCGTCCCCCGCTGTCATTGCGTATTCGACGCGCACTGACTGCTCCAGTACGCGTTCTAGCCAGCGAGCCATCTTCATGACGAGCCCGTCCAGAGACAGTTCGCGTGGAGCGACGACCTGCTTGCGTCCGAATGCGAGTAGTTGTTGGGTCAGCGCTCGGCCTCGCTCGGCGGCGGCGCCAATCTCGCCGATCAGCTGATCCCGTTCGTCGGCTTCGGAGTCTCCCAGGAGCAGCAGCTCCGCGGAAGCCATGATGTTCACCAATATGTTATTGAAGTCGTGGGCGATACCTCCCGTCATCACAGCGATGGCTTCCAGCTTCTGAGCATTGTGAAGCTCCGCTTCCAGCCGTCGTCGGGCAGTCACGTCGCGGGCCAGGCCCATGATCGCGGGGCGGCCGCCGTACATCACGCGGGTTGCAGCACTTTCCAGATGCACTCTCGAGCCGTCCTTGCGGTAGTGCGTGGTCGCAAAAGAGCAAGATCCCCGTTCAATCGCCTCGCGCACGGCGGCGTTTCCGCGTTTGACGTCCACGGAGATGGCCCGCAGTGACGTGCCGACTAGCTCATCCCGGGTGAAACCGTGCAGCTCACAATAGCGCGGATTCACCTCGAAGACGTTCTCTGTGTCTGGGTCGAAGATGACGATGCCGTCCTGAGCATGCCGAAACAGCACGCGATAGTCGTTCTCCGCCTCGCGACGCGCCTGCACATCGATCAGCACCACCACGCTGCCCGAGTGACCCGGATCGTGTGACGCAAAGAGCTCAACTTGGGCGACCGACCCGTCCTTGCGTCGCACGCCGATATCGGAAGCGTCCCCGTTCTCGAGCGCAGCTGTGTCTGCAAGAGGCAACGGAGCGCCTACCAGCTCGCTGGCACTCCAGCCAAGCAGTGCCTCGCAATGCGCGTTGCACTTGCTGACGGCGCCGCTGCCGTCCAGAACGCAAACCGCGAGCGGCACCGTGCGCAGGAGCTCATCGAGGGTTTGCTCTGTGCGCTCCAGCCGCTGCTCCGTTTGGCGGCGCGCGGAGATGTCACGCATGATTGACTGACTGCCGACGAGTTGGCCGTTCTCGCGCAGAGCGAGCACCGAGATCTCCAGGAGGATCTCGAATCCGTCGCGGCGTTTGCCGTAGAACTCGAACACCGTGGGTGCGGGCTCGCCGCGCACCCGTCTGTCGTGAATCGCGCGCACGTCTAGGAGCGACCGCGCCGCCACCAACTCGTGGACCCGCATGCGGCGCACTTCTTCCGTCGTGTATCGGAAGAGTTCCAAAAGAGCCGCGTTTGCGTAGACGATGCGGCCATCGACGTCGTCGATGGCGACGGGTTCCCGCACGTGGTCAAGGACCTGGCGATAGGACAGGTCCGACAGCACGCTCTCTAGCTGTGCACTCGGGCCGACTTCTGGATTGGACCCCGCCATGACGATCTCAAAATATACAGGAAGTCCAGGCCACTCGCATGACCGATCTGCGCTCGGTGGGCCGGGCATGCGCTCGGCGCGGCGCGGCGCCGGGTGGGCGGGCTCGGCGCCGGTGGACGTGACCGCTTTCGAAGATGCCGCGTCTGGATCTATAGTGCGCGCATGACAGACCCTCCCGCTGTGCGACCCGCACCCACAACAGCGCCAGCGATTGTGAAACACACGCGCCACGGCGACGTCTCGCTGGTCCAAATGGACGACGGCAAAGCCAACGCGCTTAGCCCGGAAATGCTGTCAAGTCTGGACGCAGCCCTTGCCGCCGCAGAGAAAGACGCCAAGGCCCTGGTACTGACCGGTCGCGAAGGACGCTTTTCGGCGGGATTTGACCTGAAGCATATGATGGCGGGTCCGGACTCCGCCCGCGCGTTGGTGAAGCAGGGCGCCGAAGTGTTGATGCGCCTGTATTTGCACCCGCAGCCTGTCGTAATCGCGTGCAGCGGTCATGCCCTCGCGGGAGGAGCGCTGCTGGTCTTGTGTGGAGATGTGCGCGTGGGTGTGCAGGGCGCGTTCAAAATCGGACTCAACGAGGTTTCCATCGGAATGCCGCTGCCGATCTTGGCCCATGAGCTGGCCCGAGACCGCCTGGAGCCCCGGCACTTCCTGGCGGCCACGCTATTCGCGGCGCAGTATTTACCCGAGCGTGCCGTAGACGTTGGCTATCTCGATCGCTTGGTGGAACCAGAAGAGCTTGTCCCCAGCGCGATCCTGCAGGCGGAGGAACTCACCCGGTTGCCAGCCGAGCCCTACGCGCTCACGAAACGTTCGATCCGTCGCGGCGTTGCCGAGCATATCCGCGCCACCGTCGACGCCAATATTCGCGAGTTCACCGGCGGCTGAAGGCGCCGTCAGCCCAGGTACAGCGCCGCCAAGAACACGAACTGGCTGGCGAGTAGCAGGACGGCCGTGTAGCCGATGATGTCTCTGGCCTTGATGCCGGTGATGGCAAGCAGCGGAAGCGCCCAAAAGGGCTGCAACATATTGGTCCATTGGTCGCCATAGACCAACGCCATGACCAGGCGTGCCGGGGCGATGCCGGAATCCACAGCGGCCTGCATCAGCACGGGGCCCTGCACGGCCCACTGTCCACCGCCACTTGGCACAAACAGGTTTACCAAACCGGCTGCGTAGAAACTGACAGCGGGCAGGATAGCGGGTCCGGCTCCCGCGAGCGCCGCTGCGATGGCTTTTAATAGTCCCGAGCCCGTGAGGATCCCCATGATGCCGGCGTAGAACGGGAATTGCAGGATGATGCCCGCGCAGCCCCGCGCAGCGTCGCCGATGGCGTTTGCATACGCCAGCGCAGAGCCGTGTAGCGTCAGCCCAACGAAGAGGAATGCGAAGTTGATCAGATTGGGGTCCAAGTGTGCCAGTCCCTGCTTGCGAACCCACAGCACCCAAGTGGCAGCGCCCAAAAGCGCCAGGATCAGCGCCAGGGATTTCGAGTGATCGAGGCGGGTAGCGGGACTCAGCACGGATTTGGTGTCCGTCCTTGTTGGCGCGACGTCTGGCTCTGGCTCTGGCGCTGGGCACGGCCGTCGGTCGGCTTCGCGCTTTGGAGTCATTCGCACCAACAGCAGCGGAACCAAGACCAGCAGGCAAGCGTTCGCCAGGAGGTTCGGTAGCGCGAAGATCGTTTGTGCCAGAGATAGCTCGCCGATCTGTGCGGCGAGCCCAGTTCCCAAGATTTCGGATACGTCCTTGGCCTGCGTCACCTTCAGCGGTGCGGAACCGCTCAGCCCACCGTGCCAGACGAGTAGGCCGCTGTAGCCGGCCGCGGCGAGCAGCGGATAGTGCACCGCGATGCCGCGCGTTCGAGCTCGCTCGCCTACCGCGCGCGCCAAGAGCGCACCGGCAATCAGTCCGAGTCCCCAGTTCACGAGCGCCAGCAGCATTGCGGTAACGCTAACGATTGCGATTGCACTTCCCGGCGTGCGCGCGCGAGCCGCAAGGGCGTCCAGCAGCCGACGCACGGGTGGACTGGACGCGAGCGCGTGTCCGGTGACCAGGATCAGGCACATCTGCATGCCAAAAGCGAGCAGGTTCCAGAATCCCTTTCCGCTGCCCGAGCCATGCACCCAAGACAGCAGGGTGCGGGCGAAGTCGTAGCCCGTGTAGTGAAGGGCGCCCAAGAAGCTCAACAATGTGAGCAAGAGCGCAAGCACAAAAGGATCCGGCACCCAGCGAAGGGATAGGCGCGACAGGGTAGTGCCCAAACGCTCCAGCATGCACCCACGCTACTCCAGACTGCGTCAAAAGGAACGCCACCGACGCTGCCCGAAACCCCGAGGAAGCCCGGATTCGATGGCGCCGTCAGGTTGCCGAAGTCAGGGCGGAGCCGGGGTCGTCGTGGTTGGCAAACGCCGCAGCCCTTCCCAGCTGAAGGCTTCGGTGTAGGGCGTGATGATGTTCTCCCCGCCGCGAAGGGAAAACCACGTTGTGGCTTTCCCCAAACGCAATACGAACATGTTCTGCGTTGGGTTGAGTGCTTGGCCGAAGAGCGCGACCCGGGAACCACCGGCCTTCTTTGCGATGTCCAGGATCACGAGGGCGTGCCCCGGGGAACCTAGGTGGAGAAAGAAATCGCCGGGCTGTACGTCCTTTTCGGGAACGGCCTCCGCTTGTTGCGCGAGCGAAGTGCTGTTGGCCCAAGTAAAGACCGCGTCCAAGAAACGGCGAAACTCTCCGTGGTCCACGTCCGTGGGCTTGCCTTTAGGCAGCCAGTAGACGCCGCGTCCTTCGGCGACGACGCGTTCGCCCTTCGCCCAGCGAAGCAGCGGCATGTCGAGTCCCGTGGCGCCTCGGTAGCTCATGTCTCGCGCGCCCTTCGCCCACTGCCACTCCGCGTGCAGGCGGATCACAATATCGGGGCTTTGCTGCAAGTCGATCTTGCCCGTATCGATGGCGACGACAGCGGCTAGGAACGGATCGTCCCCTTTGCGCACTACGTCGCCCTTGTGCGTCAGCACCGGAGTCCCGGCAGCGGCGAGGGGCAAGGAACGCAAGAAGTTGCCGAAGGAACCGGCGCCAACCGGCACCCGTGTGTAGCCGGGCGGTACCTTGAACCGAGCCGAAAGCGTTTCTGTTGCCTTGGGAAATTCGAGAGACGCATCCGCTAGCCAGCTGTGCAATTTGGGATCAGGGCGTTGCGGCAGCGCCGGCTCGGCGGTTTCTGGCACTGCGGGCGGGGAAGAAGCGCTTGCGGCGGGAGCCGATGCGCTCGCCACGGATTCGCCACGGGGCGAGGGCTCGTTGCGGCAACTCACGAGCGCGAGGAGTCCGAAAACGGCGAAGCTGGATCTGCGAGGGCGTTGCTGCATGCGCGTTGATACGCATCTTAAACAGCCCCGACAGAATGGGCCGATTCCCCGCAGAAAAAAACCTTGGGGCGTTCGGAGAAACCCGAATGAAGTCGGTTGTTTGGAGCTAGCTCAGCGCGGGATGCTCAGGGCGCAGCGTTCATTGATGCAGCTCAGTTTCGGATCGCAGCAGTCTGCGTCGATGCTGCACTTATCGAACTCCAGGGAGCATTCGTTGGTCTTCTTGCCGCAGGTCAGGGCGCCGCTATTGGGGTCCGCCTGGCAGAAACCACCGCAGCATTCGTCTCCGCTCGAGCAGGTGGAGCCATCGGCTTTGCACGGGTCTAGCACCCAATAACCTCGCGCATTTCCAGCGAGCAATTCCTGCGCAGGCACGTAGAAGGCCGGGTGGCTCGGATCCGTACCGGGCTTGGCGTTCAGATCGATGGCGGCGACCCAAAGCTTCTTCGTCGTGGTGTTGGCGACCAAGTCGTGTTCTCGCGGGTCACTCGCCCACGGATCGATGGTTGCCACGTTGCCGTAGAGGCGCCTGCTCATGAACACGACCCAAGCGTAGCCGCCGGAGGCAACGGGCCCCACGGTAGGTTCGTAGTTCAGCACCGAGTCGTCGGCGTGGTTGCTCGGGCCCGTGGGCAAGTAGCCCTTGCCGTTGAGGTTGTCGAGGCGCGTGGGCGTTTGCGTGGCGACGTCCACCCACCACAGTTCGCCCTTCGCGCCGTAGCGAGTTGCGAAGTATTCTCCGCTCGAATTGGTGGCCACTTCTGTCTGAAAAACGACCCCTGCCGCGGTGGGCAGGAACGACGGCCAGCCAGGACGTTGGCTGCTCTTGTACAGCAGACGGCCGTTGGAAAACGCATTGGTATTCGCGTCAAAGTCCATGATGGCCAACTGCGTGCCGTCTCCAGCCCCCGTGCTTGCGCTGCCTGGCCCGGCGTGCAGGTTGAACGCGACGCTCTTGGTGTCCGGCGCAAAGGCCGGGAATCCAGCCCGCGTGACAAAGGCATTCAGTCCGGTTGCCGCAACAGCCGCGCCGGTGGCCATGTCGAACAGTCCGCTTTGGCTGCCGTTGGCGCCGCCCGGAATGGGCACCGCGTTGGACAGACCCAGTTTGCCGTCTTTGGTCATCCCGATCCAACCGATGTTTCCATCGGTGCTCGCGGCGTATGGGGTCTCGGGGAAAGGCGCGTTCAAATCGTAGCTCGAGCTGCGTTTGTAGTTGTTGCCGTGCTGCACAATCATGCGGGTTCCGTCCGCATTGACGCTGTGGCACACGCGGCAATCCCCTGTGCTTCCGCTCTTGCCGGCGACCAAGACAGGATCCGTCGCGCCGGGCTTGATGGCCAGCGTGGCTCCGCCGAAGGTGCCGTCGCCGCCCTTTGCGCCGGGGTAGTTCTTCGCCAGATTGGTCCCGTAGGATTGGTAATAAACGGTGCCCTTGAGGCGCCCCGCGGCGACCTTCCACGGCACGGTGATCGGGCCGTAGGCCACTCCACCTGCGGCAACGGTGATCTTTGCGGTCAATGCGCCACCCGCAGCAGAAAGCGTCGCCTGCTCCCAAGTCGCCTTGTCGATGGGATGGCGGACGAATGGCGCGCCTGCCGCAAGGGGCGGTGGCCGACCGAAGTAGCCCGTGTAGCCGTAGCCTGGGGCGTTGAGCTCGATCTTGACTGCGTCGGCGACGGCCGCGGTAGCCGACGCTTTCCACATCATGAGGGGCGGTAGCACTCCCAGCGGCCAGACGGTGTTGGCGTATGGATAGAGCAGCGCCATCTGTGGGTCTGCCTGTGCAGTGCCGTCAAGAATGGCGACTAGAGTGGCGTCTACTGCGGCGCCTTCGCCTTCTCCGCCGACACCCCCGGGGCCACCGCCCGCTTTGATGTTGCCGGTCGTCGGCGTGCCGCCGTTTTGTACGGCCAGGATCTCGACGTTCACTTGGGTCGTCAGCTTGACGGTCCCGACCGTGGCCTCGACCGTAGCGGCTCCAGCCGCCGTTCCCGCGGCAGTGAAAAGACCGGTGGCGGAGATGCTTCCGATTTCTGCGCGATCCACTGCCCACAGTGCATTTGCTGTTCCGGCGGCCGACACCACTTGAAACTGCACCGTCGGCGCTGGCTTGGAGGTGTCGTAGATCAGCGTTGGGTTCGGCGGCGTGATGCTCAGTCCGAGGGCTGCGTCGCCGCCGCCGTCGATCACCACGCCCGCGCCGGAGCCTCCACTGCCCGAGGCACCGGCGCTGCCGCCGCCGCCGCCGAGTCCAGATGGACCCGCAACGCCGCCGTCGTCGCCACTGCAGGCGCCCAACGTGAGTCCGATCCCGAGAGCGCTGATCAGCAGCGCCAGCCCAGCCCGCTTGGTGTGCATAGCTTTAGCGTACCACGCCGCGCCGAGGGCGGCCGTGACTCGACCTACTGGGGCGTGCAGATAGCGCTGGGGCAGGAGTCGCTCTGGCAATCCGAGTTTCGGTTGCACGCCAGCCCGTCCGCACAATGCGGGCAGCCGTTTCCGCCGCAGTCCTTGTTGGTCTCGTTGCCGTTCTCGAGCCCGTGGCTGCAGCCGAGCGCGCCGCTGGCGGAGTTTGTGGCCGTTCCCGCGCCGCCGGACCCGCTCCCGCCGGTTGCAGTCGCCGCGTCCGGCTTGCGGATCTCGTAGGGATCGTCCACGGCCAGGGGGCAGCCCGTGAGAAGTAGAGCGGCTGTTGCAGCCAACAGCATTCCTTGCCGCATCAGAATCGCCCCCGCAGCCCCACGTGCCCCAAGCCAAGGGTGGGCATCAAACGCGCCTTGTCGGTCGACGAAGAGCGCGTGAGCAGTAGTGTCGCGCCCACACCGACGCCGACGATGCCCACGCCATACCCGATGAACGATACGGTGCGCGCGGTCCGGAAACCGTCGAGGTCATCCTGGGAACTCTCGGGGCAGGTGGGCGTGCATACGTCATCCAGAGTGGACTGCTTGTCCAACATCACCAAACCCGCGATGGCACCCGTTGCCAGGCCCGCCCCGCCAACGCCGAGGGCGATCCAAGCCCAGGGGGTGGATTCGGAATCGTCGTCCTCTGCGATGTGACCACTGGCATCGAGGGTGATCACATCGGACTGCCCTTCCGCCAACTCCAGCGCGCGCTCGCTGATGACTTTGTCGCCCTTCTTCACGACGACGCGATGGACTCCCGGGTCTACGGGTTGGCGCACCCCAATCAACGCGACCGGGACCACGCGTCCATCCAGACGCACTTCGACGTTGTCTAGCGCTTGTCCTGAGTTCTGGACCACAATGGTCAACAGCGGGATCTTGGGGCGCAGTTGCCCTAGCTCCTCATCCGCCGCCGCGATCGCGTCCGTGAACGCTGACGAACTATCGCTTGTCATCGTCGTGCGTCGTGCGTCTTCGTAGCGCTCCGCCGCTTCTACGAAGCGCCCCAGTTTTTGAAGCGCCCGCGCCTCCATCAAGGTGATGGTGGGCGCCGGATACAAGGACGAAGCGCGCCGCAAGAGCGCACGGGCCTTCTCGAATTCTCCAGCCTCGAAGGCCGCCGCCCCGTCTTGGGCCAGCTGCCTTGCTGCGGCGCGGGTGCGGTCGTCCGCTTGAGGCTGTGCCCCCGCAGGTGTGCTGATGCAAAAGCTCGGGCAGAGCAGACCGGCAAGAATGATCGCGTACCGCCGGCGTCTAGAAACCGAAGTCATAGTTCTTCCGCTGCGAGGTCGGGCGTTTGCTCGGCTCGCTGGGAAGCTTTTTACCTCGCTTGGGTGCCCCTCGCGTGGATTTCTTGACCACCGTGGGCACAGGCACAGCACCGGAATTCGCGGGAACTTCGGGGCTTTTGCCGGGCGCAGTCAGTGCCGCCGCCGGCGAAATTTGCGTGGTCGGCACGGCAGCTGCCGCCGGACCCGGCTCGTCTGCACGCGCCTCCGACCCCCGGCGGCTGGCCGCGAGGATCAGCCCCGCCCCCAGCATCAACAGGACGATGGCCGCAATGCCGAATGTCGCGAATCGGCTCTGCGTCGGCCTGTTCGCCCGCGTCGCTGAGCTAAGACTGCTGATCTTTTCGGTTGTGTCGGCGCCGGGTGGAAGCGTCGAGATACGCTCCGAGGATTCGGGCAGCAAGGGCGAGCTGTCGACGCCCGACAGCAGATCTTCGGCGGGAGCACCCAACCACACGCTGCGCAGATTCCTGCCGGTGATGTCCTCGCTCACGCCGTGGCTCATCAGCCAATTCGCGAGTGCGTGGCCGATCTCCCGCATATTGCTCCAGCGTTCGGCGCGGTCCTTCCTGAGCCCGCGCTCGATGATGCTCCACAGCTCGGCGTCGCCGGCCGCCAGTTCTACGGTCGGTTGCGGGTCCTCGTTGATGATCGCCCAGAGCAGGGCGTTGTAGTTCTCGTGGTCGAAGGGTACCCGCCCAGTAACGAGTTCGTAGAGCAGAATGCAGTAGCTCCAGACGTCCGTGCGTTCGTCGATTTCACCTTCGCCGCGCGCCTGTTCCGGCGACATGTAGTCGGGGGTGCCGAGCACGGTGCCCTGAATGGTGAGCTTGTGATTCGTGGTGTCGACTTGGGCAATGCCGAAGTCGAGCAGCTTGGGTTGCGTGCGCCCAGTATCCTGGGCCGTGAGAAAGATGTTCTCGGGCTTCACGTCCCGATGCACGATGCCGTTGTCGTGGGCCGTGGCGAGGGCATCGGCGATTGGCAGCAGCAGCTGTATGACGCGGGTCGCTGGCACGCGGCCCTCCCGCTTCAAGACGGATGCCAGGGTCTGCCCATGCAGCAGCTCCATGACCACAAAGGGATCGCCGAGCTTGGTTTCGCCAAAGTCGAATACCCGCACGATCGCGGGGTGCCCTAGCTTGGCCGCCGCGCGCGCCTCTTGCAGCAGCCGCTCGGCTTGGATCGCACCCGACCCGCTGGTGTCCGTGTGGATCAGCTTGAAGCCCACGTGCACGTCGAGCACGCTGTTGTGCGCGACCCATACCCGCCCCACGCCGCCCTGACCCAGAGGGCGCACGAGCCGATACTTGTCGGCGATGATTTCGCCGGATCGATAGCGCTCCCCCTCAGACGCGTTTGATAGATTTTCTTGGGGCGCTTGCACGGGACAGACATACCAATTTTCGCGTGCATCTGACGGGCTCGCAAGGCCAATCGCTGGCCAGCGCGATTCGCCGCCGCTACGCTCCAACTTATCGGCGTTTCGGGCTGGCGTTTCGTGTCGGGTGGGTGCCTGCCCCACACCCCGCTCCAATGTGGGCACACGCGCGCCGGCATCGCTCCTGCGTCAGAAACTCGACTGTCGGCAACTCGCGTGCGGC
>CBDUPW010000108.1:0-21627 GCA_965369205.1 uncultured Polyangiaceae bacterium | reverse complement strand
GGCGTCAAGTGCGGCGCCGAGGCCTGCGATGACGGCAATGCCAACAACTGCGACAGCTGCAGTAACGCCTGCACCGCCATCACTGGCTGCGGCGACGGCGTCAAATGCGGCGCCGAAGGATGCGATGACGGAAACACCAGCAGCGGCGATGGCTGCTCGGCGACCTGCCAAGTCGAAGGCGGCACCGGCGGCACCGGCGGCACCGGCGGCGTCGCAACCGGCGGCACTGCTGGAACCGGCGGCATCGCAACCGGCGGCACTGCTGGAACCGGCGGCGTTGCGACGGGCGGCACCGCTGGAACCGGCGGCGTCGCGACGGGCGGCACCGCTGGAACCGGCGGCGTTGCGACAGGCGGCAGCGCCGGAGCAAGCGGCAGCGCGGGTGCGGGTGCAAGCGCGGGAACGGCTGGAAGCGCCGGCGGCGGTGCAACCGCGGGGGCGGCGGGCAGCGACGCCGGAGTGGGCGGCAGCCCGCCACCTTTGAACGCCTCAGATGATGGCGGCTGCGGTTGCCGCACGGCTCAACGGGGTTCGAGCCCACGAGCGCTGTGGTTGCTGCTCGCAGTGGCGATGGTGGCCGCGTGCCGCCGGCGAACCGAACCTCGCCGCTCTTCGAGAGCGGCTCATCATTCGCCAGCCGGGTGAGCAGGAAGCAGGAGTCAAGTGCGCAGCGGCGCAAAGGAGACCAGAATGGCAAACCAAAACAGTTACGTAACCACGCCCGGGCGCTTCGTTGCGGCAATCGCCGCGATGTTGACTCTCGCGGCCAGCAGTTGCAGCAACAGCAGCGACGGTGGCAGCGCTGCCGCCTGTGCCAACGACACCGAGTGCAAGGGGAATCGGATCTGCGTTTCGGGAAGCTGCGTGGACCCCGCTGCCGGCGGCTCTGGCGGTGGAGGCGCAGGCCAAGGCGGCAACGTGACTGGAGGCGCTGGCGGAGCGGGTGCCACAGCCAGCGGTGGCGCGGGTGGTTCAACGCCGCAGCAGAGCTACGGACGGTGTCACCGGACATGTTCGAGTACGCCGGACTGCTGCCCGGAAGGGTGCACGACAGGCAGCAATGACTACGTCTGCGAAGGCGGGTTCTGCAAGTCGAGCTGTAAACCGTCCTGCGCCAAGGACGTTGCGGGCTTCAAGTTCGCATGCAGCAAGATCTTAATGGGCCCGCCAGGCGAGAGCACCTGCTCGCTCGTCTGCGACGGAAATGACTGCTCTCAAGCGGGGCCAGCCCCTGAATTCTACTGCAACCCCCATCAGGGCTACGAGCCGAAGATCTGCGGATATGACTGTCGTGTCAAAGACGTTTGCGGCACCGGCGTCTCCAACCGAGCGTGCTTGTCAAACGGCGACTGCGGCTGCGTCAGTGATTCCGACTGCGAGGCAGGGAGCAAGTGCTTCAAGCAGTGGGCCCCGTTCTGACCCCGGGGAGTCTAAGTCGACCAAGGCGGCCGCGCGGAAAGACAGCGTGGAGAGTTCACGTGACCTCACGATCCACAATCTGGTTGTTTCACTCAGGGTGGAATGACGGGTAATACGGGACTTCTGAGCTCACGCGGTTCGTGTGCTTTGCGTCTTGATGACGCGAGAAGATCGTGAATGTGAGAACACGGTGCTCCTTTTCGAAGGGGTGCCGCGTTTTTGCTTTGTGTGCGTTGTGGTGTTTGTTGGGTTGGGTTGGGTTGGCTCGCGGCGCGATGCGCCCTAGTCATCCCCCCGAGAACCCACGCGACAGCGCGGGGCATGGCAGCTGCACCTGGCCGGGTGCTAGGGTGCCTGCGTGATCACCGCGAGCTAGCCGAGAGCGGCGGTCACGCTACTTTTGAGCGCGTCGCAACACGAGTCGTAGCGGATGTCTGCGTTGCCTTTGGCGTCGACGTGCACGCGCACGTTGACCGGAGGCTTCTTGTGGGTCTTGCAGCTCAGGCCGTCGAGCTTGAGTTCGACTTGTTTGCCCAAGTCCTTCAGGGCCGCGACGACCTTCTTGTCGGAGACTTGGTCGATGGGAACCTCACGTCCGTACACTTGGACGGTCACGCTGACGTGCATCCGCTTCAGACCTTCTCGCCGTAGGTTGCGGCCTGGCGCTGCCCAATCTCGGCAAAGTGCTGGGCCAGCTCGGCGTTTTCCTCTTCCAGCTGCACCGCGACTTTGGAACGCCACAAGCTGTTCTCTTCCGCGCTAAGCGGCGCTTGGCGCACCACTTTGCCAGTGAGCAGAACGGGTTCGCCTTTGCCAAGGAAGCAGCGAATGGTGACCGCTTGGTCGGCAGCCAGCTCGGCGCGTGTCAGCAGCATCAATCCGGTGGAGCTGCCGTCGTGGGTGATTGCGCTGCGCACCGGGCCATCGCCCAGGTCGAGCTCGGCGCCCAGATACGCGGTGTGTCTCTCAGCCTGTCGGCGTTCGTCACTCATGGAAGTGGCACGAGAGTACCACCGACGCCGCGAGTTCCAACTGCAATTGAGCGTCGTGGACGGCGATCCGTGCGCTTCAGTTCGTGGCAGCGCCTTTGAATGTAGCGATCAAACCCGCCGCGCCCCGGCTTGGCACTTCGTGCGTCCACGCATGGCTGCAGGTTCCCGTGCTGGTCAGGATCTTGGAAACCATGGAGTGCGCGGGGGGGCCATTCAGCGGGTCCTGGTGGAGATGTCGCGAGTCCCAGGTGCTGTCGTGCGTGATGCCCGCATGGACCGCGTTGTGCCGGATTGACAGCACCGCGACGGCGAGTTCGTTGGCCTGGGTGGTGGCTTGGGTGGTTGCTGCGGTCGTCGCGGTTCCGCTGGCGGAGGCGGTGTAGCCCGTGGCGTCCAGGCTCGGCGCTGCGCTCAAGCCCGAGACTTCGATGGCGCCCCATGCGATGCCCTGACCGCCGGAGTTGCCTTCCGGGTCGACCTGGATCGTGAAGGCGCCGCTGGGGGCTGCGATGCCCTGCGCGATGAAGATGTAGCCGCGCGCGGCTTGGTGGCTGGATTTGATGGGTGAGCCTTGAACCACCTGCGTGTAGCTGTTGCCCCGGTTGTCGGTGACGGAACCCGTGGGCATCAGGCAGTCGCCGTTGGCAATCGTGCCGCCGCCGTCAGCGACCACCACGCCGTGGTCGCTGATGCAGGTCACGCCGACGATGATCGAATTGCCAGCCGTGGGAGTCGTAGAAAGCGTGATGCTGGAAGTCAGCTCGGCGGGGGCCATGCTGAGCTTGGTCGGCGATGTTTGAACCACCACGATAGGTTGCGGCCCCGCGTCCACGCTCGCCTCGACCGCGGCGTCGCCCGTACTGGCGTCACCGGCAAAGCCGCCGGTCCCCGCGCTTCCGCTGTTGCCGCCGCTCCCCGAGGCTCCGCCCGTTGCGCCTCCGGAGCTACCGCCGCTACCGGAGCTGCCGCCCGTTGCGCCTCCGGAGCCCCCGGAATTATCGTCTGAGAATTCGTCGCCACCGCATGCCTGCATGACCAAGACCAGTGCCGCGAGCAGTGCCATTCGTGCGCCCATAGTCCAATTGTGACACACCGAAGGCCGACGCGGCACGGCGGGTTTCACCAAACCCGCCCGCGACCGGTTGGGGGAGATCGCGCGGTCGGCGTCGTTTCCGGAGATCGAGGTCGCGGCGGACGCCGTCGTGCGTTGAGCACGCAAAAAGCCACTTTCGCCCGCGGCGTCGACCAGTTCGCGCTTCCTGCTGGGCCGGGGCCGGGGAAAGCACGCCCAGATCGCGCGCCGCGCGTGAGGTCGGAAGCTTCCGCGCGGTGGTCGCTGTCGCCGCTGCTGTCCCCGTCGCCGCTGCTGTCCCCGTCGCCGGCGCTGCCGCCGGCGCTGCCGCCGCCTCTGCCGCTCAGTAGCTCACGGTTTGCGCTGTGCAGTCGCGGATGTCGGCAGCGTACACCGTGAGCTTGGCGGTCTGGCGCAGCCAGAGCCACTTGGACAAGGGCAGGGTGATTTGCACGTGCTCGCTTTCTTCGTGTTCGGCGTCTTTGGGCGTCTCGATGAGGAACGCTGTGTCTTTGCGCAGGGTGCCGATGCGACGCCGCTCCTTGCCGAGCTCGCCATAGAGTGCGACGTCTTCCCCGCAGGCTCGTCCCAGCTGCCGCCCGGCCTTTGCACCACTCCCGGATCCGTAACCGCGTCCAAACTTCCCGAGCATGGAGGGCTGCGTGCTCAGATCCTTCGTCGCCACCCAGCCCACGACCCAGTACTCGTTGCCTTCCAAAAGCACTTGAGTGGACTTGCCTTTCTGGCTCAACACACCAACCTCTGCGCCGTCTCGAAGGCGAGCGACGGCCTTGCCCCCGGGCTCGAGCGCCAGCTCGGCGCCGACACGGGCAACCGAACGAAGGGGGAGCTTCTTGCGTTTCGTCACGGAAGCGCGCGCGTCGAAGCTCGGCGCGGTGATCGTGAGCGCGTCGCACGCCAGGTCTTCTTCCACGCGCGTCGGCGAAACCAGCAACAAGCTCGCGTCGACACCGAGGCGAAGGGAGCCGCGGGTCCCACCGGACCAGTCCAGTGACCGACTGGCGTCGGGCAAGAGGAAACCCAACAAGCGTGTCGGCGCGCGAGTGTAAATCCGCGCGTCCTTGGCCCGGAGCATCAGGCGCAGCAGGACGCGGCCGTCGTCGAGCACCGCCACAGCGCTTTTTGGAGCGTCGCCGGTGCCCAGGACCACCGCGGCGGGCGCATCCGTCACCGAAGCAAAGGGCTCTCCCTCTGGGCTCAAGCGCAAATGTGTCGTGCTGAAGGTCTCGGTACTGAGGCGGCAAGCGACCGGATCGGGTTCGCGGATCTCCAGTTCCCCGGGTGCTGCTTCGGAAGTAACCACAGGGACGGGCGCCGCCGGCTCTGTCTGCGCGCCGGGCACGACGACAGGCGTGGGTGCAGAAGCTGCCTCGGGTGCGCCTTGATTCGGCGCAGCTGCGCAAGCGGGAAGTGTCAGCGTCAGCGCCGCGACGCTGCTCACGCGTCGAAGGGCGCGTTCACGGCATGAGAGACTGGATCCCATGACCGCGAGCCTAGCGCCGCCGCACGCGAATGAGCGCTGGCTTGCGCCTGCGGCGTAGGCCGGCAGCTAGCAACAGCAGTGCACTGAGATGGGCAAGGGAGCTTCCGCCTTGCGTCGCCGTGCGACAGCCACACCCGCTGTCGCCCTCGCCCGCAGCCGCGCTACCCCCACCGGCGCCGCCCGCACCACCGGCGCCGCCCGCACCACCGGCGCCGCCCCAGCCCGCGGGCTTTAGCCGCGCGTGTGGAGAGATGTTGCCGACGCCGAGATCCCCCGCGCGCAGCAAACGACCGAGCCAATACGCAGTCAGAAGCTCTGCGCCCGGATTCAAGCGCGTGCTGCCGCCACCGTTGACAACGTGGGGATCCGATCGCCACTCGAAGTTGCTGGGCGGACGGATGCGCATGGGCAGCGGCGCCGTGGCGACTAGGGAGTTGCCGCGACCGGGCTTCTCGGACAGCGTGATGGGGGTGCCGTCGATGCCTTTGCACGCCAGCGCCGCGATCTCCGCGGCGTCGCAGTTTTCGACAGCGTCGTCCCAGTACGGCGCGCTGCGCAGTTCGGAAAGCGTCTCCAGCCCATCGGTCACAGCTTGGGCGCCTGGGCCCTTGGAACCTTCGGTGCGGAAGCCCGCGTAGATGAAGTCGAAGAAGCTCTGCTTCAACCCCTTGGCCTGTCGGGAAACGCCGGGCGCGTACAGCTTTTCTTCGAGAACGCGCCGGACGTGTGCGGCAAGTGCGGTATCCGTCTCGTAGCGCAGCACGCCATAGGCGGCCACGAACGCCATGTTCACGTTTGAGAAGTTGGTCTGCTCTTTCACGTACATCAGATTGACGGAGTCCTCAGCCACCTGCAGGTAGTTGCGCTTGCCGATCATCTCTTCGTAATAGAAGCGTCCAATCTTCTCGTCGCCAGTCATGTGATAAAAGGTGCGCATCATGCCCAGACTCATCAGGGCATTGAAGCCGTTGACCGGATCGTCGAGCACGAAGCCCGGTGAGGCTTCCTCTGCGCTCAGATCATGAAACGACGTCGGGCGTCCGTCCGCGTCGACCAGCACCAGATCCGTCTCTTTGCCGATGAACTCGTGTTTTTCGAGGAGCTTGTGCCCAATGGCGCGTGCGTCGTCGACCAACGGCTGCAGGGCGCTGCTTGGAATGCTGGGATCGTCTTTGGCGGCATCGTAGGCAGCGCCGAGGGCGAACACATAGCCGTCGATCTGGTCCTTGCTGGTGTCGTCCAGCCAGATCAAAAACGGCAGCTGGCCGGACTGATCCGCGCGCCATGTGGGTTCCTTCTTCGCAGGCTGTGGACTGCCGCTACCATCGAAAAGGGGCACCGTTTGCGGTGCGGCTCCGGGCAAGGGGGGCTCGCCGGCTTCGGGCGTGATGCGCCGCAGCCCACGCACCACCACGCCGGGGACGCCAGTGATCTGATGGTACCAATGCAGCCCCTTCATCACGCGCAGCAGCTCCTTGCGTGCGGCGTCGACTTCCGCTGCCGGTGCTCCAGAGTCGCGCAGCACCATGTAGCGGAAAGCGTCGCCCGCGGCCTGCACGCCGCCGAACATGCCCAGATCGCCGTACTCGCCGTAGTCGCTCAGCACTTCATACGGGTGCTTGCCCGTGGCTGCTTTGAAGTCGCTTTGCCCGGTGCTGATGAAGCCCTCCACCACGCTGCGCTGACTGGGCGGCACGAAGCCTTCGAGTCCCCAGCCCAGGGGTAGGGACAAGATCCCGTGCACCTGTCGCTCATAGCCGCCCATCTTCTGCAGCAATGCGCTGTCGTGATTCGCTTCGCCTGGACCGGGCACCAAACTCTGCGCGCCTGCTGCGCCGGCATATAGCGTGGCGCTGCACAAGGCAGCGGCAGTGACGGCTTGGCGAAGGGTGCGGCTGCGCATGGGGCGAGGGTAGCGCGGATCGCCGCGGACGACGAAGGCGGCACGGACTTTGCGCTGACGAGCGCGTGCCGCCGCGTCCGAATCAAAACCATCCAGATTCTGCCCGCGAAACCCCAGGTGGCTGGGAGTTAGGGCGTGGCGCTCGCCTATCCGGACTGCGTCAGGCCAGAACGCATTGGTCAGCGTCGCGTCCGTGGCTATAGTCGGTGTGCCATCCAGCTTGGGAGAGGAATATGTCCAAACACTTCGCACTGTTCACGCTGGGATTCGTCGCTTTCGTTGGGGCGTGCGGCGGCGCCGCCGTGCCCAACGAACGTGTCACTTCCGCCACCGCCGCCGTTCGCGCGGCCGAAGTCGGCGGGGCACCCAGCAATCCCGAGGCCAGCCTTGTGCTCAAGCGAGCGAACGATGGGTTGGCCCGCGCCAAAGCGCTGATCGCCGACGGCGACAATGAAGCGGCCGACTTCGAGCTGCAGCGGGCCGAAGCTGACGCGGAGTTGGCCTTGAACCTGGCGCGTGAGGCCTATGCCAAGGCGGAAGCGCAAGCCGCGATTGATCTAGTGACGGCCTACAAGAAGCAGTCGAGCCAGTAGCGGCACGGAGAAGGAAACGATCATGGCACTGCATAAAAAGACTCTGACATCCGTCGTCTTCGCCGCCTGCGTGGGCGCCTTCGCATGCGGCACCACACCCACGCCCAAGACGCTCCTCGAAGCGCGAGAGGCCTACACCGAGGCCGCGCAAGGGCCTGCAGCGAAGATGACACCCGCTCAGCTGGATACCGCCAAGCAGGCGCTAGACAGCGCGAACCGATCCTTCGAAGAAAACGGCGACGACGAGTCGACGTTGACCCTCGCCTACATCGCGAAGCGCAAAGCGCGCATCGCTGCCGCGCAGGGAGAAATCGCCGCTGCCACCCAGCGACGCGACCAGGCGGCTCGGGAGCTTCAAGCCGCTCAGCTGGCGGACGGAGATCGCGCCAAGAAGAACCTGGAGAAGACCAAAGCCGAATTGGCTGACCAGAAGCGCAAAGCCGAGCAGGACATCAACGAAAAGCAAGCGGAGCTCAAGCAAAAACAAGCGGAGCTGGCTCAGAAAGAAAAGGAAGTCGCCAAGACCAAGCAGCAGCTCGAAGACGAGAAGCAAGCGCGCCTTGCCGCCGAGAAAAAGCTGACCGCGGCCATGGCGAGCCTGGCCGAAATCGCCAAGGTCAAAGAAGAGAAGCGCGGCGTGGTGATCACGATCTCGGGCGAAGTGTTGTTTGCGTCCGGCAAGTACACGCTGCTGCCCATCGCGCAATCTAAGCTCGACGACGTGGCGAAGGCGCTGAAGGACCAGGGCTACAAGGCCATCCTGGTTGAAGGCCATACCGACTCTCGCGGCTCCGCGAAGAAGAACGAAACTCTGAGCTTCCAGCGCGCGGATGCGGTGCGCGCACACCTGATCTCCCGCGGCATCGATTCGGGCAAGATCAAGTCCATCGGCATCGGCTCTTCCCGGCCCATCGCGCCCAACTCCACAGCCGAAGGCCGAGCCAACAATCGCCGCGTCGAACTAGTGGTTACACCGGAGTAGGTTGCCGGCGAGCATGCTGTGGATGCTGTGTTAGTATCTGCGCCATGTCGAAGAAGCTTTCGCGCAGAGCAAGTCTCAAGTTGGCGTCGAGCGCTGCGGCGCTTTCCGTGGGTTTGGGCGTGGATTTATCCGCGCGTGAGGCCTCTGCTGCTCCGGGCTCAGCGCTGCAGTTCAAGGTAGAGATCGAAGGCGTTACCGTTGCGATGCTGTCGTTGGACGGAAAAGCCATGGAACTGATCCGTAAACATGGTGCGTCGAAGTTGGCGTTTCGCGCCTACGGCACCGCCGGTGAGCGCGCTTCCTCCCTCGGCGCGTTTCGGTTGCCTTCCGCCGTTCAGATTAAGATGGAGAATTTCCTCAAGCGGGGCTGACTCCGATGGCGCATGCGCCGGAGCAAAACGCGCTGCGCGTGTTGACGGGGCGTGATGCGCCGTTTTCATACAGCTGCGCCGGTTGTAATCGCTGCTGTCACGACAAGCGGATCCAGGTAGGGCCGTATGAGATCGCACGGCTGGCCGCAGCGTCGTCCCTGACCACGACGGTGTTTATCGAACGGCACACCGACGACGGGTGCTATCTACGTTTCGAAAACGGAGCCTGTACGTTCCTGACGCCAAAGGGCTGCAGCGTGCACGCAGCTCGGCCTTTGGTCTGCCGGCTGTATCCCCTGGGTCGCGTGGCGCTGCCGGAGGGCGGCGAACAAGTCGTCGAGCTGCGGGCGCATCCCGAAACTGAAGGTACGTACGGAACGACCGGCACGGTTGCCGAGTACTTGGAACAGCAGGGCGTCGCGCCCTACGTGCAGGCGGCGCGCCTGTACTACGAACTCCTGGAGCGCGTGGTCGAGCTTTTGGACCAGAGCCCGGTGGACGGGCACGTCGCAGACGCAGCCGAGACCGCCGACGCCGACGCCGACGCCGCAGACGCCGCAGCAGCGGCGCAAGACGACTCCGAAGAGCCCCCGAGTCTGATCGACATCGACGCGGTTGTGACCACCCATTGCAAAGAGACCGATCAGCCCGTTCCCAGCGAGCTTTGGGAGAAGATGCTGCTGCACATCGCGGTGGTGGACGCCTGGCTCACGCGCAATCGATTGCCGACCGATCGCGTGGTAATAGAGGAACCCAAGCTATGACCGACACCGAATGGTACTGGGCGGAGAGTGACGGAACACCGAAGCTCACCAGCATCGTCGCGCTCCGAGCGTCGTTTTCGATGGCCGCCTTGCCGGCCTTCGTGCTGCTCTGGCACACCGGCCTCGGAGAGTGGCTTCCCGCCTATCTCATGAGCGACTTCGCGAAAGTGCTGGGGGTGGAGGAAGTGGAAAAGGGCGAGCTGGATCCCTCGCTGACCACACCGCCACCGGCGCCCGTGGAGTGGTACGTCGAGTGTTACGGCGGCACCGCACCCGCATCCCTGGCGGAGCCCATGGGCGGCATGTCCGAAACACAGAATATGAACATCGGCGCGCAATTCGATCCGCAGCAGATGAAGACCGTGCTCGGCCGCAGCAAACCGCTACCCGTCGGCGCGTTCCGCAGCGTGGACGACTACCTAGGGCATATCCGCGCCTTGCGCGAAAAAGGCTGAAGCCCGCACTCGGCACGCCCGGCCCGCCACCCTGATGCCTCCCACTCTCCCGCTGGATCCGCGTGGTTCGACGCTGGCTGACTCGGTGAATATCTGGCCCCTGGCGCGACTCAGGACTAAGAACGCCCCGGGTCGAGTCTCCCACTCATGATCGCCAACCTCATCGTCTGGTACCTCGTTTTCGTCCTGTCGACGACCTGCCACGAGTACGCGCACGCGCTGGTAGCCTTCAAGGGCGGCGACCGCACGGCCTACGAGGGTGGCGTGCTCAGCCTCGACCCGATCCCGCACATCATGCGTTCGCCTTTCGGCATGGTGCTCGTGCCGTTGATTTCGTTCGTCCAGATGGGTTGGATGATCGGCTGGGCCTCCATTCCCTACGATCCGGAGTGGGGCAGGCGGCACCCAGGCCGGCAAGCGCTCATGTCCTTGGCGGGCCCTGCCGCCAACTTGATTCTGGCGGCGCTGGCCCTGGTTGTGATCAAGATCCTGGTCGCAAACGGCGTCTTCTACGCGCCGACACAGGTGAGCTTCACCCGCATCGTCGCGGTGGCCGGTGACCCCACCTATCGCTCGCCCATGGGCGCGGCCGCTATGGCGCTGAGCGTGATGGTCAATCTCAACGTGCTGCTTGGTTTGTTCAATCTCATCCCGATCCCGCCGCTAGATGGCGCCGGCGTTGTCGAGGGGGCCTTGCCGCGATGGACGGGGTCCTTCTATCGCCGCCTGAACGAAACGCCCATGATGGGACTGCTCGGACTCATCGTCGCGTGGCAGCTCTTCTCTTATATCGCCGGGCCGGCATTCAGCCTGGTGCTCAGGCTCGTGCATCCGAACATCTCCTATCAGTAGCCGCGCGCTCGCCGCGGTGACTTGCGCGCGCGCACTGCGCCAAGGGCCAACAGCGCCAGAAGCCAGGGTGAATGCGCGGGCGTCGCTGGTGCGGTGCGGCAGCCGCAACCACTGTCGTCTTCGGGCGCCGCGGCGCCGCTCTTGCCGGCGCTTCCGCCGCCCGCGCTGCCTCCGGCGCCGCCGGCATTGCTGCCGCCCGTGGTGCCTGCGTCGGCGCCCCCCGAGCTCGTGCCGCCGCTGCCACTGCCGCTACTGCCGCCGCTGCCTCCACCACACACGGTGGTGGCCGCATTGCCTGTCGGCAGGTTCTGGCGATGCGCGGACCACATCTCGTTAGCGAAGGCGCCTGCGGCCGTGCCGCCGCCCGACACGTCGCCGCTCATCCAACGTTCGACGTAGTCGAAGAAAGCGTCGTGCCCCCAAATCGCTTTGGACTGCAGCAACAGCGTCGAGAGCGCCTCGCCGATCCAGTAGGCACTGGTGCAGCAATTCCGGTAGTCCGCGCAGCCGTCGACCAGCCCGGCTGGGTCGCGGCAGTCCTTTGCGCCGCTGCCGGAGCAGCCGTTGGTGAAATACTGCGCCTGCCCTCCGCAATCGAAACCGAAGAGCGCTTTGCTGTTGGTTCCGATGTAGGTCTGGCCGTCTTCGCCGAAGTGTGTGTCGTCGTAGTCCTGACCCACCTTGAGCATGTCGCAATCGTCCAAGAGGCGCGCAGCGAATACGATGGGCCACTTGCGACCGTTGTGGTGTCCGCCGTTCGGCGCCCAGTTTCCGCCGGCCTTCAGCACTCCGTAGTTATCGATGCCGTGTTGGATCATGGACACAGCGAGCTCGTCGCGCTCAGGCGTATCCAGCATGACGTAGAGCGCGGCACTGCTGACGAACGCGCCTACTTCGCGTCCGTAGCAATTGTGTGCGCCCGAGCCGTTGTACCAGTTGTCCTGAGCGCAGCTGTGCTGAATGGTCCACGAGCTCAGGTGGTCGATGCGGGGACGATCCGCCATGGCCAGCAGATCCGCGCCGCTGGGCGCTGACTTGGGCGGCGGTAGCTTCGGCAGCAGGGACCAGTCGATGTTGGCGGAATCCAGATACTTCTTTTCACTGCCAGCGTAGGCGGGGCGCAGCATGCTCGGCGGCTGCGGCGCAGCAACGGCTGTGAGCACGGCCTGGGACTGCATGCAGCCCACGTTCTTGAAGTCACCTGTGCCGGGCTTGCTCACCGCGGACACCAGGGATTCGTTCACCTGAAGACTGTAGGGGAAGCTGACGTTGTCGCTGGTGTCGTAGGCGCCGCCGCGATCGTCATACCCCTGCCGGCCGCCTTTTGGGTTCACGCTGGACCCGTTTCGAGTTCCGGTTGGCGCTGGCGAGACCGACACCACGTTCACAGGCCCGACGACCCAATAGTCGCCGCTGACGAACTGTCCGGATTCGTAGGCCTTATCGAAGGTCCACGTCACTCCGTATTGCGTGATGGAGCTCACCGGCGCTGCGAACGCCGAGGCGCTGATCAGCGTTGTCGCGGCTACGAACACCGACTGGATGAGACGTTGCATCCGCCAAGTGTGCCGCATTCTGCGCTGCAGGCACAGCAGGGTCGATGGGATGGGCTGTCCCTCGCGTCCTGGCGCCGTGCAACCACAGCTGCCTTCGGCGTCGTCGAAGCGCTCGGGCCGCGTCGTAGGGTTGCCGCCCGCCGCTGAAGTGCCGCCCGCTCCCGCGCCGGCGCGTCCCAAGGCGACGACCGCCGCGCCACTCACGCGCCAGCGGCGCTGAGTCCTCGTATTGACACCCCGGATGGGTGTATGCAGCTCGCCATGACTTTCGGATCCAAGGTCGTGCCGCCAGGGTCACCTGAAGCGCGCGCCCGCGAGAAGCGCCGGACCCGGATCGGGCTCGCCGTGATCATTCTCGTACCCATCACGATCATGGTCTTTGTGTTCGGATTTCGCTATCCGGCGCCGGGCGCCGCCATCGCCGAAACGAACCTCACTTCGGGCCAGCCTTTCTCTCTGACTTACGTCGCCGACGGCAACGACAACCGCGTCTGGCTCGACCTGGACTGCACCTTCTGCGGGCGCATCGACGGCGAGATCGTGGCCAGCGCTGGTGGCGACACCCAGCGCAAGCAGCTCGACGAAGACATCGTGGAATATGGGCACACACGCAGCGTGGTCGTTAGCGGGGACAGCCGGCTCGTCGCCGATGGGCACCTGCTGCTCGAGATGCCCAAACGCGCCGCGGGCGTGGAAGTCACCATCAGCGGAACGGTTCGCATGAAGCCGGGCGGCCCAGGCCAGCAGCGGATCCAAAAGATGCGCCTCTGGATCGCCGATTGAGATGACGCCCGCTACCGCTGCGCCGCCGGTTCGGCGTGTAGTGGGTAGCGCTGCTGACCTGAGGATTTAGCGCCAGCGCGCGGCCATCTTCGGCCGGGTTCGCCGCTTGGCGCCTTTCGCGTTCCCGAGCCCCGAAGTCCCGCTAAGCTCGGAGCCGTGACCCAAGACCGCATCCTGCCGCCCCCACCGCGCCCGTCTTCTCCTTACAATCTCCAAGCTCCGTCAACAGAGTCGGATTTTTGGGCGGGTCTCTTTCTAGACTTGCGTGTGCGGGTCGAGTGGCTCGGCCAGGCCCTGGACGCGGTACCCACTGAAGACGCGTCGGCAGAATCCTTGGTGCGACTCCGAAGCTACGCTCAGGCCCTCGACGAACTGCGAGCCTCCGCCGAACGGGTTCAGAGACACCGCAAGGACTTGCGTCTCAAGCCGCTTTTCACTTTGGACGGACCACTGGCTGCATATTTGAGCCGCCTGTTCGCCTGGTGTGAGGAAATCGGTACGGACTTCGAGCGCATGGCCGGCGCGCTGCGGCGGAAGAAGCCGACGTCCATCGTGTTTTCGCACGACGTGGTCAACGAATCCTATGCACAGTTCGAGGCGATGCACGTGGCGATGCGAAGGGCGAATGACGCGGCCAAAGAGCGCCAGGCGGAGCTGGACTCTGAAGAGTGGCGCGCTTTTGAGGAGCACGTCGAGGAGCTGATCTGGGCGGCGGAGTGGGTGCACTTGACCCTCGCGCGGCGATCGGGGGATTGACGTCGTCATGCGGACACAGCCCAAGTCAGTGAAGTTTCTTGGCGGTCGTGTGCCGTGTGCGGCGTGGCTGCTGGGCTCGCTGGTGCTCGCCTGCGGCGCGAGTAGCCAGCCGGCAGAGGCACCGCAGCCCGTCAGTACGGTGATCGCCCCGGCGCCGAGCGCGACGTCGTCGCAGCCCGTCGTGACGATCGTGGAGGCGCCGCCGCCACAGTCGCGCGGGCCCTTTCCGGATTCCGCAATCACGCCGCTGGCCCACGAGTTGATCCAAGTGGTTCAGGCTGCGCTGCGCGGTGACCCCCTCCCGAAGGTATCGTTTCCCATCGAGGCGATCCGCGATCAAGATCGCGTCGTTTCCGGCGACAAGGAAGCCCTGCCTCGGGAACTGGAGTTCATCGCCTTTGCCATGGAGCTCGAGTTTTCCCTGGGACCGCGCGGGACCGGCGCGAACTCAGGTCCCGGCGGTGGCGCGCCGGATGGCATCGAGCTGGCGTTGTTTCTTTCGCGGCACGGTCTCAAGATCATCGAGCTCAAAGCCGATCAGGTGTCGAATGCGATCCCCGCGCCCAGCTGGCTTCCCGTGGACGCTCTAGCCCAGGAAATCCTAGCGGACGTGCAGGGCGATCGAATGACCCGATGGTGGCTAGGAGATGCCGAAAAGCAACTGTTTGGCCCCGAGCTGACCGCGGAAATCGAACGGAACAGTGGGAAGCAACCCGATCGACTGCGAAAGGCGCAGCAGCGCGTCGCTGGCAAGACGCGGGTGCACGGCTTCCGCATCGACGACGTGACGCTGATCGTTCGGGACCCGCGCGGTGAGTTCTGGGCGCTGCGCATGCAATTCGAGAGCGGCGACACGCCCGAGCTAGATGCCCATCCGGTTGTGCGCGTGCGCCGAGCGAAGCGCGATTGAAGGCTAGTGCGAAAGCCTTGCAGCGCTTATTTGGCCGGCGCCAGCAAGGATCGCCTCCACCATATCCGCCACCGCGCCCACGGGGGGCGCCCCACCGAAGCTCGGCCGGCGGTCTTCGGGCGCTGTCGCGATCTCGTAGCCCAAAGACGGATGCGCGATCAGAAAGCCGTCTTGACGCAGTTGGCCCAGATTGCGCTGCGCCGATGGCGAGCGAAACATGTTTTCGTTCATGGCGGGTACAAGCAGAACGGGCGCCCGCGTGCTGATCGCCAAGGCAGAAACCAGCGTCGAGCAATCCCCGCCGGCGATCCGCGCGAGGGTCGTTGCCGTCGCCGGATACACCACGACTGCGTCGGCCCAGTCCGCCAAAGCAATGTGCACCGCCGGCTCGCTTGCGTCTTCCGACCGCATGCTGCTGACCACGGGCTGATGCGTCAGTGCCGAAAGCGCCATCGGACTGACGAAGGCGAGGGCGTTTTCGGTTGCGGCAACTCGAACCAATAGCCCCCGCGCGAGCAACAACTCCGTGAGAAGCGGCGCATGTGCCGCCGCGATCCCGCCACAAAGCGCAACGACCACCTGCGCGCCCGCATGCGCCTGTGCCGGACGAGCCGCGCGCGGGTCGGGAGCAGCTTCGACCACGCCGGCGGCACGCAGCGCCGTCACTGTTTCAGCGACTACCGTCGCAGCGTCTTGCCCGGACAGCTCCGAGATGTGCGCCACCAGCGTTTCGTGCGTCTGCGGTTGGCACAAGAAGTCGAGCACGGCCCGGGTGAGCTCCGCTGAAGCGCCGCGGAACTGCTGCACGCGACCCTTCGGAGTGATCACGTTCAGCTCCGCGTCGCTCTCGTAGATCCGCACGAAGGCGGCGCGTTGTAAACGCGCCGTCAACAGCAGCCAGCGCCCATGAAGATCGCGCCAGATTGGGGGTCCGACCCTCCGCAGCCGACGTCATTGTCCGCCGTTCCGCCGTCGGTGTCCGTCGCCGCGTCTGTGGCTGCGTCGGCACTGGCCATCGCATCCGCGCCGGCATCCGAAGCGTCCTGTGCCCAAGCAACACCGACGTGCACTCCGGTCAAGACAGTGAAAGCAATGGCTGGAGGAAGATGCAACCGAACGATGCGTCGAAGCGTCATTCCTGATTCCTAGTTGAGGCCGAAGTCCGGGGCAACTGCCGGCTGGGTCGCGCGCGCGGCCCCCTCTTCGGATCGGTCTCGGCGTCCAAGGCCAGCTACTTGGCAGATTTTGCGGAGTCGACCGCGGCAAGGATGTCTTCTACCGGCGGGCGCTCTTTGTAGCTCTGCAGAAACGCGCGCCAGGCCACGCTGCCGTCGGGCGCGAGCACATACACCGCCGGCCACGAGATTTCGTTGCCCGGGTCGTCGATACCGAAGGCCTGAATCACTTTGCGCGTGGGATCCGACAGCAACGTCAGGGAGAGTTTCTCCCGTTCGGCCAGCGCTTTGCCATCCTCCACGGAATCAACGCTGAGTGCGACCAATTCGGCGCCTCTCTTCTCGAACTCAGCGAGCTTGCCTTGCAACTCCCCGAGCTGCTTGCGACAGAAGGGTCACCAGTGCCCTCGGTAGAAGACGAGCACCGTGACTTTGTCGCTGCGGCTCCACAGTCCTGCGCTGGAGGCGAGTTGCTGCAGGGCGGGAGCAGGCTTGCCCACCACCAGCGCTGATTCGGCGATGCCCTTCGGCGCCGAGTTACGTCTTGCTTCCGGCGGGAACTTGGACTTTTTCGGCGCGCTGCCCGTGACGGAGAGCGGCGCTGCGGCAGAAGCGGCAGAAGCGGCGGGCGCCACCGCGGCGGGCGCGGGTTCGCTGGCGGGCTTCTTGTCGTCGCAGCCGATCAGCGCGAAGGCGCTCAGCAACAATGCGCTCGTGCGATGCAAAGGCGACATTGTCATGGAAACCTTCTAACGCGGCAGTCTAGTTGTCGCAAGGCGTCAACTTTGTCGGTGGAGCCCGCTTGCATTCAAGGCTGACAAGCGGCGAGGCCGCCGTGATCCCCATTGCCCCACGCGGCACACTCGGGCGCAATCGTGTTCTTGCGGCTTGGAACTCCGGCGCGTCCGTTTCATGCTGGGGGCATGCGGCTGTGTGCCATTGGGAGGCTGGCGTTAGCGATATGGGCGGTCCCCGTCCTTGGCTGTAGCGAGTCAACCTCGGATCAGCCCAGCACCGATGCGGGTGCCGACGCCATGGCGCCGGACTCGGGATTGCTCGACGCGACTTCGGAAGAGGGATCGACGATCCCGCCGTCCAAGTTCAGCGAGGTCCCGCTATTTGTCGAACGCTGGCAGGGTGTGCCGCAGCGGCTCTTCGTCCCAGTGGTACGAGAGAACAAGGACATGTGTTTGCTCGTGGACACGGGCAGTCAGTTGACCTTCGTCGAGGCAGCATCGGGTTCTGTGGACGGCGCACCGGCGGGAGAGCTGACTTTCGCCGGCGTCACTTTGCCCGTGATCTCCAGGCCGATCACCCTCGACGAGAAGTGCGCCGACAGCGCGGGCAGCGACGTCGTCGGAATCATCGGCAATGACATCCTGATGGCCGAACCGTGGGAGTTCGAAGTACACACGGGCAAGCTTCGGCCAGCTGCGTCTCTTGAGCCTTTCGTCTCATGGCATCAAGCGGCCCTGACGAACATCAACGACTTCCACTTCTCGGACATCTACATCGATGACGTCAAACGCTTCATGGCATTTGACACGGGCGCCTTCGACACCCTGCTACTGGGCGAACAAGGGCGCCCCGGCGACCAGAAGCTGAGCACCGTGGACGCCTGGGGCAACCCGGTGGAGTTGTTTCGTGGCCCATCACAAGTTGCCTGGGGCACCGAGCCGAAACGCGAAACCTTCATCCTGCGCACTCCCTCGTTTCCCTCCCTAGAAGAGAGCAACAAGAGCCAAGGCATCGACTCGGATGGGCTGATCGGGCTCGGCACTATCGGCAACCGAAGCTTCCTGCTCAACGGCAGCAACGGGGAGATGCGTTGGCAGCCGTGATGCTGGCGCCAGCTGTCCGGCCTTGGTCAGACCGGAGATGTGACGCCTACTGGCACAGACCGCGTGACGCAGCGGCTGCCGCTTTCACGAGTTCGTCGAGCCGCTCGTAAGCAGGTCCAAAACTGCTGCCTTTGCCTCTCCTCGGACGTTGCGGATCGTCTCCAGCTCGCCCCGCGCCGCAATGGCATCAATGGGTTCCCGGAGATTCTGGATGTTCTGCCCGGCCCAAAACAGATTTTGATCCGGCTGACCACGCATCTTGCGCATATAAGCCTCGTTCAAGAGCTGCTCGGCAACGCGATAGTTGATCCCTCGCCAGTCCTCCGGAATGAAGCGCGGGATGCGCACCGGCAAGTCATGGCTGGCACACAACTGCAGCAAGCGCTGTTGTTTGGGCAGCAGATAAGATTGCGGCGGGCCACCACGACCGTCGCAGGGGCGATCACTTTGAAACCCTACGGCACGAGCGGGATCGCCAGCACGCCCGCGTGAATGTGCGGGTGGCTTTGCTTCAACTCGCGCAGGGTTTCCAAACGCTTCGCTGGGGGTGGGGACCGATTGTCGAGAAATCGCGCCGTCTTGTCGTCCACCGTCGTGACGGTGAACGACACGCTACACCAGCTGTCACGGCCAATCTCATCCAGTAGCGCACCATCTCGAAGCACCAGCGCGGATTTGGTGGCCAAGTGTACCGGGTAGCGATGCTTTGCCAGTACCTCCAGGCAGGCGCGGGTGTTGCCGAACTTCGTTTCCGCGGCCTGGTAGCAGTCAGTGACTCCGCCCAAACCCACAACGTCTGGTAGTAGCGTACGCGCTCGGCTCAGTCGTTGGTCCAGCATCGTGCCCACATGCTGCTTGACCACGATGTCGTTCTCGAAGTCAGCCGGCATTTGGTAATGACTGCTTCGAGCATCGCAATAGATGCACCCGAACAGGCAGCCATTGTAGGGATTGACGCTGTGGCGATCCCAGAACCAGCTGTCGATGAACTTCTTCGTGTTCAGGACAGTCTTGAATTGCTTCTCGGTGAACGAGGGCACGTTTCAATTCTAGGGCTCGCACCTGCATACGGCGACCTTTGATTCCCCCGCCAGCAAGCGCTTGCGCGCGGACAGCGTGTGTCAAGCCGGTTGATCGAGCATCACCATTCCCCAAATTGGGCCAGCGAGCCTATGGTAGGAGCATGCTGCGCTTTCTGGCCGTTGCTTCCCTTGCGCTCGCGCTCGTAGCTTGCAGCAAGAAGAAGAAGCCACCGCCGCGCCCCATCGGCCCGCCAACGGCAAGGCCGGGGGCTGCGCCCAATCCGGCGGATCTGCCCGTGGCGCTTGCGGTGTCGAGGCTCGGTGTGTTCGTTGCCATGGCGGACGGCCGCGTGGAAAAGCGCCCCCTGGGACCGAGCGCAGCGACGCGCGTTGTTCCCTCGGGTCCGTGGCGCATGACCAAGCGGGCCGCGTCCGAACTCGCGAACGCGAAGCTGGACGCCTCAACAGACGCAGCCAGCAACGACAAACCTCGACTGGCAGAGCCCGACTCCGCGGACGCGAAGGTCGATGCTACGGGCGCCGACACCGCTCGAACGACGGCAAACGTAGTCGCCAATGGCAAGGGAGTACGCGCGATGGCCGCTGCCAGAGATGGCAGCTTGCTCGCAGTGACTCACGAGTTTGCCCACGGTCGTGAAATCTGGCTCTACGATCAAGCAACGCTGAGTATTCACGGGCGCCTTGGCAAGGAGGCAGATGGGCAACGCCACCTGCTCTTGAGTGACAACGGCAAGCTGCTCGTGGCCCAGGGTGGGAGCGTTACGCTGTGGGATACCGAGGCGAAACAGATGCTGCGCGAGGTCCCCGCCAACCAGCCCCAAGAGGTGCGGATGAGCGCGGACGGATCCATGCTTGCCATCCAGCAGCGGGGAGAGCCGTCCTTCGAGCGCCCCATGAAGGGCGGCGGCCACGAGTGGGTCATGCCGTCGCCGTCGATCGTGATCATGCAATCCGACGGCAAGCTGTTGCGGCTTGAGAAGGACCTGAACCCACTTGCCGACTACGCCCTCACGCCCAACGGGAGAATGTTACTCATCGGCCACTACTCCGGCGGACTCGACGTGGTCCCCTTCGTGGGCGAGCCCAAGAAAGCGGAAGGGCTATTGCTCGCGTCGCTGGCCGTGTCCCCTGATTCGAAGCGCGCGGCGGTCGGAAGCACGGACGGCTTCGTCCACCTCGTCGACTTGGCCGATCCCAAAAAGACCGTACGCCTCAGCAACGACGACCAACCCAAGCAAATGGCCTTCTCCCACGACGGCAAGACGCTGTACCTAATCACTCGCACGTCCGTGAACGTGCTCGCGCTCCCGTGAAGTTCTCTTCATACGAACCCGCCAGCCGTGGATACAATTGCGTGACGAATCATGGACTCAGGACACCGGTAACGAGTGCCGCCAGACAAGAAGCCGCAGGATGCTCTAGGTTTCCCGACGCATCTTGACAAGGTGCCGCGATGTTTCGATCCTTTGCCATGCGCGGCGCCAGAATTGTGTGGGCATCGGCAACCCTGGTGTTGCTCGGCGCGGCCGTTCCGAACTGCGGGGGCAACGATTCCGCCGCGGGCAGCGCTGGAAGCGGAGTCGCGGGCGCGAGTGGCCAGGGTGGCAACGCTGGCGCAGGCGGCAATGCCGGCGCCGCGGGCAGCCAGGTCGGTGGGTTTGCGGGCAGTGGCGCCACGGCTCCCGGGGACGCTGGCAAGACGGACGCCGCGCCCCCGTGCAAACCGAGTTGCGGCAAGCGAGAGTGCGGGGACGACGGCTGCAAGGGCGAGTGCGGCAAGTGCGCTGCGCATGAATTGTGCAGCGGCAACGCATGGTGCCTGGCCCCGAGCGATGCAAAGGCCGCGCCTCCCGTGCGCGTCATGACCTTGAACTTATGTGGCAACAACTGCCCATACACAGGCGTGACACCGACGGCCTGGGCAGCGACGGTTGGCAAGAGCATGCAGGATTGGAATACCGACGCCGCGCTCTTCACCGAGATGTGTTACGGCCAGCTCGCCCACTTGCGCGCGCGCCTTGGTGGAGGCTGGGGTTATGTGTGGCGTTCGTCCCATGCGGACCTGGCGGGGTGCGGCAAGTGGGGAAGCGACCGTCGCTTCGGCATGGCCATCGTGGCGCCGCACAGCGCCACCGCGTTGCCGAACCGCCAGATCGCCGACCTGATGCCCGTGCCCAGCTGCGACGACTACAATCAACGACAGCTCCTGTGTGCAGAGCCGAAGATAGACGGTGTGACCACGCTTACCTGCGTGACGCATTTCACCCACAAGTCCGGCAACTGCCGGGTGCAGCAGGCGCAAAAGGTTGCCGACTTGACCCTCAGCTGGTCCGGGGGCGGTGCCACGATTCTCGGCGGTGATCTCAATGCAAAGCCCGAATCCGCAGACTTGGATCCTCTGTATGCCATCGGCGGCGGCAAAGGCCGCTACTTTGAAATTGACCAAGAGGAGCCCAAGTGGTGGCCTACGAACTGCACCGGTGCGTGCCGCTCGGGTGAGTTCACGTTCCCGGCGTCGAAGCCGGATCGAAAGATCGATTTCATCTTCTTCAGTGCCAAGCACTTCACGTCACTCACTGGGGACGTGCTGACAGCGGCATCCGGATCAGCGACGGATCACTTGACGGTGCGCGGCGCGGCTGCCCGAAAGTGACCC
>CBDUPW010000107.1:0-21782 GCA_965369205.1 uncultured Polyangiaceae bacterium | reverse complement strand
TCCACTTCCACGAGGCCGCGCCCGTGTAGTCCGGAAATGGCGATCAAATGATCGAGGCCGAGTTCATAGAGCTCCGCGGCCGCCACTTCTTGGGTCGGCGTGTCCGCTTTGTTCGCGACGTAGACGACGGGCTTTTCGCTTCGGCGTAGCAAGTCGATGGCCTCGCGGTCCGCCGGCAATGGGCTTTGGGTGGCGTCGAGCACGCAAACCGTAACATCCGCTTCTGCGATGGCCGCGCGCACATGCCGAGCGATGCCCATGCGCATGGGGTCGTCGCTCTCCGGATCGAATCCGCCCGTGTCGACGACCACGACGTCTCGGCCGGACAGATGGGCGTCTGCATAGTGACGGTCTCGGGTCACACCTGGCTCGTCATGCACAATTGCGAGTCGTTTGCCGACGAAGCGATTGAACAGCGTGCTCTTGCCCACATTGGGGCGGCCCACGATGGCCACGATCGGTCGCATTAGCTCTCTTCGGGGTTGGGCGGATATTCCGCGGCAGCTTGAGCTTCTTCGTATCCGAGTTCGGAAAGCTGTCGCGGCACGTTTTTCCACTGCGGGGTCACGCGGACAAAGAGCTCCAAATGCACGCGACGCCCGGTGAGGGCCTCGATGCGTAGTCGCGCGCCCGTTCCGATGGCCTTGATGGTCTCCCCGCCGCGCCCAACCACGATACGCTGCTGTCCGGCCTTTTCGACGTGCACGGTGGCCCGGATGACGAGCACGCTCTTGCTTTCATCCACGGAATCGACGCTAACGGCGACCGCATGCGGCACCTCCCGTCGGGTGTTTTCCAGCACTTGCTCGCGCACATACTCGCGAATGAAGAATACCGTGGGTCGGTTGGTGAGCTCGTCCTCCGCGAATGCAGCGGGTCCTTCAGGCATGCGCCCGGCAACCAGTTCCAGCACTCGGTCCACAGCGTCCTTGCGGCGAACGCTGACCGGAATGATCTCCTGGAATGAGAAGCGCGCCGCGTACGCTTCCAATACGGGCAGGAGCTTCGTCTTGTTGCGCCACAGGTCGACCTTGTTCACCAGTAGCAGCGCTGGTGTGGCGTCAGACAGCAACGCGAAGACGGGCTCGTCCCGCTGCACCACCACGTCGGCGCTTTCGACCTGTCGCGGTAGGTCCGTCATCATCAGGATCAAGTCCGCTCCCCGCGCAGCTTCGACGGCGGCGGAATTCATCCGACGGCCCAATTCCGAGCGAGGCCGGTGCAGCCCCGGCGTATCCAGGAATGCGATCTGGCAATCCGGCAGATGCGCGATCCCCAGGAGCGCATCTCGCGTCGTTTGGGGAACCTTCGACACAATCGCGAGGGCTTCGCCCAGAACTGCATTGAGAAACGTCGACTTGCCGACGTTTGATCTGCCGACGAGGGCGACGCTTCCGAAACGCATAGGGCGGCGGAGCATAGCGCGAGTGGCCCAAAGGCCTAGGGCGATGCAGCTTCGGGCACGTGAGCCCAGCTTTTGCTGGGCTTTCGCCGATTTCTGTCCGGGCGGGTAGGCAGGCGCTTGTGTTCCGCCCGGTCGATGTTCTAGTGAGGCGGGATATGGCAAGCGCGGCCAGCCCACAGCCAGCTGTCGGGGAGACCGCCCCGAGAGCACCTTCGCCTGGCCTGAGCCGGCTCTGGCTCCCGGCGCTTGCGCTGATTGCGGCGGCCGCGAGCCTGTTCGGACCCTTGGCTTCGAGCGGGATCTGGGATCCTCACGAGCTGGCCGTCGCCGACCTGTCACGGCGGATCGCGCTGACGCTCCTGGGCGGCGGGCCGGAACTCGCTCTACTCGACGGCCCCAACGACGTGCCGACGATGGGGGACCTCGCGCGGGGCCAGCTACCGTTCACTTCCGTCGCCCTTGGTTTTCGTCTGTTCGGGTTGCACGAGTGGGCCGGACGATTGCCGTTAGCGATCTGGGGCATCGTGGGTGTCGGGGCGGTGTACGTGTTGCTTGCCCGCCTCGCGGACCGCGTGGCTGCGGCATTCGCAGCACTCGCCCTGGTCACCATGCCGCTCTTCTTCCTCCACGCCAGGACGATGCTCGGAGACATCGTGTCCATGAGCGCAATCGCCGTGGCCACCCTCGGCTTTGCCCTGGCGCTTTTCGACGACCGCACTTCCACTGTGCGACGCGCGCTCTGGTTCTTGGTGGGGCTCTTGGGTGCTGCGGCGGGGTACGCCAGTCGTGGCGCGTTGCTCGGAGTCGCTGTGCCTGCCCTGGGGGTGGCGCTGGCATTTTTCGTAGCGCGTCCCCGGGAGAGCTCTGCGCTGGCGCGTTGGCTCGCCGGGCCGCTCCTGCTGCTCGGCGTCGCGGCTTTTTGGCTCGGAGCACGTGCCATCGCCCAAGCCGAGGCCGAACCCACTCGTTTCTTTGCCGCAGTCGGTGCCAGCGTGTCACCGCCGCGCCAAATGCCAACGCACGACGCAGTCATGCACTACCTCGGGCACGGATTATTTCCGTGGAGTGCCGTGATCCCCTTCTGCATCGGGCGGCTGTTTCGCGCTCCGCCCGATACCGCGGGCCCCGAGATCGATCGGCAGGCGGGCTTGCGCGCCGTGCTCATCTTGGTGGCATCCGTCGCGCTGCTGGTGCACGGGTTTCTGGCCCCGAAGGTCGGGATGTTGCCCTTCGTTGGCGTGTGCGCACTAGCGGGCATGGTGGGTGTGGCCTTCCGCGACTATGAGCGAGGCGCGCCCGCGTCCCGCGCGCTGGCCATGGGGGTCGCCGCTTTCGCGATCCTGTTTTACACCGACTTCAAGAACTTCCCGGAGAAGGGGCTCAGCGCCTTCGTAGTGGAAGGGGCGCGCTTCCCGGATAGCTTCAAAGAGAGCGCGACCCGAATCATCAAATACGGCACGCTGGCGATGAGCGCGCTGTTCTTCGCTGCGTTTCTCGAGCGTTCCAGCGACAAGCGGCGCTTTCGCATCGACGAGATCAAAGACTACTTCTCGACGCTGCGCTCGGCGGGCAACGGGAACGTTTGGTTTTCGCTCATCGTGGCGGAGGCGGCCTTAGGTGGGTACGCACTCTTGTCTCTGCTGTCCGCCAAGTACTTCCATTGGAAACAGTTCGCCGGCATGAGTCCCGCCGCTCAGGGCCTGGCGAAGTATGGATATTTGGCGCTGCCAGCGCTGGTATTCCTGGTTCCGCCGCTGTTGATCTTGGCGCGGGATCTGACTCGCTTGGTCTTCGACCGTTTGCCCATTCCTCGCGCGCGCGTTGCGCTCCTTTCCGTGGTCGCGTTCGGCGGCGTGATGAGCATGCGCTACTATCCCGCGCTGGCCGCTCAGATTTCCCCCAAGGAGGTCTTTGACGCCTATCGGCGCCTGTCCAAGAACGGCGAGCGACTGGCAATTCTGGGCGTCGGCTCGGGAAGCGCGAACTACTACGCCGGGCGGGATGCCCCGAGTTTCGCCAACGCGCCGCAGGCCTTTGAGTGGCTGATGGCGGAGCCGGACACCCGGCGGTGGCTCGTGCTCCGGGCCTCGGATCTGCCCCAGCTCAACAGCTCCTACCGCGCTCGCAATACACCACCGACGAATCTTCCGGTGCTGGATGCGCGCTCGAGTGAGATCCTGCTCGCGTCGAATCGGCTCGCGAACGGTCAAGCCAACGAAAACCCCTTTGCGGCCTGGCTGCCGGAATCAAAGCCTACACCGACGCGTCCGCTCCCGCACAACCTTGGCGGCCAGCTGGACGTCATGGGGTGGGACGTGACCACGCGCGATGGACGCGCCGTGCAGTCGGTAGTTCCGCGCACCCCCTACGACTTCCGCATCTACTACAAAGTGACTTCCGCAATTTCGGGGAATTGGGAAACCTTCATTCACATCGACGGGTTCCAGCGGCGTTACAACGGCGACCACAAGACCCTGGAGGGACGCTACCCGTTCCATTTGTGGCGAGTCGGCGACTACGTCGTCGACGTACATCCGTTCACCCTCGAACCCAACTTCACCCCCGGGAACTACAACGTCTATTTCGGCCTGTTCATCGGCAACCGCCGCTTGGACGTGAAACGCGGCCCCCACAATGACAACCGCATCGAGGCCGGCTTTTTGCGGGTGGATTGAGGCGGAGCCTGACAATTCTGGGCGCGGACACGCCGCTCCGCCATTCTCCGTGACAGCTTGCGGGATTGGGGTTACGCCAAGGGGGCGTGGGTGACGGGGAACAGAGGGAGCAAGGCGATGACGACGACGATCGCCGCGCGGCAGATCGCATCGAAGTCGTCTGGTCCGTGGACTGCGAGACCGAAGACACCTTTCTCTATGCGTCCATCACGAACATCTCTGAAATGGGGATCTTCGTTCGAACGCAGCAGCCGCTGATGGTTGGGACCGCCTTGACCTTGAAGTTCGCGCCGCCGGGCGTTGCGGAACCCTTCGTACTGTCCGGAGTGGTGCAATGGGTGAACCCCTTGCGGGTGCTCGCGGAAAACCTGAACCCGGGCATGGGAGTGCGCTTCGTTGATCTCACGGCAGACGATCGCGAGCGCATCGTCGAAGCGATCCGCACCATCGCGTACGTGCGTGAAGTCGCGAAGAACTGAGTCGCGCTGACGGCTCAGAACGCTTCATTCGGCGCGGGCTTGGCGGCGGGTTTGGGGGGTGGCGCAGCCGCCTTCGGCGCAGCCTTTGCCTTGGGGCCGCCCGCGGCGGCGCCAGCCGGTGGCGCAGCCGCTGCCCGTTTCGCGGCAACGCGGTCCCCGGTATCCAACGACGCGAGCGCGAGTTGAGCGCGCTGGCCGTAGCCGGCGACACCTAGCAACTGTGTGTAGGACCGGCGTGCGTCGTCGGCGCGACCGAGCGCGCGGTAGCAATCCGCCGCCTGCCAGGTTGCTTCATGCCCGATGCCACCGCCGCGGAATCGCGAACTCACTGCCTCGAAGCGCGGTGCGGCTTGACTGCAGCCGGAAGATTTTCGCACGGCTTGAGCCGCAAAAAGCGCGGCAGAAGGCGCTTGTTTGCCGCCCTTGGCGGCCACGTCGTCGAGGTCTTTGATGGCCTCTGGGTAGCGCGCAGCGCGGTAGGCTTCGAGCCCGCGGTCGTACACGCCGTCGCTCCCGGCGTCCGCGCCGCCCTTCTGCTCGTCGCCCTCTGCGGCGCGGTTCTTTTCCGCTTCTTCAGCCACGGCCATTGGGGCGGCCGCAAAGTCCTCGTCGTCGGAGCCTCGGCTTTCCTTCTTCGAGCGTCCGGGCTTGGCGCCGTGCGCTTCGCCGGCAGTGTCGCTCGCGACCTTCTCCGGGACGGGCACGATCGCTACGGACTCGCCTTCGGATTCCGGCACTCCGCGTTCGGTGATCTGCACGCTTTCGCGATCTCCAGGTCGAGCGCGTAGCAGTAGCAAGCTGGTCCCAACCATCAACAAGAGCAATGCCGCCATGGCGAGCTGCGGACGCATGGCGTAACCCGCAAGAATCGAAATGCCGCGACCCGCGCGTTTGCGCAGGGGCAGACGCGCATGGGCCGCGCGCTCGGCATCCAGGATGCGTGCTTCCAAGTCGGAAGGAGGTTCGAGCATCGGCAGGATGCCAACCGCGCGAGTTGCTCGCAGCTCCGCGTGGATTTCGCGACAGCGTGCGCAATGCTCCACGTGCCGCTTCGCGGCCGCACCGGTCAACTCATCCAGCTCTTCGTAGAGCAGGTCGAGAGATACCCGGTCGAATCGTTCGCAGTCCACGGCTCAGGATCCTCCACTAAATGCGGAAAATGTGCCGCATTTTCCCGGAGAGCGCTCGCCGAAGCTCGTGAATGGATCAGCGCAACGCACGCGCATACTCCTCGAACTCGCTGAGTGCTTGCTTGAGCCGTTCAAGGGCGTAGCGCATCCGGCTCTTGACGGTGTTCTCTCCGACTCCGACGACTTCTGCGATTTCTTTGAATGGGAGATTGCCAACTTCGCGGAGCAAGAAAACTTCGCGTTGGTCGTCGGGCAAAGCGTCCACGGCTGCGACGATGTGGTCGCGCATTTGGTTGCCACTTGCGGCGCGCTCCACGCTTGAGCTGTGGTGCGGGTCCGGCATGGATTCACCGAGAGGGCGGCCTTCGCTCTGGCCGCCCGCGGGCTGGTCCAAGGAGGGGTGGCGCCGGTGTTTGGCCTTTCGCAGGTGGTCGACACATAGGTTGCGCGCGATGGTGTAGAGCCAAGTTGAAAACCGCGCCTCATGTTTGAACTCGCCGGCGTTTTGCACCACGCGCAGGAAAGCGTCCTGGGTGACGTCTTCGGCTGTCTCTGGGTTTCTGACCTGGCGATACACGAAGTTGTAGATGGGTCGCTTGTAGCGTTGCACGATCTCCGCGAACGCATCCCGGTCGCCACGCTGGTAGCGCACCATGAGCATTTCGTCGGTTGCGTTGCCGCGTCCGCCCCCCATGCCGTTATCCCAACTCGGGTGCGCGCACGCACGTCGATGCCGCGCCGAGCGGCCCGACCCAAGGAATTACCGCGTTCGGGGTCCATGACTGATTCCGGCTGATCCGACGTTCCACCACGTTCTCCGATCTACCGAAGGCCGGTCCCCCGGTCATCATCGCAAAAAGCGGCCCGATGCCGGCCCGCTGGCCGGTCGGTCTTTCGGTGACTTTGGGTCGGGGGTGCGCCCCCTGTTGCAGCCTGGCCGGATTCCGAACATAAGGGGGACTTGAAATGTTTCCTGGGGGTGCGAGCAATAGCTCTACCCTTCGTCTTATTCCACTAAGAGGGATCATCATGCAGCGTTGGATTGGGTGTTGGGCGACAGTTGGCGCTCTCGTTCTTGGAACGGGTGGCGCATGGGCACAGGGAGGGGACACCAAGGGTGAAGCCGCCGCGGCCACCGCTACGAAATCTGATGACGCCAAAGCCGGCGATGCCAAAGCCGGCGATGCCAAAGCGGGTGACGAAAAACCCGCCGACGCGAAGGCCGGTGAGGCGAAGCCCGAGGATGCAAAACCCGAGCAACCGAAGACCGGGGATGCAGCGCCCGCGGTGGCCAGCACGACGCCTGCGGTCGATGGCGCGACCTACCAGGTCCGATTGCGCGAGCTCGAGCAGCGCGTCGACGAGCTGAAAGAGCAAATCCGCAGAAGCCACACGCGCTTGAGTCTGCTCAGCGAGACCATCCTGTCAGGCGGTGTCGGTGGGGCGCGCGCGGAGATCGTCTTTACCAACGACATGAGCAACATCTTCAAGCTCAATCGCGCGCTCTTCGTGCTGGACGGCGCGGTTCAGTACAACAAACAGGATGATACGGGCGCCTTGGCGGACCAGAAGAAGATCCCGATCTTCAGCGGCTCCGTCCCCCCCGGTGATCACACGCTGCAGGTGCTTTTGCAGCTGCGCGGCCACGGCTACGGTGTCTTTTCCTACCTTCGCGGTTATCGCTTCGAAGTGAAGTCCAGCCATTCCTTCACCGTTACCGAAGGCAAGACCATGGAACTCGAAGCCGTCGCCTGGGAAAAGGGCGGCGTGACGACACCTGTGGAGCAGCGCCCAGCTATTCGCTACGTCGAGAAGGTTCGCTCAGGCAACGCGCCCTCGTCCGGCGGCAGCAGCAGCGGCAGCGGCAGTGACTCCAAGGGTGGTCTCGGCGGCTCATTCTCGATCGGCACAGGAGGAAAGTGATGCGTGCTTTTCGCGCCCGCCTCACGGCGGTCGGCGCGTTTGCGACACTAATCGCGGTGTCGCAATTCGCGTCTGCGCTCACCTCGGGTGACGCGCGCGGGCGGGCTCAGCTGTCGGTCCAGGCAGTCGAGCGTGATTTGCCGAACGTGCAGAAGGCGGCGAGGCGCGTGCAGCACACGCGCATGACGCCGGCACAGCGCGTGGCGGCCGGTGACATCCTGTATCGAAACAAAGACTACGCTCGAGCCATCGACACCTTCTCGCAGGTCATCGAACTCCATCGGCAGGGCAAGGCCGACGTAAACGCGCACGCTGACGGCATCTTCTATTTGGCGGAGAGCTACTTTGCGTCGAAGCAGTTTCTTTCGGCGCGGCGTCACTATCTGGAAGTGCTCGATAAGGGCGGCCAAGGGCCCTACGCGAAGTACGCGGGCCGCTCGGTCAGTCGCCTGGTGGACGTCAGTTTGCGCACGAGCACCCTGGAGAAGCTTGATGAAGTCTTCTCCAAGCTGAATCAGCTGCCGGCGTCGGATTCGACCGGGTCCCTGCAGTACGCCCGGGGCAAGCTTCTGTTTGCGAAGAAGGACTACGAAGCTTCGAAGAGCGCTGTGAGCGGAGTCGCCGCGGCGTCTCCCTACAATCACCAGGCGCAATACTTGCTGGGCGTCGTGTTGGTCAAACAAGCCATGCCGGCGCTGCCCGCTGAGGGCGCGCCAGCCGTGGACCAACCCGAAATCGTCCAACCCGGCGCCGCGCCCGCCGCTGCTCCATCCCGCGCGCGCTATGCCGCCGCCATCGAGCAGTTCCGCCGCGTTACCCGCCTTAAGGCGGATACCACGGAGCATCGCCACGTCGTCGACCTGGCGTGGATGGCGATCGGGCGGCTGTTCTACGAGTCCGACAACTTTCTGGATGCGGCTGAGGCCTACAGCCATGTGGATCGCACGAGCCCAGAATTCTCGACCATGCTCTACGAGTTGGCGTGGGTCTACGTTCGGCTCGGCGACTATCAGCGTGCGCAGCGCGCCCTTGAGGTGCTCAGCATCACGGATCCGGAAAGTCTGCGTCTCGCCGATGGTTCACTACTCCGCGCGGACCTCATGCTGCGCAGCGGCCAGTTCGACAAGGCCCTGACTCTGTATCGGACCGTGCGCAGCAAGTTCGACCCCATCCGCGAGCAAGTCGACACGTTCTTGAAGGAAGTGACCGATCCGGCCGTCTACTATGATCGATTGGTAGAAACTGAAGGCATTACGGATGGCCCCGGCGGCACGCTGTCTCCGGTGGTGGTGCAGTGGGCGCGCGAGGAAGCGGAGAACGACCGTGCATTCGCAGTCATCGACGACGTCGCCGCTTCTCGGGATTTGGTGCGACGTTCGCGGCGGCTCATCTTGAAGCTGAACGCTGTGCTCGGCGCTCCCACGCGGTTCCGCGCGTTCCCGGAGCTACAGGCGTCGATGGAGTCCACCCTCGGGTTGCTCAACCGAACAGCGCAGGCTCGCGTCACCCTGGCCAAGGGCATGGACGCTGAAGGCGGCAGTCCCGGCGGCGAACTCGGCAAGGTTCGTGCGGAACGCCGCGCGCTCATGAAGCGCATGGGTTACCTGCCGGTGACGCCTGGCGACTTTGCTCAGCGCGAGGCCGCGGGGGATCGCCAATGGAATAAGGTTGGCCAGAAGATCCAACGACTTGAGCTCGAGTCGGATCGGCTGCAGGCGCTGATCAACGGTCTCCGCCGCGTGCTCAAAGATGGCAACAGGTTCGGCGTGACGTCGGACCCGACCAGCCGAACGCGCTTCCAGGCCGAGATCGAAGCCAATGAACGCGACCTTTTGCAGTACCGCAAGCGGATCAAAGAGTACCGCGACGCCGTTGAAATGGGCCGCGTGCAAATCGGCTTCGGCGACCAACGCTTCGTGGAAGACGACAAAGCGCGCAGGCGCTTTCGCCAGGTTTTTGCCCGTGAAGTGCAGCTGGTGGCTTCGGGACAGGACAACTCGGACGCCTCGGCCTACGCCCGGTCGATTCAGGCGTTGGTGACCCGCGCGGATAGCGTCGAAGACTCCCTGGAGAGCACCAAAGCGCGGCTGGAGCGCGAAGCCGAAGAGCGTAGTCGCGGGTTAAAAGACGCCGTCGACCGCGAGGTGGCCAACATCGAGAAATACGCCAGTGATCTGGACGCCCTCGACCAGCAGGCACGCCTGCTCATCGGAGAGGTTGCCATGAAGAACTTCGGACTGGTGCGGGACCGGCTCAAGAGCGTGGTGTTGCGCGCCGATGTCGGGATCGTGCAACAGGCGTGGGAGGTTCGCGAAGAGCAACGCCACCGCGTCCGCAACCTGCAACGGGAACGTGCCCGTGAGGAGCAGAACTTGAACGACGAGCTGCGTGAAGTGCTCGACGATGCTGGAGGTGATCTATGAGATCCCGCCCAGCATCCTCCATCGCCTGGCTAGTTGGCGTCGGCGTCCTATCCGTATTCGCTGGTCCCAGCGTCGCTTGGTCGCAACCCGGCGCCACGCCTCCGGCCGCGGCTGGCACCGGTGGTGCTGCAAGCGCGCCGGCCGCGGCGGGTGGCACCGGCGCTGCCGCCTCCGCCGCGCTGCCGACGACCGCCCCCGCGCCAACGACGACCCCGACGACGCCGCCCAAGCTCAAGAACAGCGCACCGCCCCCGCCAGCGCCGAGCGCGGCCCAATTGCGCGCGCTCGGGATCCTGCAGCAGGAAGCCAAAGAGTACGAAAAGGGCGCCAAGCATTTCCGCGACACGCTCACCATGATCGTGCGGCACCACTACGAAGAGCGCCGGCGCCGCATCCTGACGGCATTGGACCGTGAAATCGGCATTGAAAAAGCCGGTCTGCGCGACGCCCGGGCCGAGGCCATCAAGCGGCTTGAGAAATTCATCGCGATCTACAGCGGCGACAACGCGCATCCCGTAGCGACCCCGGACGCCATGTTCCGTCTCGCAGCGCTCTACGAGGAGCGGGCGCGCGAGAGCCAGGACGCGGACATCGCTACCGGACTCGACCCCGCCATCAACCTGTATCGGCGCATCATCACGGAGTACCCGAACTACGAAGAGACCGCGGCCGTGCACTACTTCTTGGGACACGCCTATACGGACTCGGCGCGCCTTGAGGAGGGCCAACAAGCGTGGCGCGTGCTGGTGTGCTCGAACAAGTTCCAGGTCAAGACCGATCCTGCCGATACCGGCAAGATTGAAGTGCAGGCTCTGCCGCAGGATCACGACGACAAGTTCTGGACCGATTGGTACAACAAACACCCGATCCCGATGGATCAGATTGGCAAGCTCGGAGCCAAAGCGCCGAGACCCAAGGCGGGCAAGGCAGCCCCGATGGGAACGGACGAAGAGGAGCTCTCCTACAAGAATCCGTACGGGGAGTGCACGCCGTTGCCTCAGAACCTCAAGCCCGGCGAGGAGCCGCGCTACTTGGCGGAAATCTGGTGGCAGCTAGGCAACTTCCACTTCGATCAAATCGATCCGAAGGGCGGGCCCTACAACCTGAACCGGGCCGTCAGTGCCTACGACCGCAGCCTCGAATACAAGAAGCCGCCGCTATACGGCGTCAGCATGTACAAGCAGGCTTGGGCCTACTTCAAGCAGCAGCGCTACCGCACGGCCACCGACTGGTTCGTCAAGCTGCTGCACTACGCCGACGAGCAAGAGGCAAAGACCGGTGATCCCGGCGCGGACTTCCGTCAGGAGGCGTTCACGTACATCGCGGGTTCGCTGACCTACGTGGATTTCGACGGCCCGCCGGCCCAGGACCCCTACATCGCCCGCAACGACGTGCTCGATCTGGAGAGTGATCCGATCATCGCTGAGCAGAAGATGGCGATCGCCATCGACCGTGTTCAGGACCCACAGCTGATCCCGCAGGACAAGAAGTGGACTGTTGAGATCTACAAGGCCCTGGCTCAAGAGTTCATCGAAATCACGCAGAATCGCAACGCCATCCGGACGTTGGAGATCACGCTGCAGAAGTTCCCGATGGATCGCGACGCGCCGGTCATGCAGAACAAGGTCGCCGAGCTATACGATCAGCTCTCGCGGCTGGCGCCGGAAGGCTCAGACGCCAAGGCGGAGTACGGCGCCAAGGCGCTCAAGGCGCGCACCATGCTGGCGCAGTACGTCGGCACGACGCCCTGGACGGACGCCAACAAGGACGATCCCGAGGCACTGGCCCAAGCAGAGGCGCTGGTCAAAGGCGGGCTGAAACGCGCAGCAGCGGATCACACCAACGCGGCGCGCAACCTGTACAACCAGGCGTCCGAGCGTAGCGACCCGGGCGAGCAGAAGGTGCTGATCGACAAATCCGTCGAGGAGTACAAGCTCGCTGAAACCGGCTGGGCCGCGTACATCGCGCAGGATCCCAACGCGCTGGACGCCTATGAGAGCAAGTTCTGGTTGGCAGACGCGCGCTACTGGGTGGTCGTGCTTCAGGTCACGATCAACCGCACGCCGACTGCGGCTGAAATCGCGTCAGCGCGGGAGGCCGCCATCGCGGTGCGCGACTCCAATGAGGACGACAAGTACCTGCAGCCCGCCGCCTATTACGTAGTGACGATGGCGGACAAAGTGCTGGAGGACAACCACCGGCAGTTCGAGGAGAGCAAGGGTTCGCGTGGCATCGAAAAGCGCGAAGCCGTGGAACGGGCCAGCGAGGCCGCAGACGCCCCGGTCGTCAAGGTGCCCGTGCCGCAGCCCGTGCTCGACACCATCACAGCGCGCGATGAATACAACGCGCGCATCGCTCCGGAGCGCGATCCGAAACAGAACGGAACGCTCTACGCATTCCAAGCCGCCGACAACTACTACGTGTACGGCCAATTCGACCAAGCGCGCCCGCGCTTCCAAACGCTCTACGACCAGTACTGCGGCAAGAATGAGTGGGGCTACAAGGCTTGGGAACGCCTGATCGACATGGCGGCGCTTGAGCGCGATGCCAAGGCGACCACCGCCCTGGCCAAGGGCAAGAGCTGCGCTTACAGCGAAGAGACGAAGGTTGCCGAAGAGGCGAAGCGCAAGCCGGTGATGCAGACGGCCGCGTACCAAGACGCCTCGGAGCTCTTCGAAAAAGCACAAAAGATGCCCGACGGGCCGGAGCGCCAGAAGACCTGGCGCCAAGCTGCTGCGGCGTACAAGGTCGCCCTGGACGCTGCGCCGGATCGCGACGAGGCGCCTGAGGCCGCGATGAACGGCGCGTACGCCTACAAGCAGGTCGGCGAGTACGACAAGGCCATCGAAATGTACGAGCTGTTCATCAGCAAGTACGGCAGCGAGAAGTTGCTGCAGACCCTGAAGAATGGTGATCCCAAGGCCAAACCCCCCGTGGCGGCGCGGCCGAAGGAGTACGAGAAGCGCGTCGGGTACTTGAAGACGGCCTACGACGCCCTCGCGGGCTCCTACGTGCTGTTCTTCGATTACCCGAAAGCGGCCACGACCTTCGACAAGATCTCAAGCATCGAACACTTTGCCCCCGACGGTCGTCGCGAGGCCGCCAAGCAAGCCATGTCGCTGTATGCCAGCCTCGGCGATCGCGGCGGCATGAGCAAGGCGCGTAATCGCTTCAAGGATATGGGCGCGTCGCCCAAGGAAATCGCCGAAGCGGACTTCATCATCGCCAGTTCGGATCTCAAGAAGTGGGATGAGTACTCGCCGGACACGGGCGCCAACCAGAACGCCCGCAAGAACGCCCAGGCTGCGATGAGTAACTACTACGCGGCAAACAAGGGCAACGGCGCGGCAGCTCAGTGGGTGGTGCATGCCGCCTACCACACCGCAAAGATGAAACACGCGTCCAACCAGGGCGATACGAACAAGTGGTGGCAGAGCACCATCGACGCCTACGACAAGTACAAGCAGGTGGCGCCGACGAAAGACGGCAAGAGCAGCGCGATTGGTTCCCGTGAAGCCAGCATGGCTGCCCAGGGCGCCTACACCATGGTCGACGAAGATCTCGAGCGGCAGTGGGACTACGGCAACTCGGCCAAACACAAGTACAAGGGCACCGCCGTGAAGGTGATCGGCGACTACCGCAAGAACGCTCTCGAAGCCAAGAAGTGGTACGACAAGCTGCAAGCCATCAACGACAAGTACGTGTCGCCAGAGTGGACCACGGTGTCGATCGCCCGCCAGGGCACTGTGTACGACTCCCTGCGCACCGGCCTGTACAACACGCGCCCGCCGGAGTTGGTCATGTTCGACAAAAAGACCGAAGCGCTGTTGAAGAAGGCGGAAGCCAGCGACAACCCGGACTTGCAGGAGAAGGCCGACGCCGTTCGCATCAAGGTGCAGACAGCGTGGCGCGACGCCCGCGACAAGGAAATCGATAGCGCGGACGGCATCGTCGTGGATCGTTACGGCAACGCGATCGTGTTGGCGCGGCGCTACAGCGTGTCGAACCCCGGCGTGACCCACGCAATTCGGCGCCTCGCGTTCCTAACGGACGTGATCGGCGAGGCCAAGATGAAGCAGCACGCTGCGGGCGTGAAAGACCTCAATTACACGGACGGAATGTTCCTGCGCATGCGCCCGGGTCAGGTGACGTCGCCGGAGCCCGAAGGCATGCCGCGTCCTTTGCCGGTGATTTCACAGTGAGGAGACGGACAGTGCGACTCAGTTCATGGAACGCGCTTGCACTGGCTGCGTTGCTGTCGATGGGCAGCGCAGCGTGTGGTGGCAAGCAGGGCGACAGTAAGCTGCCCACGGGCACGCGGGTGGATACGCCGTCCACCGGCGGGCCGGGCGCGGTGTATTCACCGACGGGCCAGCAGTATGCGGTGACCGACGCGCCTTCAAGTGGCGAGGCTGCGACAAATCGGCCGCGCATGAACGCGCAAGCACAGGCCGCATACCAGGCCGGCATGTCGGCGTTTCAGGGCGGCGATTTGGCGGGCGCCAAACAGCAATTCATCCAAGCCACCCAAGCAGACGCCAAGGCCTACCAGGCGTTCTACTCCCTCGGAGTGGTTCGGGAACGCCTGGGCGAAGTGAGCGGAGCGCAGAGTTCCTACCAGAAGGCCGTCAGTGTCGTTCCTGACTACGAACCGGCGATCGTCGCCTACGCAGTGCTCGCGGCGCGCAGTGGCAAGACGACGGAGGCGGAGTCCTTCCTGAACTCCAAGATGGCCAAGATGCCCAAGAGCGCGGCGGTGCCCGCAGCGCTCGCTGAGGTCAAGAGCATCCAGGGCGACAGTGGCGAAGCGCAGAAGTACGCAAAGGAAGCACTGAAGCGCAATCCGGACTACCGCCCGGCAATGATCGTGATCGCGCGGGATCACTATCGCCGTCGTCGCCTCGACCTGGCGCTCTACTCGCTGCAGGCAATCCTGGACGGATTTGGCGACGAGAACCCGGCCCGGGACAAGGACAACGCCGAAGCCCGTTTGCTGCGAGCGCTGATCTACAAAGAGCAGGGCAACCGCAAGGGAGCCATGGAGGACTTCGAGCGCGCGATGAAGACGCGTCCCGACCTGGTCGAAGCGCGGGTGCATCTTGCGAGCTACCACTTGGAAGGCGGCAACGCGATGAACGCGGTGCAGCTACTCGAGGGTGCGCTCAAATACGACAATGACCATGTGCTTGCGCGCCTGAATCTAGGCGATGCGTACCGACTGCTCGGCAAAGCTGCCGAGGCGAAAAAAGAACTCGAGTGGGTCGCCAGCAAAGACCCGCAGCTGGCTGAGGTGCACTACAACCTTGGGCTCCTGTACTTGTTCAGCAGCAGTGTGCCTGGCGTGTCAGAGTCGCAAGCCGTCGACCGCGCCATCGACGAGTTCGAGAAGTATAAGAAGATGAAGCCGCGGGCGAAGGCCGGCGAAAAAGACGACACGGACGAATTGATCACTCGGGCCAAGACCAAGAAGGCGATCATCGACTCCAAGGCTGCCGAGAAGCCAAAGGCCGCGTCCGGTGGCACCGCCACAGGCTCCATGCCAGACTCCGGAGGTAAGAAGTGATGCACCGAACTCTGCTTCCCGCGGCCGCAGCCGCGCTCGTTTTCTCGCTGCTCGGCAGTTCTGCCAGCGCTCAGGGCAAGGGCCGGGTGGTTACGATCAGCGAAGTCACCATCGTCGGTCGGGTACAAAAACCCATCGCCGCTGTGGACGTGAGCCGCATCCAGCCGAAGCTGACCCTCGCGGAGCTGCGGCAGCCGTTCTTGCACCGAATCGAAAAGGCGCTGTACAGCGATCCCTTCTGAGCCGCGCTCGGGGACACGTCACGGGCGCGAGTGAAGCGTGATCGCGCTCTTGTGCGTTGCCGTATTCATTGCGGCGAGCAGTGTGTGGCTCAGCTACCGACCGTTGCGCCAACTGCGCCAGGCCGATGGCAAGGTCCTTGTTGAGCTGGGTCGATTGCCGCGGACACCGACCCTTGCGGGTTTGACAGCCCAAATCGGAAAGCTACCGCCTGGCCCGGTGCGCGATGCCATCCAAGCGGTGTTGTCGGCGAACAACGCCGGGGAGGCCATGTTTGCCGTCACTGAGATTTCGTTGATGGCCCAGGGGGAAGTGCGGCGCGTGGGGTACTTGCCTCGGGTCTTGGCCCGAGTCTCCATGGCGACCGGCACGCTGCTGGCTTTGGTCGTGCTGTCCCAAACCGTGCCCACGGGACGGGTCGGGGTGCATGAGGCCGCCCTGTCTTTTGCCGCGGGGGTTGCCGGCGCAGTGGGCTGTGCCCTGATCGGGCGGCAGCTCGACGCCCTGGTCGAAAAGCGCCGGGAGGCCTGGACTGGGCTGCTGGACGCCCTCGGACAAGTCACGGAGGACACACATTTGACTACAGTGGCTCCTGAGGTCGATAACCCTTCAGTGGACCTCGGGCCCGAGGCTGACTAATCTTTCTGCCGACCAGCGGAACTTTCGGGCTCAGCGAGTTGTCTGACGCCCGTTGCCCCACGCATATCGTGGGGGCCTTCGACGACCCTTAGGAGCACCGATGACCCAGCAGCCCTACCCAGCCCCAGGTGGCGCCCAACGTCCGGGACAAATGACGGCGGTGATGCGTGCCGTCGCGCTGAGTGGACCGAAGGTGTTGCGCATTGGCTTGGTACAGGGTGGGCGCATCATTGAAGAGCGCATCATCAAGCAGCGTACCCACGTGACGGTCGGGCCGAGCGAAAAGAGCATGTTCGTCATCGCGACGCAGAACGTGCCGCCGAGCTTTCGCCTCTTCGAACTAGTCGGCAACGAGTACCAACTGAATTTCCTAGACGGCATGTCAGGACGCATCGCCCTGCCCACGGGGATCTCCGATCTGAACATGCTCAAAGGGCAGGCGCGCCGCACGCCCCAGGGCGCCTATCAAGTGCGGCTGACCGAGGATTCGCGCGGCAAGGTCGTGGTCGGCAATACGACGATCTTGTTCCAGTTCGTCACGCCGCCACCAGTACAACCGAAGCCGCAGCTGCCTGTGAGCGTGACCAGCGGTGCGACCAGCATCGACTGGGGCACGACTATGATTGCGGCTTTTTCGTTCTTGCTGCACTTCCTCGCCATTGGGGCGGTCTATTCGGATTGGCTCGATCCCATCATCGACGATGAGGTGAACATTGCCGGTCTGGTGGATTCCGTGAAGAACCTGCCGCCACCGCCTCCCGTGGAGGAAGTCGAGACGGAGGTCGACCCCAACGCGGAAAAGGCCGAGAAATCCGAGACCAAATCCGCCGCCAAGTCATCGGGTGGCAAGGCAGGCCAAGGTGGCAAAGCGGGCCCAATGTCCGCCGCGCAGGCCGCCAAGCTCTCCCAGGAGCTGGATCAACTCGAGATGGCGACCCTGGGCGCACTGTCTAGTGATGGGCCTGCCACCGCGGGCGTGTTGAAGGGCGGGGAAGTTCCGACGAGCGCGCTCGACGCGGCCGCGGCCAGTGGCGCCGGCGTTTCCGCGGGCGGTCCGGGAAGCTTGCGCCTCGGTGGTGGCGGCGGACCCATCCGTCCGGGCACCGGCGCGGGCAGCGGACTGGCCGGACTTGCAAACACAGGCAAGGGAGCCGGAACCGGCGGCTCGGGTGAAGCCACAAAGGTCAAAGGGCCGAAGGGCAGCGCCAGTGTCGGTGGCGCGGCCGTGAGCGGCGGTACCGTCAGCAACGCTTCGCGCGTGGTCGCCGGCATGCGCGCAGGCTTCCGTGCTTGCTACAACCGCGGTCTCGCGGAAAACCCCGACGCCCAGGGCAGCATTCGCCTAACGATTCGTGTCGGACCCGGCGGCGAGGTACAGAGCGTGGGCGCTGGAGCGAGCGGCAATTTGCCGGGCTCCGTGGTGAGCTGCGTGCGAGCGCGGGCTTCTGCAGCGCAGTTCGACCCACCCGAGGGCGGCAGCGCCGTGATCCAGGTGCCCGTGAGCTTCGTTAAGCAGTAGGGCGCGAGATCAGAGAGCCGCATTTTCTCCGGCGTGCCCGCGCCCGAGTTGGGAAGCGTGTCCTTGCGTCGCGGCGCGTTTGAGCGGCCCGGGCCGTCGGGGCGGCAGCTCCAGACTGCGTGCCGCGGCCTCCGGAGGCAGGGGTCTTCCGGGTCGATGAATACGGGGGCAGCCCGCTGCATCGAACTCGGGAGCCGGACCCCTGCGCGTTGGCCAGCCGGTATGCCCCCCAAAGGTCCAAAATTATGCAACTTTTTCGATCAAAGCGCTTCGTTGACAGCACAAAACCCGCTCCCTATACTGCCGGTCGTTCCAGGGAGAGAGGGAGTCCTAGGGTGAGTCGCAAACGAATTTGGGCAGGAGCCATAGCGGTCAGTGTTGTCGCAGGGCTTGGCGTTGCCGGTGCGCAGCCGGCCGCGGGTGGCGGACAACAAGCGCCGGAGCTCGCCGTGACTAACGTGGAGTCGCTCAGCCTCGAGCAGATGAAAGAGCTCGTGACTCAGTACCTCGTCGCCATGGGGCAGGATTCCGGTGCAATCCGTCGCATGCTCTCCGAAGCGCGCGAGAAGCGCGACGTCGTCAAAGTCTTGTGCCTTGATGACAAGCTGAACCAAGCGGATGTGGCCACGCGCTCGGCGCGGGATCGCCAACCGAATATGGACGCCGCGGTCACGTCGAAGGACAAGGACCAGGGCAAACATGAGTTCACTGTGATTCAGACTCTGCGCGAACGCGTGAAGAGCCTCGTCGCAGAAGCCAATCAATGTATCGGCGAGGAAACCGGATTTGTCGGTGACACCGAAGTCACGACCGACATCGATCCCACCATTCCCGATGACCCGTCGAATTTCCCCGATGACCCGTTGATCTCCCAGCCCCCCCCGGTTAGCAGTCCCACGCAGTGATCCCGACTCGGGGGGAGCGCGGGGGCGCTTTTCCCACTCGGGCCTGAACCACGATGAAACTACGCGCCTTTCTTGTGGCGACGCTTGGCGTCGCATCCCTGACGCTTTCGGCTTCGGCTCAAACGCAGCCGTGGCTCAAAGACCGCAAATCCGGTGAGGGCATCGGCATTCGCACGGGTAATCTTGAGCTGCATCCCGGTGTTGCGGGCGAGCTCGGGTATGACTCGAACTACTTTCAGAACGACAGCGCGGAGCAGGACGGCCCCGTCGTCTCGATGATTCGCCTCCGGGTCACGCCGCACCTGACGCTCTCTACGCTGGGCTCGCAGCGGCGCGGAGAAGGCGACCAAGGTGCGCCGCCCAAGCTCAACTTCCGGGCGGGTGTGTTCGGTTCCTACAACGAACTGATTGCCACGGACTCACAGTTCTCCGATACCGCCAGTGATCAGCGCCACTTCAACGCGGGCGCGAACTTCGCCCTCGACATCCTGCCACAACGCCCCTGGGGCTTTGACCTCTACGGCGACTACCTGCGTACGGTGGAGCCGTCCAACAGCCTCGTGACGGATCAAGCCTTCGACCGTGACAGTCTGCGGCTTGGGCTGGGCGTGAACGCGCGTCCCGGCGGTGGGCTCTTCGAGTGGCGCCTCGGGTACGAGATCATGTACCACTACTTCGAGCGCACCGCGTTCCAGGACCTCAACAACGCGGAGCACTTCGTCAAGACCCGCGGGCGCTGGCGCTTTCTGCCGCGCACCGCGCTGCTATACGACGGACAGATTGGGTTCTTGCGCTACTCAGACTCCCTCACGCAGAACGACGCTCAAACAGTGCGTTCGCGGATCGGTGTCAACGGCCTGATCACGAACTCCTTCTCGCTGCTCGCCATGGCCGGCTACTCCGCGAGCTTCTACGAGAGCACCAACGTGCAGCAGCGCAACTTCGAGGGGCCGGTTGCCCACGCGGAGCTCAAGTGGTTCTTGCTGCCACAACCGCAGTTGCAGCCGGGAGATGCCACGGTGGGGCTCGCGTCCATCGCCGCGGGCTACATCCGGGACTACGCCAACAGCTACTTGGGCGATTACTATCGGCGCGACCGGGGTTACGCCAACTTCCAGTACTTCATCGGCGGCATGGTGCTGCTCTCCGCGGAGGGCGGACTGAGCCACCTCACCCACTCAGATTCCTTCTTCCAGAACGGCGCGCTGAAGAACGCCAGTTTCGGGGAAAACCGCGTGGATGCGACGGCATTCGTGGAGTACCGCCCGAGCGATACCGTTGGGTTGAACCTGACGGGGCGCTACAACGCGGCGCTGGACGACAACTTGGTCCGCACCAACCCGGCGGATCCCACCCAGACCGACAACCTGCAATTCTCGCGCTACGAAGTGTGGCTCGGCGCGCGTTGGTTCATGTGATCCGCCAGCGGCGGGTGCAGGCGGAAAACCCGCGCCAGCTGAACGTTTCGGCGCGTCATAACCACTCACGCTTCGCATGCCTTTCGCTCGACTTGGTCTGATCGTCCTCTTGCTGCTCTCCCTGTTGGGCTGCGGTTCCAACATGGACAACAGCCACGTCAAGCTCAGCGCTCCGCAGGAAACTACGAGCCTGGGGCCCGGGGACGTGTTTCAGATGCAGATCGTCGGCGAGAAGGACCTGCCTGAGGAGTATCAGGTTGCTTCCGACGGTACCGTCGACTTGCCGTATATCCAGACCGTGAAGGTCTCCGGCCTCGAGCCCCAGGAGGTCTCACGGCTGATCCGCGAGAAGCTGGTCGCGCAGAAGATCCTCACGGATCCAAGCGTCGTGGTTTCGGTCAAGGAATACAGCAGCAAGCGCATCACGGTCTTGGGGCAGGTCCAAAAGCCGGGCAGCTTCCCGCTGTCGCCGGGAATGACGCTGATCCAGGCCGTCAGCCAGGCCGGCGGGCTCACGTCCATTGCCAACAAGGATCGCGTGAATCTCACGCGGCGCAGCAAGAGCGGCTCAAGGACCGTTGTGCTGAGTGTGGATGCCATCACCGAGGGGCGCTCCCGAGACATCCCGCTGCAGGCCGGGGACCAGATTTACATCCACGAGCGCGTGTTCTGAGCTGGATCTACGGCGAGCTGGGCGCGTAGCGCACGACGAATACACCTCGAACGCGTGGTGCGGTCAGACCGGCGAAGTGCTGGGTTTCGCCGTCACGCTGCGCGGAGGAGAGCGGCAGGGCGGTGCCGCCGCCGAGCTGCAGCACCACGGCTTCGTCGGCGAAGGGGGCGGAGCGAAGGGAAAGCAGCCATTCCGCCGGGGCCAGCACGGCTTCTCCGGGCTGTCCCAAAAGGGAGCTGCGCAAGTGGCCCTCCAGGGCGACGGAGAGGCGCTGCTTGGCGAGCAGGTGTGCCGCCACGCCGAGCGCGCTGCTGAGCTCCGATCCCCAGCGCGCCGAGGCAAACGGCACGGACTCACGGATCCGCGCGCCCAGAGCCCCCGAGAGCTGCACCGGAGCCAGCTCGGCTCCAATCGTGACCCGCGGCGCGATCCCTAGGGCAGGGTCTCCTGCTAGGGCGTGTTCGTCGCCCAGCGGAAGCATCACGTCCGCTTGGGCGCGCAGGTTGCTGAAATCCGTGAGCGGCGTCACGTAGGCAACGCCCAGCCGCGGGTCACGCACTGCCGTACTCACCAGGGGCGGACTCACGCGCGACGCAATGGCTTCGGTGCCGGCTCCGTCTTGGAGAGGAGTGAATGGAGCACTTAGGGTGAGTTCAAGGCCCGACCACGGCGCGTAGTTCATCAACACTGTCGTTGTGACCAGGTGGCGGATCACGTTGATGTCGCGTCCGTCCGGATCCGGTGACGGCACGTTCAGCACCACGGGCCTGTGCGCGTAGCTCGTTCCTAC
>CBDUPW010000106.1:0-21785 GCA_965369205.1 uncultured Polyangiaceae bacterium | reverse complement strand
AAGCGCCACGATGGCAAGCGCCAGAGAAAAGAGGCGGTCGTGGCCTGCGTCGTGCGCGCGTTTCATGGTCGGGTGACGCGCGCGGATCTAGCCCAAGGGTTCGCCGGAGGCCGCGTGCCACTGCCGCATGCGCCGCAAGTAGGTGCGGCTCACCTGGGCCTGGTCCAGCTTCAGGTACTTCGCAACCTGTTGCACGAAGCCGCGGGTGTAGACGAGGGCGGGCAGATTGCGAAAGTCCTCAGCCTCGATCGCTCGGAGGTGCGCGGAAGCGATCTTGGTGCGTTCGGCGATTTCCTCTATCTCGACACCTTGGGACTGCCGTACGCGTGCCAAGAGCTGACCTGAGAACTCCGTTTCTGCGTTGATCTCCCGAGCAAGTTCCTGCCGCAGCATCGCGCGTTCGGCCTCAAGCGCGGTGTCCGGGTGTTTGCGCTCACTCTGCTTTTCCTCTTCCTGGGGGAAGACGGACAAGTCGTAGGCACGACGGCGGATCGGGTCGAGCAAGGTCTCGTGAGCTTCTTCTACCCGCGCTTGTTCAACTTGAAGCTGCTGCTCGTCCAAGAGGGAGGTCAGCGCAAGACTGCCGGGCTGATACAATTCTTTTTGGCGCTTGTATGCGCGACGTACTTCTTCGTCTGTGGCGCCCCGGTGCGTCCAAAGGACGTCGTAGAGGCTTGGCTCTGCGTCGTGCAGTGCGATGGGCTCGGAAGTGCGCGCGTGTTCCCGGGCGGTGACGATCGCGGAAATCCTGCGGGCAATGCGTTCGATGTTTCTCGCGGCTTTGCTCGTGGGGCTGTCGATCAAGAGCGGTCTGCGTCTCAGCACACTGAGATACACGGAATCGTCCTGCTCGATGTGGCCCACGTAGTCGTAGTCGACGCCCAGGTATCGTTGCGCCATGTCGCAAATGGCCTGACCCAGATCGCTGTCCGAGCGCAGCCGCACGCCGTTCACGACCAGACGCGGGCTCAGCTTGGCGAGTTCCTGAGCAGCGAATTCTCCCACCGCGACGTCATAGCGGGCTAGCGCGCGCACGAGGTCTTGGGGTGCAGGCAGTGCCGGCAGTTCTGAGAACGCGCGTTCGACCATGCGCATCTTGAACTGATCTTTTACGTGGGTCTTGCGCACTCGACGCTGGAACAGCGCGCGCGCGAAACGATACGTCGCCTCCACGCTGGGCGGGTCTGGCGCTGTGACGCACACGCCAACGTCTGCAGACAGGAAGAGATCCAAAGTGGCCGGGGCGGTGCCTGCTCCAAGGTCCAGCAACACCCAGTCGACGTCTAGTTGGCGCAGTTGGCGCACCCAGCGCGGCTTGCGCCCTGGACGGATGGGGACCGTCGAACCGATGCTATAGGTCTGCGGCAGCAGAGAAAGGCCGGGCGTCGAGGTGGGCAGGGGGCGAAGTTCGTCTGCCTCGCCTTCGTCGACCTTGCCCTTTCGTTGCTCGGGGTAAACGCCCAGCTGCGTGTGCAGCTCCGCGCCCGCTGGGTCCGCGTCCACAAGCACCACGCTCCGCCCAAGCTGCGCCAGATACACACCCAGGTTGATGGCCAGCACGCTCTTGCCGACGCCGCCCCGGCCGCCCCCAATGGCAATCATATTCCGCGCGTGTCGTGGCGCTGTGCCGCTCACCAGGTCCGGTGGCACATCGGTGCGTCGCGGTGTGTCGCCCTCGACCATGGCTCTGGATCTACCTCAATCCGACGGGACCGGGCGGAGGCTTCCGTTCCGGTGGCGGTGCGTCTCGGCAAAATGGCGGCTTTTATTGCATAAACCTTGGGTCTCCCGGGCCGGCTCTTTGCGCGACTGCCGGGCTGGCTCTGATTCTGTTATAGCTGCCCGACTATGCCGGCTATGAGGGTCGGAGCCCTCGTTTTCGCATCGCTCCTGAGCTTCAAGCTCTCGACCTGCCGTTCGCCCGGAGAAGCAGGCAAGGGCCCAGGCCAGGAAGCGGAAAGCGCGGAGCTCGTGGAGCTTTCCGGAGTCGATACCGGTAGCTTGCGCGCGCGTGAAAAGCGCGAATGGTCTTCGGCCGTCGGCGAGCTGCTGGCTCCTTGTGCTGACCAGCCCGTCAGCGTCGCCCAATGTGTGAAGGAGTCTCGCCCCTGCAAAGCCTGTCTGCCTGCCGCCAGTTTCTTAGTGAAGCAGGTGCAAAAGGGTCGCACGCGCTCCCAGATCGAGGCCGCGTACAAGAAGCGATTCAGCCCCTCTGAAGTCAAGCAAATCTCCCTGGACGGTTCGCCAGAAAAGGGCGCGGCCAACGCCAAAGTCACTTTGGTCGAATGGGCTGACTTCGAATGTCCGTTCTGTGCGCGCACAGCGCCCGTGCTCGATGAGCTGGTGGAGCGGTACTCCAGTCAGGTTCGCCTTGTGTTTAAGAACTACCCCCTCAGCATCCACAAACATGCTGAGCAGGCTGCGCGTGCAGGAGCCGCAGCGCATCGCCAGGGGAAGTTCTGGGCCATGCACCATGCGCTCTTCGAGCGCACCGACAAGAAAGTGACGCTTGAGCAGGAAGCCCTCGAGGACGCAGCCAAGGAGATCGGGCTGGATCTCAAGCGTTTCAAAGAGGACTTGGCTTCTGAACCGGTTGCAGACATCGTCGGCAAAGATCGCAAGCAAGCCGACGCTCTGGGGCTGGAGGGGACGCCGCTTCTCTACATCAACGGCCGCCACTTCGACCTCGACCACTTCGATGTCAGCGAGGACCTCGAGAACTGGCTGAAGCTCGAAATTGAGCTGGTGACGGGCAAGCCCGCCGTTCCAGCTCCCAAGAAGGTCCCGCCGGCGGTTGCCTCGGGTGCGCCCGCGCCAAGCGGCTCTGCGCCCAACCTGCTTCCGCCCGCACCTAAGAAGGCTCCAGAAGGCACGGAGCAGCGCAAGTGAAGCCGTCCGCCGACGTCGGTTGTTTCCCTACCGGTCGGCACTACCCAGGGATTGCGCATCTTCTCCGAGTCAGCGCCGCCGGGATTGCTGAGGAATTCGACGGAAACGCCGTGGTGGCTGAACTGCCCATCGTTTGCGTCGACACAGAAACCACTGGCCGGGACTCAGGCACGGACCGCATTGTTGAGATTGCATGCGTTCGATGGGAAAACGGCGCGGTTGTCCGTAGAGACAACTGGCTGGTCAATCCCGGTGTCCCGATCCCCAAAGAGGCCTTCGACGTCCACGGCATCAGTAACGACGACGTGCGTGACGCGAAGAGCTTCTCTGGAATTGCCAGCGAGGTGCTTCAAGCACTCTCCGGGGCTGTCCCGATGGCGTACAATGCACCCTTTGATCGTTCATTTTTGCTCGCCGAACTTTCGCGCGCAGAAGTGGAAATGCCGGAGCCGCCACCGGCATGCCGTCGCGGCGTGGATTGGTTCGACCCGTTGACGTGGGCGCGGGAGATCCAGAAATACGAAAAGGGCAAGAGTCTGGGCGATGTCTGCGGGCGGCTCGGTATCGAGATGGCGCAGGCGCATCGTGCCTCAGACGACGCAGAAGCCGCCCTGTCGGTGTTCCACGCGTTGCGAGTGGACGCACGGGTTCCGTCGACCTACGCGGCTCTCGTTCAGGAACAACGGCGCCTGGCCCGCGCCCATGACGAAGAGCGCGCCCGTTGGCGCTCCGCCCGCGGCTAATCGCGCGTTGGCGGCCGGGCTGGCGCGGCGAACTGCGCTGCGGCAGCTCCGCTAGGGCGAATCGTCTACCGGCGCCGCGGGCGCGCTCGCGCTGTGGCGTGGCGGGGCGGCGGCGACCTGCATCTTGACGTCCAGCAGGACGGACTCTCCCGCCACCACGTGCAGCGTGCGCCGCTCCGGGGGCGCGTTCGGGTGCTCCAGCCGCACGTAGTGCGTGCCCGCAGAGAGAGGAATGGCTTTGGCGAAAGGCGTTGTCTCCACGCGCTGTCCGTCCACCACAACGTGCGCCCAGGGGTCTGCCACCACGCGAAGAAACGCAGGATTGTGCGGGGCTAGCTCAAGCTGGGCCGCGGCTGGGCGTGCCGCACCGGGCGCTCGCGCCTCCAGTACCCAGAAAACCCCCGCTCCGAGCGCGCCAAGGCCGGCCAGCGCCAACAGCCCTCGTATCGTGGGCCACACGCTCACGTTCGCGGGTCTGAGCGAGGCGCCGAGTTCCAGGTGGATGCTCTCGGGCGCGGGTTCGTCGGTCACGCCAAACTGCGACAGAGCTCGCACGATGGCGCGCGCCGGGCTGGCCGCCGCTTCGCCCAACATGTTCTCTAGGGCTAGGGCCAGTTCCGAAGCCGACGCGAAACGATCGCTGGGCATCTTCTCCAAGCATCGTGAGACGATGCGTTCCAATCCTGGCGGCGCATCGGGTGCGGCGCGGGTCAAAGGCGCTGGCGCGGACTGTCGAATGTTGCGCGTGGTGGCCGCCGGCTCCGCGCCATCAAAAGGGCGTTTGCCGGTGAGCGCTTCGTACAACAAGATGCCAAGGGAAAACAGATCGCTTCTAGGGTCGGGTGCTTCGCCCAAGATCTGTTCTGGGGACAGATAGTTTGGGCCAGCGACTTTGGCCTGGCCATCGAGCAACTCCGGTGCGGTTGGGAGCCGCTCGTCGGTGGCGACGGAGAAGTTGAGCAGCTTCACTTCGCCAGCAGCCCCGACCAGCACGTTCTTTGGCCGCACGTCACGATGCACGATGCTGTGCCCGTGTGCGTGTTCCAGGGCGCGCGCGAGTTCGAGGGCGATGGCGGCAGCGGCAGCAGCGGACAGCCGGCCATGGTTCTCCAATAGCTCGTCAAGCTGGAACCCCTCGACATGCTCGAGGACCAGCCACATGCGATCGTCCCGCCTGACGAAATCGTGTACTTGCGGAACGTTCGGGTGCCGTAGCTCCGCCAGCAGGCGCGCTTCACGCTCCAGCGACGCGGCGAAAGGTGAGGACGGCAGAATACTCGAGCTGAGGGCTTTGATCAGGACGGGCCTGCCCAAGGGTTGTTGGATCGCCCGATACAAATCCGCGACGGGGCCAGAGCGCAGCTTTTCCACCACACGACAGCCGTCGAAATCCGGAAACTGCTCCCCGCTCGCCACGACTTCTTCTTACACAGCGCCGCGAGCGCGGCTCATTTTTCTGAGTGCAGCCCGCATTCTTTGTCGGACGCGCGCTCCCACCACCAGCGACCTTCTCGCTCGTGCTGGCCGGGCAGGACCGGGCGCGTGCAGGGTTCACAACCAATGCTGACGAAGCCCCGGGCGTGCAGCGCGTTATGTGGGACTTCGAAACCGCGGATGCTTGCCCACACGTAGTCCAGGTCCACATTTGCCAGGGGGTTCCACTTGACTAGCGGTTTCCCGTCCAGGCCGGTATGGGTTGGGTCGACCTGCACGACGGGCACAGCAGCGCGAGTCGGGCTCTGGTCTTTTCGTTGTCCAGTGATCCATGCGCGCAAGGTCGCGAGCTGTCGTTTGAGGGGCTCGACCTTGCGGATCTGGCAGCATTCGTTGTGGCCGTCTTCGAAGAATGAGAATAGCCCCTTTGCCCGGACAAGGGACTCCACACGTTCGTGACGCGGGAAGCAGTATTCGATGCGAATGCCGTAATGGCGCTCCACCTCCGCGAAGAAGCGCAGGGTTTCAGGGTGCAACCGGCCGGTATCCAGGGAAAAGACGCGGTAGGAAAGTCCGCTCTGTTGTGCCAGCTCCACCAGCAGTACGTCCTCTGCGCCGCTGAAGCTGATTGCGATGTCCTGTCCAAAGTCTTGGAGCGCTCGCTTGACCACCGCCCCGGGCCCGCTGCCGGCGAGCTGCGCAGCGAGCTCTTGGAAATCAGTCATCGTAGCGATCTTGCTCCGCTACCACGCCAGCGCAAGAGCAGAATTTTCAGTCACTTAGGTCGCGTGCCGCCGAAAAAGACCCCAAGCGGGCCGCGGGTTGTTAAGCTGAAAAATCCTGGATGGTGCACTCCAATCACCCAACCAGGGGGCAAACCACCGAGGTGCTTCTCGAGCTCCTGGCGATCGGGGGTGCGTCAATTGCAATGAGGGCGGACCAAGCTGGCGCGCTGCTGGATGTGCGTCCAAAGGAGTACGTCGGTCCGGACCGGGTCTGGCAGCTTTTTGCGGACGGGTCCGAAACGCAGCTGCGGGCCATGTTCGCGCGGGCCAGCGAAGATGGCGGGCTCCAGGAAACTTCCGCCGTGCTGCGCAGTTCTGGCCAGCGCGTATGCGTTGCCACTACGCGGTTCGGAGACGAGCTGCTCTTGGTGGCGAGCGAGCGGGATGCCTCCACCCTGCACCAGCTAAGCTTTGCCCTGCAAGCTAGCGCGATCGGGACCTGGCAGTGGACTCGAGTCGACGACCGCATCGTGTGGGATACACGCACCGCGGAGCTGTTCGGAAAACAGGCCGGGTATTCGCCCAGCTCCTTCGAGGACTATCTTGCGCTGATCCACGAGGCGGATCGCGGGCGCGTTGCTGCGCATATTAGGGCTGCTTCGGAGAACGGGGTTTACGAGGATATCGAACATCGAATCGGTGACGGCGCAGACACGCGTTGGGTCCTGTGCAAAGGCGAAGCGCTGCGTGATGCAAACGGCCAAATCTCAAGTCTCATTGGCGCGACAGTCGACGTTACGGAACGGCATCTTGCGGCTGAGCGCAGGCACCAAAGCCAGCGGCTGGAGGCCGTCGGGGAGTTGGCCGCGGGCATCGCCCACAACTTCAACAATATGTTGGCGGCGATCATTCCAAACCTGCAGCTTGCACGTCGCAAGTCTGGCGACGACGTCACCCATCACTTGGACGCGGCGACCAGTGCGGCGGACCGCGCCGGTCGCATGGTGCGGCAACTGTTGCTCTACGCCGGCTCTGCGCCCATGACGGAAAGACGTATCGAAGACCTGCGGCCTGTGGTGGAGCGTCTTGTGGACATGTGCCAAGCGACCTTCGGGCCCACGGTGGAGCTCTCGACGGTGCTACAGCCGGTCTCACCGGTGAGCGTCAACACCTCGCAGATCGAGCAGGCGCTACTCAACCTGCTGTTGAACGCGAAGGACGCTTGCCAAGCCAACGCCGAGGGCGGGCGCATTACGGTCTTCCTACTCGCTAGCGATTCGGGCGACGTGGAGCTGCGCATACGGGACGACGGGATCGGCATGCCAGCGAGCGTCCGTCGTCGCATCTTTGAGCCCTTCTTTACGACCAAAGCTGTCGGCAAGGGGACCGGGCTGGGGCTTTCGTCGTGCTATGCGATCGTTCGCGAGCACGGAGGGCGACTGGAATGTGAGTCCTCGCCGGGCGGCGGCGCGACGTTCAGCATCCACTTGCCTGCGTCCGAGCGCACTCCAGAGCCGCCGGAAACCGCCACGCAAAGCCAGCCGTCTAGCGGAATGGAGCGGATACTGATCGTCGATGACGAGCCTCTTGTACGTAAAGTCATCGGTCAAACCCTCTCCTTGTCCGGCTACCACGTGACAGCAGCGGCAGACGGCGTCGATGCTGTGCAACACTTGGAGAGCGACACCTTCGATCTGCTACTCTTGGATATTCACATGCCCGGCATGGGGGGCCGGACAGTGATGAAGCACGCGCGGCGCATCGCGCCAGAGATGAAGATCGTGATCTTCAGTGGGGGGGATGGCAGCATCGAAGGTGCCGACGGGATGCTCCGCAAGCCGCTGGGCGCGGACGAACTGCTCGCTCGCTTGCGTGCGCTGCTGGACGGAACGGACCCAGACTAGAAGCGACACCCTCGCGGAGCGCCGCGCACTAGTCAGCGCCAGCTTGGAAGTTCTGGATCGCTTCTTCTTTTGTCAGGGCCCGGGAGTAAACCGCGACGAGATGCAAATCGCCGAACCACACGCGATCTAAGGTGTGCTCGTTGGCCAGCCCGAGCTTGTTCGTGTCGACCCAGGGACTGAGGTTTCCGACTACTTTGCCGGTTCCCTGAATGGTGCCGTTCAAGTAGATCGTGGCCGTGGCGTCCTTTGCTCGCGTGTAGAGCACGTGCGTTAGCTCCGTTGTCAGCGTGCCCGGTAGTGTCAACACCGGAGGCTCGCCGTTCGACGTCGTGACGGAGGTTCGAAGCCGCATGAAGTATTGGTCGTTGTCTTGGGCCAGGGTGAAGTTGCGCTCATTCGTGTTCGGAGAAAACGTCACGATGCGAGCAGGGCCGATCTGCGTGGTGCTGGCGGGAGTGACCCAGGCCTCGACGGTGATCTCTTCGCTCGCCGTGCAGGCGTTGTAGATCTTCGTAGCCGGCGTTGCGCTGGCTACGATCGTACTGCTCTTGATCTTCAGGTAGCCCGGATGCCACTCGGTCAAGAACTGGTCTTTGATCTTGAGATCCAGCGGCGTGCCATTGCCGGAGACATCCTTGACCGTGTTTCCACTGCCTTCGTCGAAGGTGTAGAGAACCACGATGTCGCTGTTCACGCGCGGCGGCGGCGGGCCGTCGTCGGAAGTGGCGTCGACCACATCGCTTGCCGCGTCGCTGGCCGATTCGCTAGGGGTGTCCGTCGGTGCATCCAGGCTCTGATCGGCGGCGGCATCCAGACTTGAATCCAGGCCGGCGGCGTCTTTGGGGTACGCCTCGTGGTCTTCCAAGCCCAGCACGGTGCTGCACGCGCCAAGGGCGATGGCGCCGATGATGGCAAGCCGCGTGGTGATTGCGCGCTCCATCAGAAGTGGCCCCCCGCGGCGAGTCCGCCGCCGCGCGCGTTGGCGTAGGGCGCGACCCAGGCGGCCCCCTCGGGCGTCGGTTTCGCCGTGAGAATCAGCAGGGTGCCTGCGGCAATTCCCGCGATCCCCACGCCGAATCCGATGGTGGAGAAAAGCGCGGCTCGTTCGGCATCATCGTGCCCGTCGAGCCCTTCTGCCGTGCAAAACTTCCCGCTGCAATGCTCGTCGGCGTCTTTGGCCTTGCTCTGCGCTTGGAGCCCAAAGTAGCCACCGGCCGCCAGCGAGATCAGTCCGATCCCACCGACGACAAATCCCACGGTGCGCTGGGTGCCGGCGCCGCTCGTACCCGCATCTGCGTCTGCGTTGGTGTCATCGCTTGCGGGATTGGCGCTGCCTTTCGGCTTTGAAGGGGTCAGCGCTGGCACGCTCAGTGTGTCCGTGCCGGCGCCCTTAGCCACCGTGATCGTGGTTTCCCAAGGACTGTGCCCCGGCGCGGTGACCGTGATCAAATGCTCGCCGGGATCGATGGGTAGCGCGGTGCCGAAACTGGCGAGGTTCCGGCCGTCTACTTCGACACGCATGCCTTCGACGCTCGCCGGCACCTCGATGATCAGCCGCGGCAGCTCCTTCTCCAGCTTGGCGGCCCGCTCAGTAGCGAGGGTTTCGCGGGAGCCGTCCCCGGCGGCATTCGCCATGGCTGCCGCTTCGCTGAACGCAGCCCAGGCACTAGCAGTGCGTCCCAGTTCCTCGTAACAAGCGGCGGAGTGTAGCTTGGTGCCCAGGGTGGGATCGTGGTCAAAGCTCTCTTCGAACTTCTTGCAGGCCTGCTCCAGTTTACCCGCCGCCCCGAGCTTCTTTGCCTGCTGAAACAGCGCTTCGGCCATGGCGCGTTCTTGAGCCGGTGGTGTCGCCCAGGCGCTGGTGCTTACAAGGAGCAGGCAAGCGAAGCTGAATATCTGTGTACGCATTTCACAGTCGACCCCCGAGGCCGTCAAAGGGGGACCCCTTCTTCTGACCAGACTTCGAGGATTTTGTCGAGGTCGTGGGTTTCGGGGGGCGCCAAGCACTCACCGGCTTGCGCGGCTGCGCAGGGGCCGCACTGGCAGCTTCGGGCGCCGCGGAAGCCGCCGGCTCCTTGACGGGTGGGGGCGTTTCTGGAGGCTGCGCTGCGGGCATGGAAGCGGCTGCATTGTCCGTCCCTCCGGGAATGGACTCCACGCTCACGTCGGGCTGGCGCAGGTTGCGGATCACCAGCACGGCGACGCCGACTAGCAATAGTGCGCCGAGCAGCCCGGCGACGGCCACCAGCGGTTTTCGGTTCTTCGTTTCCGCGGGCGGCGGTTTCATCGTGATCACGCCGGAACGGCTCGTTGGCGCGCCCTCGGTCGCGGCCAATGCCGCCTGGAGTTCTGAGACGTTGCTGACGTCGCTGCCCCGCTCGATGCATGCGATGCGCTCGGCGCGCTCTTCCAGCACTTTGCCGGCCATGGACTCGAGCCACGCTGACACTTGCGCCGCAGATTCGACCCCGTCGACTGCTTCCAGGGCCATGGCCATCTCGCGCGCGTCTTGGAAGCGCTCGCCCGCGACGCGAGCGAGGCCCTTGGCCACGACGGCATCGTAGCCCTTCGGAAGTCCCGGCACTGTGCCGCTCGGTGGCGACACATTGCCCGCGAGGATGCGGGCCAGGACGGTGGTTTGGTTATCGGCGTGGAACAGGCGTCGCCCCGTCAGTGCTTCCCACAGCACGACGGCTGCGCTGTAGATGTCCGCTTCCCGGGTGACTTGGCCGGACTGGATTTGCTCCGGGGCCATGTAGGCCAGCTTGCCTTTGACCTTGCCCTCACGGGTGGTGTGCACTCGCCCGGCAGCCTTGGCCACGCCAAAATCCAAGACTCGGGAGAGCCCGTCCGCGCCCACCAGTATGTTGTGCGGCGATACGTCTCGGTGCACGAGCCCCAGGCGCGCTCCTTGTTCGTCTTTCGCTTCGTGGGCCGCGTGCAGACCCATCAGGGCACCGGACAGGACCGATGCCACGATGCGATGTGGGATCCGTTCGCTGTGTGCGCTCAGGTCGCGCAAGAGCCGGGCCAAGGACTCACCCTGGACGTATTCCATGACCACGAAGAGCTCGCCGTCTTCGGCCACGACGTCCAAGGTCTGCACCACATTGGGGTGTCGGATCCGCGCGGCGAGCCTGGCCTCATCCAGGAACATGGACACAAACTCCGGGTCGCGAGCCAGCTCCGGGTGTAGTCGCTTGACCGCTACGGTGCGCGCGAAGCCGACTGGGCCGCGGAGGCGCCCGTAGTGGACGGTCGCCATGCCACCGGCCGCGATCGAATCGTAGAGCGCATATCGCCCTACCACCCGCACGGGCTCCACTGAGGCTTCCGCCGCCATTATCCCCCAATCTTACACTGCCGACTTTTCCGGCGCACAGCGACACTGGAAATGCTGAACATCGCTATCGTAATCCTCCTGCTCCATTCGGTCACTTCGCTGGCATTCCTGCGGTGAAACCGACCGGATCGGTAGGGCGTGGCGGCTAGTCCGTCGAAAGTGGTAATCAGCTCTCCGTGAGCGAAAACGAGAGCATCTTCCGTCCCGGGCTATTCGACGGCCAGGTTGCCATCGTGACCGGCGGCGGCACCGGAATCGGCCTCGCCGTGTCTCGAGAGCTGCTCGCCCTCGGTGCACGGGTCGCGATTGGCAGCCGCAAGCAGGAAAACATTGACGCCGGACTCAGCGCCCTCGGGCACGCGGGTCAGACCTTCGGGGGCATCCTGGACGTACGCGAGCCGGACACTTGCGAGGCCTTCGTGCACGCCGTGCGGGCGGCATTCGGTACCGTGGATGTCCTGGTCAACAACGCCGGTGGGCAGTTTCCCAGTCCAGCCGAGTCTCTCTCCCCTCGGGGCTTCGAGGCCGTGATCCGCAACAACCTGCTCGGCGTATTCAACATGACCCACGCGGTCGCCAATCACGCCATGATCCCCCAGAAGAACGGTCGCATCGTCAACGTGATCGCGGACATCGCCCGAGGCTTTCCAGGGATGGTGCATACCGGAGCGGCCCGTGCGGGGGTGGACAACATGACGAAGACCCTCGCGGTGGAGTGGGCTGCACATGGCATTCGGGTGAACGCCTGCGCGCCGGGCACCATTCGTTCGACGGGCACCGCGCAGTACGGCGACGACACCCTAGAGTTCGCGCGCAAGGCCACTCCACTGAAACGACTCGGCAGCGTCGAGGAGGTGAGTCGGGTGGTCGTGTTCTTAGCAAGTCGTGCCAACGATTACGTGACTGGTTCGACGTATTACATTGATGGTGGAAGCTCGCTCTGGGGCGATCTGTGGCCGATCGAGGACCCCAAGAACCCGTCTTGAATCCGTCGGCAGCGCGCGCTCCGACGCAGTCGCCGCGGGCCGCTCGATGGTGGCGGCGCATACGTGCGCTGCCTGGGCTCGTTGTGAGCCAAGGGCTTGCGCTGTGCAAGAGCCAGGATCCGAAGTTCTGGGTCGCGCTGACGCCGGCGCTGTTGGTCGTGTCCGTGCTGTTCGTGCGCAACCCGGCCAGCAACTACATCTTCGACGAACAGGAAGCGCTCCTCGCAAACCCATATGTGCATGCCGAGGATGGCATGCTGTGGCGGGACGCGTTCAAGCGGGATTTCTGGGGTTTGCCCCCCACTCGCAGCATCGGCTCCTATCGACCTCTGCCCAACCTGATTTGGCGCGCCCTGTGGCAAGTCAGCGAGCTGCCCTGGGTGCACCATTGGGTAAATGTCATGCTGCACGCGGCCAATGCGGCGCTGCTGGCCTCTCTGGTGTTCGCCGTCACGAAGAACCGCCGCGTCGGGTGGCTTGCCGGGGGCTGTTTCGCCTGCGCAGCCCTGCTGACCGAAGCCATCACGGGAGTTGTGGGCATCGCGGACGTTCTGGGTGGATTCGGCATTCTGCTTGCGCTGGCCTCTCTCCGGCTTTCTGCGCCGCTGATGCCTGTAGGAGTATTTGGCGCGCTCACCCTTGGGCTGTTCAGCAAGGAAAGTGTGATCGTCGGTGTGCCACTCATCACCGTTGCGGCGCTGCTACTTGCCCCCGCGCTCCACCCCGGGCGCCCGCTGCGCTTCTTGCGCATGCTGCTCGCTTCTGCCGCTGCTGTGGGCGCCTTGACGGCCTACACCTACTTTCGCCGGCACTACTTTCCGGTCGAGCTGCCCCCAGACTTGGCCCAACCCCTTGCGAGTGACGCGCCGGCGCTCAAGCGTGCCTTGCATGCGTTCCTACGCTGGTTTTCTCAGCCGAAGCTGCCCGCCGACCCCATGAATAATCCCCTCGTGGACGTGGACACGCCCCACCGCATCGCCGGCGCCTTGCGCGTATACTTTCGGGGTTTGGTGCAGGTGGTGTTCCCGTGGCGATTGTCCGGGGACTACTCCTTCCCGCAAGAGCCGGTTCCCGCGCGGCTGTTTTTTCCTCAGAGTGTGCTGGGCGGCGCGCTGCTGGTGTTGCCTCCGATTGCGGCGCTTTGGCTGTGGCTGCGCTCGATTCGGCGCGAGTCCAAGGCGTTGTTCAGTGCGCCGGCGGCGCACGTTGCTTTGCTCGCCCTGGCTCTGGTCTGGGTGCCTCTGGCGTATTTTCCTCATTCGAACATCCTGGTCACTTTGCCGACCGTGCGTGCCGAGCGTTTCTGGTACTTGCCGGCATTGGGCGCCGCCATGGCGCTTGGCGTCGTTTTCGATGCCCTGCTGTTGCGCTTGCGCTGGCGCCGGCAGGTCGTGGTGCTCCTTGCCGCGTTCTTTGCGTTTCAAGGCTGTCGCGCTCGGACTCACGCCTTCGACTACAACGACGACTTGTCTTTCTGGCGGGCTACCCGTCGTGCCGTTCCCCGCAGCGCGAAGGCCCAGCTCAACTACTCGGTCATGGTCGGCGCGCACCAAGGCGCGCTGGAGAAGCGACTAGCGATCAATGCGCGCGCTCTGGAGCTCGCGCCGAAGTGGCCCATGGCGCACATCTATTACGGTGACACGCTGTGTCGCCTGAATCGCCCCCGCGCGGCCTGGCCTCACTACGAGCGCGGCTTCACTCTAGCGCCTAACGATCCGAATCTGATCGCGCTTTCGCTGCAGTGCCTGTGGGATCACGGAGGGATGGACCCACACAAAGAGCGACTGCTCGAGTTGGTCGATGCCAATCGCGGCTCCTGGCTCGCCTATCTCGGTAGCGAAATCGTCTACCGTGGCGAACAACACGGCGGCGTGGAGAAAAAGTACCGCCCCCGGGGCTACGACGAGGGACCCAAGAAACGCTGACGCCGGGTGGGGCGCACAGGCGAGGGCACCGATGTCAGTCGCCGCGGAACAGCAAAATGATGCCCAAGATACTGACCGTCAACACGGCAATCGCCACGAAGGCGACCATTAGGTCCGTGGAGCTCCAGCCGGCTTTGCGCCTGGCCGGTCGCGGGGCGCGTTTGGGCACCGCCACGACCGGCGCTCCCCCGCGTTGACTGGCAACAGATGCTGGAGCACTGGGCGATACGTCCGTAGGCGGATCCTCGGCAGTGGGCGGATCAACGGAGTCTTCTTCCGCCATGTGTTCGTCCGCCGCTTGCTCGAGCTCTGCCAGCGCTTCCGCGATGGGGTCTTGGTACGTCAGGTCGTTCGCACCGATCCGGAGCGTCACGCCCAGGGGCCAGGCGCGAGATTCGTCTCGTCGCAGGGTGACGTCTCCCAGTTGGCTTCCATTCTTCGAGCCCAAGTCGCGTACCCAGATCTGGTCACCGCGACGGTAGATCTCAGCATGGCGCCTCGACGCATCTTCGTCCTCGAGACTCAGGTCCGCGTCGGCTGCGCGGCCCAGCACGTAGTGACGCGTGAGTTCCGCAATGATGAGTTGTTTGCCAGCGTCTGGGCCGGCACCCACGGACACCACGGCGCCGCCCGCTTCACCTTGGGCTGCGAGGGCTTCTGCGACCAAGCCCAAGGCGATCTCCCGCGTTGCCATCGCGCCGTTTTGGGTGGGCAGGGCCTGCTCGATCAGCACCTCGAGCCAGATCCGGCCGATGCGGATGAGATCGCCGCTCTTGAGCACACGAGGCGCTTGCGGCGACAAACGCACGGGGCCCACGAACGTGCCGTTGGTGCTGCCTTCGTCCAAGACAATGTAGTCCGTGCCGCGTTGACGAATGGATGCGTGGCGATGGCTGACGCTCGGATCAGGCAGTCGGACCTCGCAGCCCTCGCCCCGACCCACCACGACCCGCGGGGAGTCAAAAGTGACCTTTGGCGGCGCTTTCGCGTCGCCGGATCGGATCACAATCGTCAGGGCCATGAGGGGGGCATTCTAGCGGGGGGCGAGGGAGTCGCCCCACACCCTAGTACTTCGATTCGCCGCGCCGGGCAGAGAAAGGCGCCGGAAAACACTCCCGAAATTTGTCCAGATCACGTTCCACGCCTTAGTCCCGTGCCAGAGGCCTTGTGCTTTCGACAAGGGCTCAGGAGGCACGCATGCAAGATGGTCAAGAGCGCCGCGCACAGGGCATGAACCGCGTCCCAGTGGAATCCCTTGTTGAGATCTGCGGACGAGATGGCGAGGGCGCACCGCCCTTCGAAGCGGAGTCCGTGGATGTCAGCGGGCGCGGCATGCACGTGCGAACCGCGTACCTTCCCGACGTCGGCGCACCGCTGGTGTGCCGTTTCGAGGACCAGGGGCGCGAAATCGTCGTGGAGGGCAGCGTGGCATGGAGCAGCCCGGCCGACCGAGGCGGGGAATTCGGTATCCAGTTCACCGCCCTCGACAGCGGTAGCGTCGACGCCCTACGAGACTTGTGCGCTCGAGAGATCACCAGGGCAGAGTCTGAAGCACCACCCCAGGCGGAACCCGAGCCGGAGCCCGAAGCAGAGCTCGCACCACAAGCGCCTCAGCCCGGCAGCCGGGTGCGGCTACACATCGACGGACTTGGGGCCCCAATGAAGGCGTCGGTGCGTGAAGGTGGCGCGCGGCGTTTGCACGTTGCTTCCAACCTGGAGTTCCTCAAGGTAGGGCGCACCCTGCAGCTCGAAGGCACCAGCGGGGAGCGACGTCCGGCGAAGATCCACGCCGTAGACGTGATGGTCGATCCGTCCACCCAAGTTCCGCAGCTCGTCGTCTCTTTGAAGTTTCAGGATGTGGACGAAGTCACGCCAGAACCCAGTGTGATCGACAGCATCGCGAGCGACACGCCCCGCTCTCCGCAGTTGCCACTGCATACCGCAGTTGCAGCCATGGAAGCGGGCGAAGCCTCCACAGAGGAAGACTTCGATTTTGACGAGCCCGGCCCCGAGCCCGGCGAGGCACCTGCGGAGTTCGCCCACGGGGAGGACGAAGACGATGATGAAATCGTCGACGATGCGGGACGGTTTTCGACCCGGATGAGTCGCGCCGCGACCGTCGCCGGGGTTCAAGCCAAGCGCGCTGGAGAGACCTTCGCCCAATACGGCGCAGTGGCAGCGAAGGGCATGGGGCGCCTATTCAAAGGCGCGTCCGCGAAGGTCGGTGAGTATCGCAAAACGCGTTCCGAAGAGAAGCCGCGCGCGCGACGAACGACTGCGCCGCCGCCCTCGGGTGCGCTCTCGGCGAATGGCCGCAAACTACGTCGGCAATCGGAATCCGACGCCCCTGCGGATGCGCCCAAGCCCAGCAAGCTCGGTGGGATGCTCAAGAGCAAGAAGAGCAAGAAGATCGCTGGTGCGGCAGCGCTGGCGCTGCTCGTGACGACCGTCAGCGTCATCGCCATGAAGAAGCCGGCGGCCCCTCCTGGCGCAGACGCTGACATCGTTGCAGCGAGCAAGACCGTAGCGGCAGACTCCCCCAAGGGCGACGTGACGCAGGTGGACGAGCAGGGGAACCCCGTTGCAGCGCAGCTTGCGCCTGCGGCACCTGCCGCGCTGGGTGAGGAGCCAAGTGGACAGGCTGGCGGCGTGAGCGCCGACGTGCCGCTCTTCGGCCCCACGCCCATGGCGACCATGGAGCCCGCACCCTTGGGGCCACCACCCGAGTTGGGTGCTCCGGGTGCGGCCAACGAGCAGAGTGAAGAAGAGCAGGAAAAGGCCGCGGCCAGTGCTGCGGAGGACCAGAAGTTCGAAGACAAGGAAGCCGCGCCCAAGAAGCCGCAAAAGGCGAATCCCTCGAGCGTCAGGCCCTGGGGCAAGGGCCGGATCAACAAACCGACCATCCACCGGCTCCGCCTGGATCAGCCCGGTGGTGCCATCAAAGGAGCCATCAATCCGACGGGATTCACCGTCGTCGTTCCTGGGGTGAAGGTCATGGAATCGGCCCGAGGCATCCAAAAGCGCGACGTCCGCATCGCCCGAGTGCGCACGCGCAATGGCTCCTATGGCGCGGAGGTCACGTTCCAGTTCCGAAACAGCGTTCCGGGGTACCGCGTGCGTTTGCGCAAAGACTACGTTGAGTTCTTGATCAGCGAACCCGACTCCGGCGAGGTTTCGAGTTCGAAGTCCAAGTCGAAGTCCAAGTCGAAGTCCAAGTCGAAGTCCAAGTCCAAGAAGTCCTCCAAGAAGTCCTCCAAGAAGAAGTAGCAGGACCGCGGGACGACGCGTCGCGGCGTGGCAGGTTGCCGGTCGCGACGCTATGCTTCTAGTGTGCGTTGGTTTTGTCTGCTCGCTGCAACTTCCGTAGTTTTGGCGTGTAGCCCTGCGCAGAAGGCGGCCCCGCCTGCATCGGATCAGGCGGATCTCGCTCCACTGAGCTTGTACAACCCGGTTCCAGTCGTGGTCAGCGTAGACCTAGACAGCCTGCGGTTTGTGGGCATGGATGACGGGCCCGTGCCGGAGTTTAGCGTCCGCACAACCGAGGGCCGAACCATCGAGTCTGAGGACCTCGTCGGCGATCGCGCCTTTGTCGTTGTGTTCTTTGCGACCTGGTGTGGCGAGTGCGACGAAAAGCTGCGCAGGCTCAGTCGGGCCGTGCGCCGCGCAGGTCCTTCGATGACGGTTTTCGGCGTTGCCTTGGACGACGCCCGCACGTGGCATCGCGTGCCGGGCTACATGAAGGGACGCGGGCTAGACATTCCCTTGGCTTCTGCCCTGGAAAACCCACTGTTCTTCATATCCTACAATCCCTTCGACACCGTGCCGTTGGTGGTCATCGTCGGTCAGAACGGCGGCCTGGTGGACTACCAACTTGGCCTGCGTCCCGGTGACGAAACGCGCTTGGTGAGTGCGATGGACCTGGCGAAACGCATCGGCCCACTCAAGAGCAACTGAGCCTGGACTATCGAGGTGCGGCGTTGAGGGTGCCTGCGCCAGCATCCCTGCCTTCGCGGCTTCCGTCAGCGTTTCGTTCGAAAAGCGCTACTAGCGCCGTCCCGCACCCTTGCGGGTCACGGAGAGTAGCGCCGTGTGTGGGGTCGTCTCCATGGACTGCAGGTCGTTTTCTCCGCGCGCAAGGCGATGCATACCGGCGTAGGCGATCATGGCTGCGTTGTCAGTGCATGCCGCGATGGGCGGCACGCAGAGCGTCAGCCCGCGCTGCCCTGCCGCCGCTCCCGCTTTCTCGCGCAGCTCACGATTCGCTGCCACTCCGCCGGCCAACACCACGGTCTGAACTCCTTCGCGTTCGGCGGCACGCATCGTTTTCGCCACCAGCGCGTCCACGACTCGCGCCTGAAACGCGGCGCACAGATCCCGAAGCGTCTGATCGTTCCCCGGTTTGCCGTGCTCCCGCACCCAGCGCATGACCTGGGTCTTCAACCCAGAAAAGCTGAACTCCAGGGAGCGTCGGGCCGGCATGGGCTTCGAGAGCTGGATCGCCGTCGGATCTCCCTCCCGCGCCAACCGGTCCACCACAGGCCCCCCTGGGTAGCCGAGGCCCAGCAGTTTCGCGACCTTGTCGAACGCTTCCCCCGCCGCGTCGTCGCGAGTTGCACCCAACTCCCGCATCTGCGCCAAGTCCAGGCCATCGACGCGGTACAGCGCGGTGTGGCCGCCGGACGCCAGAAGGGCGACAAATGGCAACTCCGGCGGCGCGCTCGCGTCGGGCAAGCGCAGGAACGCGGCTAGCAAGTGCCCAACCAAGTGATCGACACCCACGACGGGCTTGCCCAGCGCAAAGGCCAATCCTCGAGCGTATCCAGTTCCCACCAGCAGCGCCCCGCTCAGGCCTGGACGGCAAGTCACGGCGATCCCGTCGATGTCGGACCAGTCTAGATTTGCCTCCACCAAGGCTCGCTGAACCACGGGGTCGAGCTTGTTCATGTGATCCCGCGACGCCAGCTCCGGCACGATGCCGCCGAAGGGAGCGTGCAGCTCGATCTGCGTGTGCACGACCTGCGAAAGCACGCATCCGCGTTCGTCGACGACCGCCGCCGCCGTCTCGTCGCAGGAAGTCTCGATCCCGAGTACCCGCATCAAATGCCGCAGTCGCCGGAACGTCGCTCCAGCTGGAAAAGCGCAAAACCCGGCGGCGTCGTCTCCCCGGGTACCGGGGGCTTGAGCAGGCGCACCTCGACCGTGTCGTTTTTCATCAAAGAGACCACGGCAAGCACCGGGCCTTCACAGGTTGACTCGACCCACACCACCAGGTTTTCGTCACGGCCCGTGCCGAAATCCAGCGTGGAGAGCACGTCGTTTTGGATCTCTTCGCTAGCACGCAGCTGTGCCTCGTCGAAGCGCGGGCGCCCCGCGCAGGGGCTCGACTTCGCATCGTCCGTGGTGATGCTGCCAGGGATCGTGGCCCAGTTGCTCATATCCAGTTCCAACCGCAAGCGCATGTCTGGGGGAAAGCCTTGGCGCGCGAACTGCGCGCTCACGATAGTCCCGCAATAGGCGTCATTGCCGCTGGTATCGAAGCGGTCCAGCGTGCGGCAGCCCGAAACCGCGAACGCTGCGAGGGCGCAGCTCATGAGTAGTACCTTCACGGTGCTGTGCCCCCCTGCAACAGCTTGTTTGCGGTCTGGCGCACTCGGGCTTCAGCGTCTTTTTCCGCCACTTGCTGGAGAGTGGCGCGGGCGCGCTCTTTGCTCACTTCGAAGAGCGCTTTGACGGCGGCTTCCCGCACCAGTGCGACGCTGTCCTTGCTTGCCGCCGCGGTGAGCGCCGTGGCGGCCTTGTCGCGGTCGCTTTGCGCTGTTGCGACTGCGGCAAGCGCTCGCGCTGCGCGCAGCCGAATGGGCCAGCTCTCCGAGGGCGCGAGCAACTTGATCACGGCCTCGGTGGCACCTGGCGGCCGCGCCGCCACCACTGCCTCAAGAGCTGCGGTGCGTACGCTATCTTCCCGGTCCTCCAGGGCGGCCAGCACGGCACTTCGGGCGACGCCCTCGCTGCGCGTGCCCAACAGCCGGACGGCCAAGACGCGGGTTTCGGTGGTGGGATGCGTCGAAAGCACAACGTAGGCGGGTGTGACGGCCTTGGCGATGGCTTCCGCGGCCGCTTCGGCACTCTTCACCAGCGCCGGGGCCTGCTCAGACAGACCTGTCGTGAGCGCGCCGTAAGCGGGGGCGCCGCGCCGCGCAAGCAGCGCCTCAGCAACTGCTTGTGCCCGGCTCTGCGAGCTCTGGGCGGCTGCCACCGCCGCAGTCGAAAGCGCCGGCGCGATCTTGACCAATGCTTCAGCACGTTCTTTGGCGCTATAGCCCGACGGCACCAGCCGGCGCAGCAAGTCCGCGACGTCAATGCGCGTATCCGGCACGCTGAAGGGATCGCGCGCGCGCTTCACGCTTCCGCTGCTGAATACCACCGCGGAGGCCACGCCGGCCTGGAACATCTCGCGGTTTTCACTGACAAGCGCGTCAGCGATCGCTCGCGGGGCGCCCGGGGCACGCAAGCGCGACAGAGCGACCAGCGCGGTCGCGCGGACGAGCGGGTCGCTCGCCTCGGAAAGCTCTGTCAGCACGCCGACACTGTCCGCAGAGCCAATCTCACCCAGTGCAAAGGCAGCCGCCGCCCGCGGAGATGCACCTGCTTCCAGCGATCGCGCGACCTGGATCAACGCGGCCTTGGACTTCTGATCTTTGCCCAATCCGAGGCCAAGGGCGCCGAACGCGCGGATGCTCGGCGCTTCGCTGCCTAGCATCTTTAGGAGCAGCGGGCGCGCGCTTGGGTGGCGCAGCTTCGCAACCCCCCACGCCGCCGCAGCGATGACGGGATCCGACTCGTCCGCTACCACTTGACCCGCTGGCGCCAGCAGCTCGGAAATCTTGTCGAGCATCGCGGGATCCGAGAGCGCACCGACGGCGATCATCGCTCGGGCACGCAGCTCGCTGTCTGCGCTGCCGGTGGCAAACGCAAACAGCGCGGGGCCGGCACTCTTGTTCTCGATGTACGAAAGCAGTTCGATGGCGATGCGCTGCTGGGATTCGCGTTCGTCGGAAAGGGCATCCAACAGCGGCTTGACCGCGCGTTCTCCCACTTTGCGCAGCGCTTCCCGTGCCTTTTCAGCTTCTGCGGGGTCGGAGCTCTTGGTGCGATGCGCGAGGGGGAAAGCGATGGCGCCGTAGATGTCCACGAGCAAGCGTCGATAGATAGGCTTTTGCGGATTGCCGAGGGCGACGGGGAGCAGTTCTTTTTCCAAGCTCTCCAAGGTACCGCGTCCCAAGTTGACCTGCATGGAGAGCCGTGCCGCTTGTGCCACCAGCTCTTCGTCGGGGGACGCACGCACCACGCGGCGCAGCAGCATGTCGGCTTCTTCCGCGTTGCCCTGACTGATCAGCAGCTCCGCCAATTGGAAGTAGACCATGAACATGCGGTCGTTCTTCTGAATGGCCTGCCGAAACGCGGAGATGGCTTTGCCGGTCTCCTGCCGGCGTCGATACATTTCGCCTAGTTTGCGGTGACCGTCCGCATCGTCCGGGGAGAGTTCCACTGCGCGAGCGGCGTAGCGAATCGCGTCGTCGTCCTGATACAGCTCGGCGGCGTACCCCGCCATCCGCTGATACGCTTCTCGCGCTCGCTTCGGGTCCGCTTCGATCAGCTTCTTGAGGATCGCGATGGCCTCTTTGAGCTTGCGCTGAAGTACCAGCACCCGCTCCAGCCGTCCCAGACTGATCGCGTCCCCCGGAGCTGCTTTCACCACCATTTCGAGGGTGCGCTGAGCGTCCGCATAGCGTCGCAAGCGCACGTGCACCTCCGCCAGCAGTCGTCCGGCCTCAA
>CBDUPW010000105.1:0-21998 GCA_965369205.1 uncultured Polyangiaceae bacterium | reverse complement strand
TCCAGCAGCGCCGCTGCGCGCTTGCGTACGTCCGGGGCGGGGGCCGCAGCCAGGGCAGCGGCGTTCGGCAGCAGATCCGCGTAGGGGTGGCGATCGGTCGGCAGTTCGAACAATTCCCGCAGCAGCGCCGCCCGCGCCGTGTGCTCCGGAGTATCGAGCAGAGCCTCGGCGGCTTCGCTTGCGAACGGGCGCGCGGCGTGGAGTTCGCCAAGGGTGGGAGGCTGCGCGAGCTGCGCGCTGAGAGACAGCACCGCCGCGGCATGACGCGCCGGCGCGCGCACCCGCAGGCGCAGGATTTCGACATCCGACTGCACGTCCGCGCGCGCCCCCAGCGCTGCGAGCGCTTGTCCGAGGGGGTGCGCCGCGCGGGTGCGCCGCGAAAGACAACTGCCGACCCAGTGGCTCGCGCCGCGCAACGGGCCGTCATCCGCCGAACCAAAGGGCGCGCGCCAGTCGATGGCCACCAGCGTGGAACCCGGCAGTTCGATCACTGTCGCCACACTGCCGCTCGGTAGCAGCACACTGCTGCGAGAGCCCGGCAGAGCCTGCGCTGGGGAGAGTCCCGCTGGCGGCGGCGCTGCGGCAACGTCCGGCGATGCGCTGGAGGGCACGCCAGGACGTTCGACGGCGCTGGCTGAGGGCGCCGCGGTGGGGTGCGGCGCGACGCCGCTCGCGCACGCGACGCAGAATACGCCGCCAAGCCAGATCCCTCGACTCATGGCTGCTTTGCTCCGTGCGCTTCGCGCCCTGCTGGCCCGGGCGCTGGCAACCACGCGCTGTTTTCGAGTGCCAGCGATGCCACGGCGCTCGAGAATGCGGCTCCGGAAAGCCCACTCACCAGCGACAGATGCCGGAGCACGCTGCGCGGCTGGCCCTGCGTGTCGATGCCGTCGAGCAGGCTGCGCGCAACGCCCGCGTTGTCGTCTAGTTCTTGCAGCAGTGCCGACTCCGTCAACGCGACGGCAGCCGCAAGCTGCCTCGGGGGGATGCGTTGCAGCAGCGCCAATTCCTTGAGCAGCGCTCGCCTCAGTGCGTCGCCACTGTCTTTGGAGTGGATGCGCAGGAAGACCAGGTGCGGGCCGCTGTCGGCTTGGGCGCTCCTGCCCGGTTGCTCGGACAAGCTGCGCGCCAAGAGCGTTGCAGCCACTTCCATGGCCGCCCGTGGCGCCGTGCCGCGCGCTGGGGCCTTCCAACCGACCAGCTGCAACCCGGGCGGCGGCGTCCACGTCTGCGCTTGTGGACTCGTGGGCTTGGACGGTGGGGTGGGCGCCGGCCAGCGCAGCTCGCGAAGGATGCGGGCGGCGGCGTCCACATCGAAGTCGCCGACGATGGCGAGGGTTGGGGGCTGCGCGGCGCGCGTGCTCGGTGCCAGAAGCGCCGACAGCGCGCTGCGTTCGTCGTGTCCCGTTGCTTCCGTGGGGCGTAGCGTGGCGGTCTGCAGGGCCCAGAGCGCAGTGGTCAATTCCTGGGCGGGCAGGCGCAGACAGACTTCCCAGCCGTCGCGGCTGCGGCGGATGTCCTGCTGACCCGCCCGACGCAAGAGGGTCGCCGTGGCGCTGTCGCTCAGCTGCGGCATTGCCTGGGCCCGCGCGCAGACGGCGAGGGTCGGCGCCCCGGATCGGCGCAGCAAGACCCGCGACCCGCCGTCGGTGGCGGAGAGCGTCGAGAGGCCGGGCCACGTGGGTGCGTCCGCAGCGGCGCGCGCGGAGCGACACACACACAGCAGTGCGAGCAATGCGGGAACAAGACGCCACGGGCGCACGGCTCTTCCCATAGCATGTTGGCTCGCGTGCTCTGTGTCAGAAGGTGTATGTTCCGTCCGTGAGCGAACCAGGCAGTCGCGGAGTGGTGGCATGCGGCGACGTGCAATCCGCTGATGCCGGCGCGCAACTCCTCGAGCAGGGCGGCAACGCCGTCGACGCTGTGATTGCGTCCGCCTGCGCCGCCTTCGTCTGCGAGCTCCCGCTCTGCGGCCCCCTCGGCGGCGCGGTGATCAGTGCGTGGCCGGCGCAGGGCGAGCCCTTTTGCATGGACGCCTTTGCCCGGGCGCCGGGACTGTCCGGCGCGCGACCCGCGCAGCTCGACTTTTCGGACGTCGAGGTGGACTTCGGCGCCGCGACGCAGGTGTTTCACATCGGCCGTGGAGCCGCGGCGGTTCCGCTGGCATTGAGTGGGCTGCTGAAGCTGCACGCCAGCCACGGCAGTTTGCCGCTGAGTTCCATCGTGGCGCCGGCCGTGGAGCTCGGCAGGCGCGGCTACCAGCTTGGGGCCGGCGTCGCGTTCGCGAATGCGCTGCTCGAACCGATCTTCGCGCATACCGCAGAGTGTTATGCGCTGGTGTGTCGCGATGGAAAGCTCGCCGTCGCCGGCGAGACTCTGCACAATACGGCGCTCGCAGATACCCTTGAGGCCATTGGGCGCGATCCGGGGATGCTTGCGGACCTGCAGCGGGCGTTGGTCGACGAGTTTGGCGTCGCCCGCGGTGGCAGCCTCAGCGCCATCGACATGGAGCGGGCGCAGATCCAAATGCAGCGCCCGCTTCGCGTGCGGTTTGGCGAGTTCGAGATTGCAACGCCTCCCGCTCCGTCCATGGGCGGCGTGCTCATCGCGCTGGGGGCTCGACTACTCGACGCCGGGCAGCAGTTTCCTCCGCTGAGCGACGAGGACGTGCTGCATCTCGCCAGAGTGCAGCATACGTTGCTGGGTCAGCGGAGTGTCGACTTCGACCAGCGCATTCGCGACGAGGACTTCGTGCGTTCGCTGCTGTCCCCAGAGAACGTCGCCGCGTTGCGCCAGCAAGTGGCCACGCCCCAGCCGGACAATCCCCTGGGCTCGACCACACATCTGAGTGTCATCGACGCTGCCGGGCTCGCTGTGGCGGTGACCCTGACCAATGGGGAAGGTTGCGGCTACGTGCTTTCCGGCACGGGCATCATCGTCAACAACTTGCTCGGCGAAGAGGACATCCACCCGCGGGGCTTCCATCACGATCCCCCCGGCAGCAGTTTGTCTACGATGATGGCGCCCACCATCGTGCGGCAGGGGCACGAGTGCCTCGCACTCGGCAGCGGCGGGTCGAATCGCCTGCGCAATGCGATCCTGCAGGTACTGCATCTCACCCTCGGACACGGCATGCCCGCTCAGGCCGCGGTGCAGGCGCCGCGGATCCACGTGGACCGTCGCGCTGCGGGGGGAGCGCGCATTGCGTACGAACGCGCCGGCATGGCGGCGAGTGCCGAGGCGGCGTTGCTCCGGGCTTTTCCCAAAGATCCCGTCGCCTTCGATGCCCTGAACATGTACTTTGGTGGCGTGCATCTGGCGCACGCGCATCTAGGAGTATTGGGCGGCGCCGGAGATCCGCGGCGTGGCGGATGCGTACGAGTGGTGTGAGGCGTTCGAATGGACCTCGTGCTATGCTGGGCCGTACCTACATTGTGGGATAAGGAGAAGCGCTTGAACGCGGAGCTGGGCTCTGTCAACCTCCGCGCGCCGTGAAGGATCGATGAGAACGCTCGGGGAGATCCAGCCCGGTCAAACGGTCGGGCGCTACGAGTTCCTCGTGCCCATCGCACAGGGGGGCATGGCAGCCGTGTGGGCGGCGCGCTTGAAGGGCACGCGTGGTTTTTCCAAGACCGTCGCGGTCAAGACCATGCTGCCCACCATCAGCGACGATCCGCACTTCGAGCAGATGTTCCTGGACGAGGCACAGTTGTGCGCGCGGATCCGGCACCCAAACGTCGTCGAAATTTTGGATCTGGGCGAGCAAGACGACCTGCTCTACCTGGTGATGGAGTGGGTGGACGGCGAGCCGCTGAGTTCCATCCGCCGCTCCGCCGCCAAGGCCGACGGGATCCCGCGACCCATCGCAGTCAAGATTGTCGCGGAGGCAGCGGCGGGGCTGCACGCCGCGCACGAGTTGAAGGACGACTCGGGGGAGCTCGTCGGGCTGGTGCACCGGGATGTGTCTCCGCAGAATCTGCTCATCACCTATGATGGTGTGGTCAAGATCGTGGATTTTGGCGTCGCCAAAGCATCCGGTCGCACGGCAGAGAATACCAACGCCGGACAGATCAAGGGCAAACCGCCCTATATGTCGCCGGAGCAGGCGCTGGGCCGGGACATCGATCGGCGCAGTGATGTGTTCGCTCTGGGCATCATCCTGTACCAGCTCACGACGGGGAAACATCCGTTCCGTGGCGAGACGGACGTCATCACGCTGCAGAACATCGTGTCGGATCGACCCATCATCCCGCCCCGCGCCTACGACAAGGACTACCCCAAGCCCCTCGAATCCGTGGTGATGCGCGCGCTCGAGCGAGATCCCGACAAACGCTTCCAGACAGCGGGGGACCTAGAAGGCGCCCTCGATCGCGTGTTCCCACCAAGCGTTGGACGCGTGCGTTCTGAAGACGTCGGCAAGTTTGCGACTTCGTTGCTCGGTCCCCGCGGGGAGGAGCGCCGCGCCGCGCTCAAGGAAGCGATCCGTCAAGCGGACGAACGATCCCTCGCGAACGACTCACAGCCGAGCCTCGGCGGCGAGCTCGGCACTACGGTCGCCCCGATGCCCAGCTCGCCCTTTGTGGCGTCCGCTCCGATGCACACGCCGCTGAGCGCGCCAGACCGGCTGTCGCAACCCAGCATCACCGACATTACTGGGGCGCCCCTGAGTTCCCCCGAGACGCCCTTCGGTACCCAGACCCCGTCCCACCCTCCCGCAAAAAAGAGCGGTGGCTTGCTCTGGATCGGCATGGGTCTGTTCGTGTTTGCGGGTCTCGTGGGCGGCGCGCTGTTCTTTGCACGCTCGCTGCTACTTGGTCAGGACGGTTCGACTGCCGCAGCGGCTCCCGTGGCCGCGCCGGAGCTTTCGTCCGCGGCAGAGCCGCCCGTAGAGCCAACCCCGGCGCCCGCCGACAGTGGCGAAGCGCCGGACACCGTGGACCTCACGGACTTGGAAGTCGAAAAAGCCAAGCCCAGCGGCGGCACTGCGCCTGTGGGTCGCGCGGCGCCCAAGGCGGCGCCGGGCAAGCCAGCTGCGACTCCTGAAAAGCCCGAGGCCAAAAAGCCGCCGGCGGAAAAACCCGAGGCCAAGCCGAAGCCGAAACCGAAACCCGGCACGGGCTTCGTCCCGCCGCCGGTGACAGATCCAGGTTTCTGAGGACGCCGCAACCGCTCGGAACGGTTGTGCGCGCCAAGCTCGGGACGGCCCGGTGACAGATCCAGGTTTCTGAGGACGCCGCAACGCGTCCCGGGGCGGCCAACGCGCTCGGGCGACGTGCGCATGGGTTTCTTCGGTATGCGCAGCACCGCCGGCGCTCCCCCAGTTGGCGCAAAGTGTCTAGCCGTTGGCACATCGCGAGCGGCATGGGGCGCACCGCCGCAGCGTAGGCTTTCAACATGCGATACTTACTGATCTCTGCTGCAGCGACTCTATTTGTGGCCGGCTGCAGCCCATCCAAGAACGACAATAACCCCGGCGTCGGCGGCAGCGGTGGCAGCGGTGGCGTGCCGGTCGGTACCGGCGGGAGCGCAGGTTCCGGAGGCGGAACTGGCGGCTCCGGCGGGGCTGCGACGCTGTACCCTACCTGCATGGACATTCTGTCCTGCATTGCCGACTGCCCCGACGCCGACGCGAACTGCCCCGACGTTTGCTTCGGAGCGGGCGCGCAGGAGGGGCAGTCTCAGCTGGTTGTTCTATTGACGTGCATGGATCAGAAGCAGTGCGCCGACGTCGCGTGCATCGAGACGCAATGTGCCCCAGAGCTCACGACGTGCCTCAACTCGAGCACGACCGGAGGCGGCACGCCCAATCCCGGCGGGACCGTGCCTGCCGGCGCAATCCCACCCGAACTCGTGGGCTACTGGGTGAGCCCTGGGTCGAGCGACGTTTCCGACTTCACCTTCTTCGCCGATGGTTCGGCGATCCATACCAAGTACAAGGAGTCTTCTGTCGGCTCGTGCAGCATGTCGGTGAATAGCGAGTGGAAGACGGGGTCAGTGCTCGCAGCTGGGGACCAGCTCACCGTCACTCTGGCGGATGGCGTCACGGCCGTCGCCTGGGTCGGTGGCTGCGGTTCTAGCTACACCAACGTCTCCCCGGGCAAGGTGCTGCAGCTGAAGTACGCCCTCGACCTGGCGGGCCCCAAACCCGGCATCTGGCTGACGGATCTCTCCTGCACCGGCGAGTATTGCGAGGAGTTCTTTCAGAAGAACTGATCGACGTTGCTCACGAAGCGCCCCTAGCGGCTTGACACGCTAGCAAGTAAGTGCTCACTTGCTAACATGCCGAGCGCACACCGCCGCTCCCCCGAGGCCTCGCGCCATTCGTGCGGTGCGAGGCGGCGCGCCGGAGTGGCCACTGCTTGCGTACTGGTCGCGCTGACGCTTGCGACTGGCGCGGGCGCTCAGGGCGACGTGGTCGTCCCTCGGCTCGAAGCCGACCCGGGCGTCAGCTATCCGCGGCGTGCGCTCGATGAGCGCATCTACGACCACGTCGAGGTCGTGTTGGTGCTCGAACTCGACAAGGCGGGGAAGGTAGAGCGCGCCAGCGTCGAGACCCCGCGCGGTCACGGCTTCGACGAGGCGGCGCTTGCAGCGGCGCGGGGCCTCGAGTTCTCGCCGGCCACGCGGGCCGGTGCGCCCGTCAAAGCGCGCATTCGTTTCACCTACTCGTTCGAGCCGCCGCCGCCCGGCCTGATCGTGCGCGTGTTGGACGCCGCTACCGGCCAGCCCGTGGCGAGTGCGCGTGTCCGAGTGCGCGAGCGCATCCTGACGACGGATGCCAGCGGGAACGCGACTGCCCATGACCTGCCTCGGGGCCCCGCGCGCCTTTCCGTCGAGTCCGACGCGCACGGGGCACGGACGGCAGAAGTGAAGCTTGTTCCTGGGAACGACACCGAGGTGGTGTTCCGTCTCAGCGCACGGGCGGCCCCCGCGGATGCGGCCGAGGCCATCGAAGTCGTCGTGCGCGGTGAGAAACTCGCCCCGGCGGTCAAGTCATTCAGCCGCCAGGAGGTGCGACTGATCCCAGGAGCGTTCGGCGATCCGTTCCGCGCCATCGAGGCAATGCCAGGGGTCACGCCCGTCGCGTCGGGTCTGCCCTTCTTCTACGTGCGTGGTGCGCCGCCCGGCAACGTTGGCTATTTCCTCGATGGCGTGCGGGTTCCCTACCTCTATCACGTTGGCTTTGGTCCCTCCGTCATACACCCGGGTCTGGTTGAGCGTGTCGATCTCCATTCAGGCGGCTATCCCGCGCGCTTCGGGCGCTTCGCCGGCGGCATCGTAGCGGCGGAGACGAAGGCGCCAGATCCCGAACTGCATGGCGAGGGCAACGTGCGCCTATTCGACGCCGGCGCGCTCGTCGAAGGGGGCTTTGCGGACGGCAGAGGCACTGCCCTCGTGGGCGGGCGCTACTCCTACACGGCCGCGCTGCTGTCGCTGATCGCGCCCGAGGTGGAGCTGGCGTATCGCGACTACCAAGCCCGGGTCACCTATGAACTGTCTCCCCGGGATCGCCTGACCGCCTTTTCATTCGGCGCCTATGACCTCCTAGGGCGTGAGCGGGCCGGTGATCTAACGGTGCTCTTTGGCACCGAGTTTTACCGCCTCGACCTGCGGCACGATCACGACACCGGCGAGGGATCGCTGCGCACCGCCTTCACGTTCGGCCTCGACCGCACTGCCAACGCCTTCCTCGCGGGCGAGCAGCGGCAGATCACCACGCAGATCTTGGGCGCGCGCACCGAGCTCGAGCAGCCTCTCAGTGACGAGGCACGGTTTCGCGCAGGAACCGACGGCACCGTCGAGCGCTTCAGCACCAGCCCTGCGAAATTTGCAGATCCAGACAGCCCCGATACCCAGGCGTTCGAGGCCAGCTTTCCGCCGCGAACCGATGTTGTATTCGGCGTTTGGGCTGAACTTGGCCTCGACGTGGCGCCCAACATCGAAGTCTTGCCGGGCGCCCGCGTCGATCTGTACCGCTCCGATTCAGCGAGCGCCGTGGGCGTCGATCCAAGGATTTCGGCTCGATTCTCCGTCTCGGATCGCGTGCGCATCATTCACGCCTACGGCATCGCGCACCAGCCGCCCGCATTCGTGCTGCCCATCCCGGGGCTCACGCCTGCCAAGCTCGAGAACGGTCTGCAGCGGAGCTTTCAGACCAGCGCCGGGGTCGAAGTGGACGTGGCCGATGCCACCACCGCGAGCCTGACCCTGTTCTACAATGCCTTCTTCGACATGACCGACGCCCTCGGCTCCAGTTCGCGCACACAAGACGGCCCGCCAACGCAGGAACTCGACGAGCGGTCGATGGGCCGCGCCGTGGGGGCGGAGCTCTTCTTGAAGCGCCGACTGACCAAGAAGCTCGGAGGGTTCCTCTCGTACACGTTTTCGCGCTCGACCCGCAGCCTCGGAAAGGAAGAGTTCCCGAGCAACTTCGATCGCACGCACGTGCTCAACGCCGCGGTGGGCTACGACCTCGGGCGCGGTTGGCGTCCAGGGGGCCGGGTTGTGTTCTACACCGGCACGCCGATCCAGCCTTCGCAGAACGAGGATGCGAGCTCGCCGCCGCGCACCACGGATGTTGAGCGCTCGCCCGCCTTTTTTCGGCTGGACGTGCGCCTGGAGAAGCGTTGGATCCTCGGCCGAACCACTTGGATCTCGTTCGTCGCCGAGGTGCTCAACGCGACGCTCAGCAAAGAGCAGTTCGGTCAGGAGGAGATTGGTCCCATCACCATCCCGAGCTTGGGTGTGGAAGGGGGCTTTTAGCTCATGCGACACGTGCTGCTGGTCTTGATCTCGCTCCTGCTCGCGGCTGGGTGCCTGCCCGACGACACCCGCAAACCGCCTGGCCGCCTGAATGTGACCCTGACCAGCGACTACCCGCTCACCGACGACGCGCAGGGCATCGACACCGCCGACGGCTGGCACATTGAGTACGATCGCCTCCTGGTGACCCTCGGGGAAGTCGACCTGCGTGGTGACGACTGCACGTCCTACAATGATACGGACTACGCGCGCGTGTTCGACGCGCGCCGCACCGGATCCCAAAAGGTGAGCACGCCCTACGCGCTCGGATCGTGTGGGTTCCGCTTTCGCGTGCGACCGCCGCCGCAGGACTCAGTGCTGGGCGCCGGTGTGACCCAGGAAGATCTCGCGTTCTTGCGCGCTGCTGGTAGTGACGGCTATGCCCAGGAGAGCGGCAGCGCGGTGTTCGTCGCCGGCGTGGCCACGACCGCGGGCGCCAGTAAGCGCTTCGCGTGGTCCTTTCGGCTGGGCGCTCAGTACAACAACTGCAAGCTCCTCGCCGACGCGGGCGTCCATCTGACCAGCGACGACGAGCAGTCCCTCGACATCGCGCTCGCGAGCGCCGTCTTCTTCCAGCACTTGCCGAACGAAGCGTCGGCGCAACTGCGCTTTGGCCCCTTCGCTGCGGCGGACGACACCTACGGTGACGCCGATGGCAGGGTCACCCTCGCGGAGCTCACCCGGGTTCCCCTCGACGAGAACCCGGCCTTGGAGCCCTGGGACGACTTCGGCGACTACGTGTACACCGGCCTCGTCCCGAAGCTGCCGCGCTACCGCGGCGCGGGCGGGTGCACGATCGGAGCGATCGAAGAGGGGGGGCACGGCCCCGGCGGCGGCGGACACTGACGCCGCCGCTCCGCACACTCCCATCTCGCAGTCCCGGCACGCTGGCGTCGACCGACGCGTGACCCGACCGCTCGAGCAGCAGACGCTCAGCCCAACTCAACGACCAAGCGACCAGACAATCCCCCGGCGCGCACCCGGCGCTGTCCTTCGTCCGCACGCTCGAGGGGCAGGCGCTCTTGAATGGAAAACGAAAGCGGAGTCCTTTGGTGGAGTAAAAGTAGCTCGGCCATGTCCTGACGAGCCGCACCTGCACTGCCACAAACGCGAATACCGCGAGTCACCAGGTAGCCGAGGTTGAGCTGGGGACGTTCCGTAGCCACGTTGCCGATCACGACCACCGTGCCGCCGCTCCGCACCGAACGCAGCGCAGCGTTGAACGTCGGTGGGCCCACGCAATCCAAGGCCACGTCGACGGCGTCTCCAATCTTCCTGTGAAAGCCACCGCCATCGTCGACGAGCACTCGGTCAGCGCCCAGCTCTTTGACGAAGGCCTCGTGCTTTTCGTCGCGGATCACCGCCGCTACGCGTGCGCCCAGGCGTTTGGCCACTTGCACTGCTGCGCTGCCGACGCCGCCGTTGGCGCCGGTCACCAGCACGCTGCCGCCGCTTTCGAGCCCGCCGAGACGGACGAGTCCGCGATACGCCGTGCCGAAAGTGCAGTGCAAAATGGCGGCTTCAGCTGCCGGCATGTCCTTCGGTAGCGCGTAGAAGCATCGCTCGGGTGCCACGACCTCGCTCGCGTAGGCGCCATCGATGGTCAGACCGAAGACGGAGGCGCCCAATTCGCACTGGGACGGAGCGCCGGCCAGGCAGGCGCGGCAGCCTCCACAAAAGTCCCGATGCATGCTGCCAACGCGATCCCCCACGCGAAAATCCGACGCCTCGGGACCGATGGCAATGACTCGTCCCGCGGCTTCGTGACCCGGAGTGACGGGAATGCGGATGAAGGGAAAGCGCCCGTCGCGGTCGATGATGTCTCGATGGCAAATGCCGCACGCCTCGACGGCGACCCGGATCTCGCTGCCAGAGGGTGCCGGCACATCAGCGCTCTCTTCGATGGTCAGATCGGCGTCCCAACCCACGGCGGACAGTCTTGCTCGGCGAACAGTCATCAGTGCTTTTCCGTTCGGTTGCCAGTGAAGTTCGGCTTTTCGCCGGCCAAAAACGCCCGGACACCCTCTCGCGCGTCGTGGCTCACGATGTTCTCGGCAAAGGCGGCTTGTTCGGCGGCAATACCGGCGCTGAAGCCTTCTCGCTGCCCGACGCGCACGGCGCGCTTGATGTGGGCCAGGGCTTCGGTCGCTTGACGCGCCAGGCGAACGGCAAAGTCGAGCGCGGCAGCATCAAGCTCGGCTTCATCGACGGCGCGGTGCACGAGGCCGATGTCTACCGCCTCTTCTGCGCTGAGCTGAAGTCCTTTGAACATCATCTCGATGGCTCTGCCTTTGCCGACGAGCTCCGCCAGTCGCTGGGTGCCGCCGAGGGCGGGGATCATGCCAAGGCGCGCTTCGGGCAGGCCGACGCGACCCGCGCCCTTGGCCATGATACGGAAGTCGGCGACCATGGCCAGCTCCAGCCCGCCGCCGAGAGCGTGGCCGTTGAGCGCGGCGACGGTGGGCAGCGGCAGCGCTTCGAAGCTGTCGAGCACGCGGTGCGCGCGGCGCAGCTGCTTGGGCAGGTCATCCGGGAGCGGGACCAGCGCGGACAGGTCATCGCCCGCGGAGAAGAATCCGGGACAGGCGCTCCTCAGGAGCACCGCCCGGGCATCGCTCTTCAGCACGTCCAAGAGGAAGCGTTCAAAGCTCTCCAAGAGGTCCGCTCGGAGGGCGTTCACCGGTGGGTTTTCCAGGGTCACGACCGCGACGCCCTGGTCGAGCGTCCAGCTAAAGGCTGATTTCTGGTCTGTCATTGCAGCTCCATCAATTCACACAGTCAGCTATGTGACTCGGAATCCTTAAATCTATATATCAGTATGATATAGCGTTGACAACCTGGCTAACGGTACGAATAATCGATCTGTATCCGAACCGGGACTAGATCTTAATGCCAGGCACCGAGACGCCCACCCGGCGCAACAACAACAAACGCAAGGCCGAGCGTGAGAGCGCGATCCTCGACGGGGCGCTGTCCGTTTTCGGTGAGCGCGGCTTCGAAGACGCGACAGTCAGCGCGATCTGTGACGCCGCGGGCGTCTCAGACGCGACGCTCTACGAGTACTTCAGTTCCAAAGAGGAAGTGCTGTTCTCCATCGTCGAGCGCTACACCAAGAAAGAGTTCGCGCGGCTCGCTGAGCTGGCCCACTTCGTACGCGACCCGCGGGAGAAACTGCGCGTCATCATTCAGGCGTATCTCGAGTTCTACGAGAAGAACCCGCTCTACACCTCGGTTGCCTTACTCACACTGAAGGGCAACCGACGCTTCATCGACACGCCCCAGTACGAAGCCGTACGCGCTGCGTCACGCACGATTGTGGATACAGCCAAGGAAGGCATCGAGCAGGGCGTGTTCCGTGAGGACACGGATCCACATTTGGTACGGAACTTGATGCTGGGTTTCATCGAACACGTCACGATTCAGTGGCTGCTGGTGAAACGCCCCCAACAGCTCGCGGCGCTCACCGACACCATTCATGATTGGGTGCTGCGCGTCATCGAAAAGAAGCCGGATCGCGTGGCGGTCGAACTGAGCGTGGACCGGACGGCGCTCTTGGCCCTGCTGGCACCCACGGACGTGGCGAAGTGACGCGCACGGTCTTGGTTACCGGTGCCGCGGGCTTCACCGGGCACCACGTGGTCGCTGGGGCGACGAAAGCCGGCCAGCGGGTGCGAGCCACAGACCTTTCGAGCCGGTTTTACGGTCCCTGGTACGAAGCCCTCGGCGCCGAGTTCGTCGCGAGTGACCTGGTGTCCGGCAAGGGCCTCGATCGCTTGCTCGACGGCGTCGATCTGGTGCTGCACGTCGCGGGCATTCACGACTACAGCACGCCGGAGCCGATCCTGCGTGCCGTCAACGTCAAGGCCGTGGACAACTTGTGCAGAGCGGCCGCGGCGTCGAAGAAGTCGCCTCGATTCGTGCATCTGTCGTCGGTCGCCGTCTACGGCTACGACTGGCACGGCAGCACGCCGGTCGCCGAAGACGCGCCCAAGCTCACGCCACCGGACAATCCCTACAATACCACCAAGTGGGAGGGGGAGCAGGTCGTCTCGCGCTACGTCGCGGAACAAAAACTCGCCGCGACCATCCTGCGGCCCGCCGCCATCTATGGCTCGCGCGCGGAATATGGCCTCTACAACTTGTTTGCCCGCGTGCACATGGATCGCAACCGCTCCCGCGCACTGATGATCGGCAGCGGGAAACACCTGGAAGCGTTCGTGCACGTCAGCGACGTGTGCCGGGCCATGCTGCACGTTGCCGAAAAGCCCGAGACCATTGGCGAGGCGTACAACATTGCCGACGACTCCCGCATGACGACCGAGGACTTGTTCCGCCTCGTCAGTCGGGAACTCTTGGGCCACGAAAAGCCCTTCCTGCACGTGCCGCCGAGGTTGATGCTGCGCGTCGCGGACGTCGCACAATTGGCAGCCCGCACTTTCGGCACTCGCCCGCTCTTGGAGCGCGCGACCCTCGAGTACCTCTCCTTTGATCGCGTGTGGAGCAACGCGAAGCTGAAGGCCACTGGCTTTCGTTTCGACTACCCGACCTGCGAGCAAGGCCTGAAAGAAACCCTAACCTGGTACAAAGAAAATGGCTGGTTGCGAAACTGATCCGAACACGACCGTGGGCGTGTTCGAGCGCGTGGCAGCCCCATCAAAGGACGCGAGCGCACATCGTGGACGAACGGCGACCAGCCTCGAGGGAAGTGAGAAGAGAAGATGGCATTGAGAAGCGTCGAACAATACAAGGCAGGACTGCGCGACGATCGAAAGGTGTTCGTGCTTGGTAAGCGCGTCGACGACGTGACCGAGGACCCGCATCTGAAGGTGGGCGTGGACACGGCGTGTTTCGACTTCGCCTTGGCGCACGATGAAAAACACAAGAAGCTGGCCGTCACCGAGCATCCTAAGACGGGAGAGCCCATCAGTTCGTATTTCAAGCTTCCGGATCGCCCAGAGTCCGTCGCCGAACGTTATGATCTGGTGCAGACGGCGAGCTACTACGCCGACAGCGCCCTGCCCTTCGTCAAAGACGTCGGCACGGACCTGCTCAACGGCATGACCGCGGTCGTGCGGGGATTGGGTAATCAGGACTACATCGAACGGCTTGACGCTTTTCGCTGGGATGCAGCCCAGCGGGACGTGTCCATGGCCGGCGTGGTCACCGACGTCAAAGGCGACCGTAGCAAGGGGCCGAGCCAGCAGGACAGCCCCGACTACTACCTGCGAATCGTGGACGAAACCGCGGACGAGATCGTGGTCTCCGGAGCCAAGGCCCACATCACGGCCTCGGCATACGTGGATGAACTCATCGTGATCCCAACGCGCGCGCTCACCGAGGCGGACGCCGACTACGCCGTCGCATTCGCCATCCCGGCAAACACCAAGGGCATCACGCACGTGTGCCGCCCCTTGTTCAACGCCGAGGACCGGTCGCACTTCCCGACGCCCAAGCCACATCGCGGGCACATCGAGGCGCTCGTGATGTTCGACAACGTGCGTGTGCCCAAGGAGCGCGTGTTCCTGCAGCGTGAGTGGCAGGCCGCGCAATTCATGGCTTACGCGTTCTCCGCGTTCCATCGTTTCACGGCAGTGACCTACAAGATCCCCATCCTCGAATACTTGACGGGGCTCGGACTGCTCGTCGCCGACGCCAACGGCATCGCCAAAGCCTCCCACGTCAAAGACCGCTTCGTGGAAATGATCCGTTACACCGAGACCACCAAGGCGCTGGCCAAAGCCGCCATCGCGGCGCCGGAAAACTTGGGTCAGAGTGGGCTGTACGTGGCCAACCCGCTGATCGCGAACATGGCCAAGTTGCATTTCTCTTCGGGCTTTCATCAGTTCATCAGTCAAATCCAAGACCTGGCCGGCGGCCTGCTCGTCACCCAACCGACGCACCCAGACTGGGAAAACGAAGAACTGCGCCCGCAACTCGAGCGCTACCTGGGCGGCGGTCCCGGCTTCGACGCCGAGAAGCGTCTCAGGCTGATGAGCCTGATGCATCACGTGTTCGCCAGCGACTTCGCGGGCTGGCATGAGGTCTGTACCATTCACGCCGAAGGCAGCGCAGCCTCCCAGAAGATGATGCTGCTGGCCGAAGCTCCCATCGAAAGCTACAAGCAAAAAGCACGTGAGTTGGTTGGTTTCGAAGGCTAGAGAGGTTCAGAACATGAGTGCAGCTCTGCAACAGGGCGAAACGACGTCGAACACCATCGTCTCGCGCGCTCCGGGCGACGGTCAGGTCTTGGGCGAAGTGCGTTGCGCGACTCCGAGCGAAGTCGCGCAAATCGTCGAGCGAGCTCGAGTGGCCCAAAAGAAGTGGCAAGCCCTCGGAGTGCACGAGAGAAACCGTGTGCTGAACCGCCTCCGCGGCGTGCTCATCGATAGCGCGGACGAAATCGCTCGCGTGGTCAGCACCGAAAACGGCAAACCGCGCTGCGAAGCCGTGGGACTCGCCCTGCCCGTATGCGAAGCGGTGAAGTTCTACACGCGGCTGGCCGAACGTGCCTCGAAGGGACGACGGGTTTCTTCGACGTTCTTCTTCGGCTCCAAAGCGCGCGTCGAATTTGGTCCGCTCGGCGTCGCCGGATTCGTCTTGCCGTGGAACTTCCCTTTCGAGCTCGGGATGAAGCATATGATCCCGGCGCTGGCCGCGGGCAACGCGGTGATCCAGAAGCCGTCGGAGCAGAATCCGATGATCGGCGAGCTCATCGGCCGCCTCTTTGACCAGGCTGGGTTTCCGGAAGGCTTGGTCAACATCGTGCACGGCTACGCCGAAGTGGGGCAGGCCATCGTCGACAACGTGGACGTGGTTTGTTTCGTGGGGTCTCCGGGTACCGGCCGACGCATCATGGAGCGCGCGGCGCGGCGACTCATTCCCGTTGTGCTCGAGCTCGGCGGCAACGACGCCGCCATCGTGCGCGCCGACGCGGACATCGACTTGACCGCGCGGGGTCTGATCAGCGGCACGTGCTTCAACTCGGGGCAGGTCTGCAACGGCATCGAGCGCATCTACGCGCATCGCTCGATCGCCGAACCGCTGGTGCGCCGCATCGTCGAGCGCGTCCAGGAGCTGCGCCAGGGCTGCACCGGCATCTACGACGTCGGCCCCATGGCCTGGCCTGGTCAACTCGCGACCTACGAGGCGCACACCCAAGACGCCATCGACCGAGGCGCCAAACTCGAGCACGGCGGTACAGTCGAGCGCAGAGGTGACGGGTTGTTCTGGCCGCCCACGGTGCTTTCGAACATGACCCAAGAAATGCGCATGATGCGCGAAGAGACATTTGGTCCCTTCTTGGCGGTGATGGCCGTCGACAGTGACGAGCAGGCCATCGAGCTGGCCAATGACTCCGACTACGGCCTCGGCGGCAGCGTTTGGACCAGGAACGTCCGCGCGGGCGAAGCCTTGGCTCGTAGGATCCGAGCCGGCTCGGTGATGATCAACAATGCGGTGCAGTCGGGGGGCTGCGTCACGCTGCCCTTCGGTGGCGAAGGAGAGTCCGGGATCGGCCGTGTGCAGGGAGAAGAGGGGTTTTACAACTACGTGCGGCGGCAGAGTCTGATGACCTGCCCGCGCAGCGTCAAGGATCTGTGGATGCCGTATCACGATGGTGCGGAGCAGATGATCCGAGGATTGACCCGAACACTACATGGCCGCGGGGTCGGCGAACGCGTCCGCGGCGCGGTGGACTTCGTGCGCAACTTTCCCTGGTCGGAGCGCTGAGATCGTGACTGCGGCAACCATGAAGGACCTACGCGGACGCGTCGTGCTGTTGACCGGCGGCTCTCGCGGCCTTGGGCCCGTGATCGCGGAGGCATTTGCCCGGCGAGGCGCCAATCTTGCGCTTGTCGCTCGAAGCTCCGGACCCCTGGAAAGCGTCGCGGACGACATCAGAGCCCGCGGCGCCCGCGCGCTACCCATCGCTGCGGATGTCACGAAGCTCTCGGATCTCGAACGCGTCGTGGCCGAAGTTCACGACCGCCTCGGCCCCATCGATATCTTGGTCAACAATGCCGGCATCGAGTGGGTTTCGGGCTTCGAAGAGCTGACACCTGCGCTCATCGAACGCATCGTCACCACCAACCTGACCTCGAGTCTGTGGCTGACTCGCCTGGTGCTGCCGGAGATGCTCGAACGCGGCAGCGGTCACGTGGTGACCATCTCGTCTCTGGGCGGGAAGAAGGGCTCTCCGTATTCCGCCACCTACGCCGGCACCAAAGCCGCGCTCATCGAATGGTCCCAGGCGCTGCGCGCCGAAGTGCAAGATCGCGGTGTTGGCGTGTCAGTGATCTGCCCGGGCTTCGTGGCGGAGGCCGGCATGTTCGCCGAGTACGGCAAACGTGCTCCCAAGATTGCCGGCGAAAGTCAGCCCGAGGAAGTCGCCGACGCCACCCTGCGCGCCGTCACGGAAAACCTGAGTGAGGTCATCGTCAACCCGGGGCCAACCCGACTGATGCTGCTCGCAAACGCCGTGAGCCCGGACGCCATGAGCTGGCTGTTGAGCCGGGCCGGCGTGCACGCGTTTTACAAGCGACTCTCTCAGCAAAACGCCAAAGAACGCGCCGCCGCGCGCCCGGACTGAATTGCTGTGCCCGGCGCCTGCCAGGTGCTGAGGAGTCCGAGTCGCAGCACGCGACATGACCGTCGTCAGTTCTGCGAAGGCTTTTGCCCCCCACAATTCCTCGTTCTCCGGTCCATTCTTCGGAGCGCTTAGGTTTCACCATGGGTTTGTCCGAGTTCGACGTCGTGATCATCGGAGGGGGGCACCATGGGCTGACCTGTGCCGCGTATCTGGCGCGCGCTGGCGTTGATGTCTGCGTGCTCGAAGGTCGCCACGAATGGGGCGGAGCGCTCGCCACCTCCGAGGTCACGCGGCCGGGCTTCTGTCACAACCTCCACGCCAACTTCATGGAGTTCCTCCATGTGATGCCGTTCTTCCAGGATTTTGATCTGCCGAGCCTGGGGGCTCGCACTGTCTTTCCGGAGATCCAAGCGGGCATCGCTTTCAGGGACGGACGCCCACCGGTGTTGATGTATCGGAACGAGCAGATCGAGCAAACCGCCAAGAGCTTCGGCGTCTACTCGAAGCACGACGCGGACGCTTGGCGCCACCTGAAGAACACGGCGAACCAGCTCGAGCCGGTGATGGCCGCGGGCCTGTACACGCCGCCATCCAAATGGATCCCCGGCGAGGCGGTGCCGAGCCCCTTCACCGCCTTCGCTTCCACCTTCGCGATGTTCGGTTTGGACGAAGAGCTTGCCTTCAAATCCATTCGCGACTGCATCGACGAGCAGTTTGAATCCGACGAGGTGCGGGCCCTGCTCTATCGCATTGCCGTGGAGTTCGCGGGGCCAGCCCTAGAGTGGCCTGGGTCGGCCTATTTCTTCTTGTTTGCCTGCGTCTTCATGCCCGGTTGTTGGCGCTTGATGGTGGGCGGGACGCACCGGCTCAACGGCGCCATGGTCACGGCCTGCATCAAAGAAGGCGTGACCATGCGGGAGGCCAGCCGCGTCCGTCGCATCCTGCTCGATGGTGAGCGCGCCGTTGGAGTCGAGTTGCGCGATGGCACCCGGGTTCATGCCCGTCGCGCCGTGGTCAGCGCCATTGGCTTGAAGGATACCTTCTTGGATCTAGTCGGCGAAGACCACCTCTCCGACTACTACCAACGCCGAGTCAAGAACTTCAAAGATGGACCGGACCAGATCCTAGGCTCTGTTGCGATGGCCCTTCACGAAGCGCCGCACTACAAGTCGGCCCGTCACGATCCAGGTATCGACCGCGCGTGGTATCAGGTCGTTGGATACGATTCGGCCAAGGAGGTACTCGACTACTGTCGCGCCGGTCACATCGACCGCATTCCCGAGCTGCCCGCGGCAGGCGTCTGGGTCAACTCCCTGTTTGATCCGTGCCAAGCTCCCGCGGGCAAGCACAGCCTCTCTGGGTGGTACTTCTTTCCGCGAGCCAGCGCCCTCGACGAAGCGGGATGGGAAGAAATCCGACGCAGCTACAACGCGCGCTTCTTGAAGCTGTTCGGCGAGTTCGCGCCGAATATGACTCAAGAAAATGTGATCGCCGACTATCTGCTGACTCCCCTCGATCAAGAACGCGGCATGCGCATGCGGGAGGGTGATTTCGGCCACGGCGCAATGACCATCGACCAATTGATGGGGTTGCGGCCGTTCGCGGGTGCTTCGCACTACTCTACGGAGATCGAGGGACTCTACTTGGCGGGAAGCTGCACACACCCGGGCGGCGGCGTCACCGCGGCCTGCGGCTACAACTGTTTCAAGGTCATGTGCGAGGACCTTGAATTGCCTCGGGTTTGGGAAAGCGGCAAGCGCTTCTATTGACTGAGGGCAGCATGGGCATGTTGGACAAAGGCTTCGACGCCGTGATCATTGGCGCTGGCCACAACGGGATGGCCCTCGGCGCCTACTTGGCCAAGAGCGGCTGGAGCGTCGCCATCCTCGAGCGCCGCACCGAAGAAGGCGGCGGGCTGTGCACCGAGGAGGTTACCGAACCCAACTTCCTGCACAACTTGCACTCGAACTACCACTCCCTCTACGGCATCTGCCCCGTTTACGACGACCTCAAGCTTTTGGACCACGGCGTTGAGTACGTGCGCCCCGAGGTGCAGATGGGCAGCATCTTCTCCGATGGCAGCGCGCTGACCGTGCACACGGACATGAACAAGACCTACCAGAGCTTCGCGCGCTTCTCGAAGAAGGACGCGGAGACCTGGCTCAGGCTGTTCGACGAAGTGAGTGGCTACATGGACTTGATGGTGCGCACGTTGATGTACGCACCACCGATCCCTTTGAACGACATCACGCGAGCCCTCGCTTCTTGGGGCGTCGAAGATCGATCGGAGTTCCTGACCGCGCGCCTGCGCTCGATGAGCGTCGCGGATTTTCTGAACAAGCACTTCGAGAATCCGCGCATCAAAGCGATGCTGGCTTTTCACGCCGCGATTTGTGCGTATCAGCCCCACGTTCGTGGCCTGGCCGTCAGCTATCCGGTGCTACTGGGGAAGATCAGCAACTGGCATCTGTGCAAAGGCGGAAGTCATCGTCTAGCCCACGCGCTGATGCGAGTGATCGTGCGTGAAGGAGGACGGGTCTTTCCCCAGCTGCCGGCCCAAGAAATCGTGATGGAAGGTGGCCGCGCGGTCGGCGTGCGCACGCCCGAAGGTGTTGTGCGCGCGCATAAGCTGGTGGCTTCTAGCATCGACGTGAATCAGACCTTTCAGACCCTTCTCGGTGCCGAGTACGTGCCCGAGAAGACAGCGCAGGCAGTGGAACGGGTCCAATACCAGGATGCCACGCTGTTCAACGTGCACCTGGCGCTCAATGGGCTGGTCGACTACCGCGCCAAGAGTTTCGACCCGGATATCAACCGGGCTTGGATCCTCAACATCGGCTACGAAACGCTGGAAGACTTCGCCGAGGACTTCACGACCATCGCCGAGGGCAGGGTGCCCACGACGCCGCGTCTGAACGTCGCCGTCAACTCGCTCTACGATCCGACCGACGCCCCCGAGGGCAAGGCCACGGGTCTGATCCGGGTATTTGCTCCCTTCGCACCCGATGGTGAGCCCGAGCGCTGGCGCGACATCGCCGAGGACTATGGCAAGCGCTGTATCGAGCGCTGGGCTCTGAGTTCCACCAACATCAATGAGACTCTGATCCGTCGGGTCGTGACCGAAACGCCCCTCGACATCAGCGAAAAGATGATCAACTACCGGTTTGGCGACTGGATGGTGGGGCGCATCCACCCGAAGAGCCTCTTGGAACATCGTCCAACCGACGAACTGAGCGGCTACCGCACGCCGATCCCCGGGCTCTATCTATGCGGCGCCTCGCAGCATCCCCACGGCTACATCACCTTCGCGCCGGGCTACAACTGCCTGAGCGTGATCGCCGAGGACTTTGGGGTCGACCCATGGTGGAACCGGGTGTGATTCCAGCGCGTGCCCGAACGTCGGAACATGGCTCCCGCGCCCCGTGCCGAGCGGTGCTGCGGAGCGACGAACCAAGTGGCCTTGCTGATATGTTGCACCAATTCCTAGAGCAGAGCCTCGCGGACTCACCGAGCAAGTGCCGCCAAGCCGAGCGTTTGCGTGGCCGCGTCGTATTCACCGCAGCGGAAGATGAGAGCATCCGGGTCTGCATCGTGTTTTCAGGCAATTTGATCGAGGTATTCGACGCCAAGGACGACTCCCTGTCGGCGCCAAGCATCACGGCAGACTTTCTGTCAGTCGCTCATTTGACCAGCGGTCAAGAAAGCCCCCTCGCGCTGCTGCGCCAGCGCAAACTGAAGCTCGACTTTTCATGGCACCAGCTGCCGTTCTTACTGGGCACGCTGAGCTTCATGAAGCTCCCGGCTGAGCGGTCGCGGCGCTTTGTCTCGATGGCGACCTTTGCACTGCTGTTGGTGATCCTGGCCGCGTTCATCGCTTACTTCTTCAACCGCTGAGTGCCGTGGAAGATCACGACGAAGCAGTGGCAACACGACAGACGCAAAAGTTCAAACAGAAAGCCTCAGAAGGAGAAACGTGATGGCCGCCATCTATTCCCAGACCTGGTACGAAGAGATGAAGCAGCTCATCAACAGCTCAGCGGATTTTCGAAAGCTCGCTCCGTTGGGCAAGTTGGTGATGACCCTGGAGGTGGAGGGCGACGGGAAGTCTCCGTATGTGGCGACGGGCTCGGCCATCCACTACCTGGTGGTGCTGGAGGAAGGCCGAGTGGATGAATACCGTCCGCTGGATGCGCGTCACGACGGCAGCGGTTTGAACTTTCGCTTCACCGCGCCGGCGGAAGTATGGGAGCAGATCGCAGCTGGCCAGATCGACCCAATCACCGCAGGTCTACGCGGCCGGATCAAGGTCCGTGGGGACATGCGCGTGTTGATGCAGAACGCCGACGCAGTGAAATTGCTCGTCGACCTCTACGGCAACCAGGGCAACACCGATTGGCCTCACGGCAAACCGCCCTATGCTGGAACTTGACGCACGAGGGTCAGTTAAACACTGCGCCCAAGGCCATCGGGACCTGGGCATTGCAAGTGTCGGCAGGAGAGGCAGGCGCAGGGACGAAGACACTCGCATTCGGGAGAACCGATCGAGGGTGCCGGCCACCCTCGCTCGGAAGTCGGGCCGGTCGTAACGGTTAAAGGCTAGTGTGATCGA
>CBDUPW010000104.1:0-22096 GCA_965369205.1 uncultured Polyangiaceae bacterium | reverse complement strand
AGGAATTTCCGGGGCCTCGGTCGAAAGAGCGGGGCCTCGGCGTGCGAGTCAGGACGACAGCCGCTGGTGCAATTCTTTCGCTTCGCCGGCCAACTCTTTCGGCTGAGCGTGGCTCAAGAGTTCCCGCGCACGCTGCCGCAGCCTGCCTGCGCGGGGCAGGTCCGATTGCGCTACAGCGAGCAATGCGCGCTGCTCCAAGAGCTGCGCCGCAAGCACGACTTTGTCGCCACCCCCAAGCAAGAGGGAAACCGAACGCGCGTCCAGACGGTCCATGCCGTGAAAGATGCCGAGCGCCGACTCCGCCGAGGCCAGTTCCGCTTCGACCTGTTCAGCTTCATCTTTGCGATTGAGCTTCGCGATGCGCGCAAGGGCCTCAGCGAGTTGCTGGATCAGCCGTCCGATGAAGTCCTGACGTAGCACCTACTTTTCAATGACGCGGTTGGCGCCCAAGCGCCACTTGCCACCCTTCAAATAGACGACGGCCGAACCACGAATCCCTTCAACGTCATACTCGTAGCGCAAGCGAGCCGAGTCACCGTCGCGTTCGATGCGCGTGAACACAAGCACTGCTTCTTTCTTCGAATTAGGCTTGTCCACGAATTTCACGTCGTGACCGCCCTTGGTCAGCTTCAGCTTCTCAGGCAGGTCCGGAGCGTGGATCTTGAGCGGGAGGCGACCGTGCTTCGTGAGATGAAAATAGCGCTCCAAATCCGGATCGTCCAACACCTGCTGCATCACCAGCTGCAGTTCCGCCTCGCTGAGCGTCGCGCTACCGCTCGCGGTCGCACTTTCCACGGGAGCTTCATCGCCTGCCCCGGGCGGGGGATCGTCTGTCTGGGCTTCGCTTGGCTCGGACGGCGCGTCCGAAGTTGGAGTCGCTTCCTCCGGCGCGGGTGGTGTGACCGGTTCTGCGGGCGGCGCCGCACCACACGCAACTAGGAAGACCGCTGCCGCCAAACTTGCTCGCCCCATCATGGTCGCGAGGTTATCACGGCGGCCAGCACGCGCACATGTGCCGAAGCACTGGGCTCGCGAGCACTGCGCGGGCGTCGTATCAACCCTTGAATCGGTGTTCGCAGACGGCGAATGGCGCCAACCACTCGCCGAAGCGACAGTACAGCCAGCGCGGCGCGTCCATGTCCTTGAGCACCACGCCGCCGTCTGCGGCGAAACGCAGGGACTCAGGGGCTTCCTTGTTTGGGCGCCACTCCCGCTCTGGAGCAGTGCCGCTCCAACGTCCGTCGTGCTGCAGTCCCAAGTCCAACCGACGATCCGTAGCCGAACTGCCCGGAGCCGTATCCCAAAGGCTGGATTGATCCTGAAGGTAGCGCTCGAACCACAACTTCACGCCCTGGTCCTCGATGCTCGCCAGGTACTGTCCCGTGTTTGCGTCGAACACCATGTACGCAGGATAAGACTGCGCCACGAGCAAGCGGTTGTCGATGAAGAACGCGGTTAGCCAATTGCTTCCAAATGGCACGGCGATACGGTGCCGCACCTTCAACCCGACTGCGTCGGCGATCACGAGTTTGATCTCTTCTTCTTGATTGGACGTGTAGGCCGCGACCGTCTTGCCGTCGAAGCTCATCACGCCGTTGGCAGTCCAAGATTGCAGCGTCGCGAAAGCTGGTTCCACTAGCTTGCGTGGCGGAACTGCGAGACGTTTGAGGGCGGCAACGGACGCTTGTGTTTCGCCCGCACTCCCGACGCTGACTCCACGCAATGCCGGCGGTCCCACCGGCTTGTCCCGGGGCGCACGCGGCAATATGCGTCCTGTGTCCAAGTGCAAGATGGTAAGCCGCTTGGGCTCCTGCACGAACGCAAGCCGCCGCGCCGTGTTGACGGATAGCTGGACGTCGGTAAGAGCCCGAAGCGCCGGGAGCCCCACCCGGATTGGCGTGCCTCCACGCAGTGGGATCAGCTCGACAGCCGCAGGCTGCGCTCCCCTAGGGCCGGAAAGCACCACCACTGTGCCGTTCGTCTCATCAAAGGCGCAGCCGTCAGCCCGGGGAATGTTCACTACGACGGCACCGCGGTCCGCATCGACAGCCACCACGCCAGCGGGACCATCTCCCGGTGGTGCGCACGCGACCCAAAAGCGCAGATCCACGCTGCGACGCGCACGAAGCAGAGCCGCTGTGCCGATCGACGTACTCGTCTTGGGCACGACGTCGTTACCGCCCGCCGCTTCCTGCACCAGCACCCAGTTTTGGTCTGCTACCAGGACGCGGCCACCCGCAAGCGCTGCGTGGTGCGACGCCTTGGGCAACTCGCGGGACGGTTTGTCAGGCGATCGATACACGCGGCCCTCGCCATCCGAACTGGTAACGATGGTGCCGCCGGGTGCCACGGATACAGCTGGCGCGGACGTTGTCCCGTGTAGTAGGCGCAGCGCGCTCCCAGAGGGCACCCGGGACGGCCCTTGGGTTCCGCTCAGCGCAACGACGGTCGCGATGAACTCACCCTGAGGAAGCACGTTGGCGACCACAACGACAGTGGACGGGTCCAACATTTCTACCTGCTGGGTCTCCCGGAGCGCGACCACTTCTGCGCTGGTGCCCGTCGCGCGTTCGTAGGCGAGCAGCGCCGTGTCCAGGGCCGCGCGTTGCTCCTTGGAGGTCAGGCCCCTTGCCGCTTCCGTCGCTTCCCGCGCAATCACAAGAGCGTCCCGCGGCTTCGGTGTCGTTCGCAGGATGCGAGCCGCATGTTGGTGACCTGGGCTCGACACAGCTGTGGAAGCGTGCACGAGCTTGGCGGCTGCCAAGAGCGCCTCCGCATCCTGAAGCTGCTCTAGTATTGGCAGCCGCGCCTCGGTCAGTGCGATCTCGGCATCGCCGCAGGTTGCTGCTCCCTGTTGCGAGGCACGTAGCGCGTCTTCCAACCGGCCAGCATCCCGCAGCTCTGTCACGCGCTGCACCAGCGCAAAGAGCTCCCGACCACACTGCGCCGGCTTTTCAACGGGTGCCACCGAGCTCGGTGCGTTTGCCACGCCGAGAGGCCCGCTCGCCCCGCCACCGCAGCTCACCGTCAGGAGCAGCCACGAGAAGTTCCAAATACGGCGCCAACTCATGATCGCCTATTAGACATCGGCAGTTCTTCCGTGGCTACCGCGGGCAGTTTGTGTACTCTGGCCGCGTCAACAGGAGGCGAATCGAATGCAAGGTGGTTACGGAGGTGGACCTTCAGGCTGGGGCGGCGCACAGGGAGCGCAAGGCCCACCAGGAGCACCGGCAGGTTACGCGGCACCCGGAGGAGCCCCGGGGCCGGCTGCTGGCGGCAGCTACGAATTTACGTCCGAGCAAGACGCCAAGATCGCCCGCTTGGGCAACGTCTTGGTCTTCTCGGGGATCTTGCAGATCATCTGGGGCCTCGGCCAAGGCACAACCAGTTGGGTCTTCGGTCTCGGGCAGTGGCTGTACAACGCGCCCATCTCCCTCGCGCTCATCATCATCGGCATCATGTTTTGCTTGACGGGCGCGTCCTTCAAAAAGATCCAGAGCACCCAAGGCAACGACATCCAGCACTTGATGGAAGCGGTCGGCAAGCTGACTGCCGCCGGCATGATCCAGATCGCTGGATTCATCATTTCGATGCTGCTAGGCGCAGTGATCTTGATCCTGATCTTCGTCGTCGGCGCGATAGCGCTCGTGGCGAGCTAGCTCAGCGGCCGGCCCGTTCCCGTGCCGCGCCCCGTGCCGCGTGGTACCTTGCCTGCGCTTCACATGCTGCATCGGTTCCCTTTCCTTTGGCTCTCGGCTGCGGCGCTGCTGTCTTGCAGCGCCGCGGAAGATCCGTCCGCGCCGAAAGTGGCATCCGGCTTCGACATCGACGAACCGCCGGGAGTGATCGGACAATACGACGGGAAGGCCGATGACATCGTTTGCGCAAAGTACTCGGGCGGAGCGCTGAGCGGCGACGACCTCCTCGTCCTCGTGAACAAATCTGCCGAGCAGCAACTTGCCTCTAGTTGGGCCCCCAATGACTTGCTCGGCATCGAGTCGGCTCTGATGATGCCAGGGAGGACCGGGGAACTACGTGGCCCGGTACTGCAAGCGATGCGCGACATGTTCGCCGATGCGAGCGGCGCCGGGCTCAAGCTCGGAGTGCGCTCGGCCTACCGCTCGTTCCGCACGCAATGCATCACCTTCGACTACAAGGTGCAGCAAAACGGTCTGGAGCACGCCAAACAGTTCAGCGCAGAACCCGGGCGTAGCCAGCACCAGCTCGGAACCACTGCGGACATCACTGCCGAAGCGCTGGACTGGGATCTAACTCAAAGCATGGGTGGCAAGGCGGAAGGCCAATGGCTCGCCGCGAATGCTCACCGCTTCGGCTTTGCGCTGAGCTACCCCGAAGGTGAGGAAGCCAAGACCGGCTACGCTTACGAGCCCTGGCACTTTCGCTATATCGGTGTTGCGGCGGCGCTGGAAATGTTCCAGGCCGGCCTGATCCTGGAAGAGTATTTGGCGCGTTGCCAGGCTGGAGACTCTGCCCTCAGTTGCGAACGCGAAAAGTTCCCGGAACCGATTCCGAACGACATGTTCATTGGCGGCCCTTGCACCGAAGATGCCGACTGCGCGGGCATCGGCGCAGGGGCGAGCTGCCTGAGTGCTTATCCAGCGGGCTATTGCACGCTGCCCTGTGACAAGTACTGCCCAGATCGCCCGGGGATGAACTCCGCGACGTTCTGCGTGGGCGAAAACGGCAAGACCACGGGACAGTGCCACAGCCGCTGCGATCAGAAGATCTATCCGGGCACTGGCTGCCGCCTTGGCTACAGCTGCGTGAGCGCGGACCGCCCGGACGCTTCCGCCAGTGGGAACGTCTGCATGCCCACGCCGTGAGTGGCTTGACGCTGGCGCGCGGCCGGCGACAACTACCTGGCATGGAGTTTCGCTTTCTCGGCCGCAGCGGCGTGCGTGTGTCGCGCCTCGCGTTTGGCACTATGTCTTTTGGCGGAGACGCCGACGATTCCACTTCGCGGGCACTTTTTGCCGCGTGCCGCGACGCAGGCATTAACTTCTTCGATTGCGCAGACGTCTACAACAAGGGCCGCGCCGAAGAGATCTTGGGCCGCTTGGTCGCGGGCTGTCGCGATGAAGTCGTTGTGGCCACCAAAGCGTACTTTCCGACCGGCAAGGACGAGAACGCCCGTGGCAGCTCACGCTATCACTTGGTGCGTGCGGTGGAGCGCAGCCTGTCGCGACTGAATACCGATCGCATCGACGTCTTCTTCCTGCACCGTTACGATGACGCCACGCCCCTCGAAGAGACTCTCTACGCCCTCGACCTGTTAGTGCGCAGCGGTAAGATCCTATACCCAGCCGTCAGCAATTTCTCCGCTTGGCAGGCGGCCCGGGCGGTTGGCATTGCGGAGCGACGCGGCTTTGCGCCGGTCGTCGCGATGCAGCCGATGTACAACCTGGTCAAGCGCCAAGCCGAAGTCGAAATCCTACCGCTGGCGCAAGCGGAAGACCTGGCCGTGCTCTCCTATAGTCCCCTTGCCGGTGGTCTGCTCTCCGGTAAATACGGCGCGTTTGTCCGCCCGGCGGGCGGACGCCTGATGGAAAATGCGATGTACCAAACGCGGTACGCCGACAAGCAGAACTACGAAGTAGCGGAGCGCTTCACGGCCCTTGCGCGCCGCCTGGGTCATCACCCGGCAGCCCTGGCCATCGCGTGGGTCGCCGCGCACCCCGCTGTCACGGCGCCGCTAGTTGGCGCGCGCAATCTTGAGCAATTGAAACCATGCTTGGCGGCTGCGGACGTGCCCATGACGCCCGAGCTCTACGAGGAGATCGCCGCGCTCTCGCCGAAGCCGGCGCCCGCGACGGATCGCAACGAAGAAGCGTCCGCGAACAACTACGGCACGCGCTGAGACTACGGGTAGGGGATAGCCTGCCTGGTTGCGTCCCGCAGCGCGCTACTTCGCGGGACTGGCAGCCTTGCCGCGCCACAGTCCACTCTTGCCGGCGAGCCACACCTCCGCAGCGCTGGTGCCGCTTACATGGGCAAGCGGACCCGTCGGTCCCCGTGCGCGCCGCCATGTGCTTCCATCAAAGCGCGCCGCGCCGTCGCTGCCCACAAGCCAGACGTTGCTGGCGTCGGCCGCCCATAGTCCACTCGGCGCGCGCACGATTGCTGGCGCAGCCGTCCAGCTTGCGCCATCAAAGCGATGCAACAACCCGTTCGCGTCTGCCACCCACACGTCGCGATCACTCGTCGCCCACATGGCGCGAGCTGCCGAGAACGGTGCTTTGCCACCGAAGGCTTCCCACTTCGCGTCGTTGAGTAGACGCCAGAGTGAGGCGCCCGAAAAGGCCCAGGCTTGCCCATGCGCCAGCACGACCTGCGGCAGATCCGGCGGCGGCTGCACCGTCTTCCAACCCGTCAAGCGTTTGATCAAGCAGATGTCGCCGACGCGACACACGACCTCCGGATCCGCGTAGCCCAGGACGCCGAAAAATGGCGTCTTGCCAGCTCCAAGCTTGCCGATTTCGTCCAGCCCGCGTTGCCATCCGCCACCGCGCCAGCGTCGGTACACGCCCTCGGCCGTTGCCCCGCTTCCGGCGTAGCCCATCAGCCGTGGATTGTTGTCGCGACCGAAGAAGATCTGCACGCTCGCAGTCGCCATGCCCGGCGCCGGCAGCTTCTTGAATCCGCCGCCCTCGTCCAACCACACATCGTCTCCGATGGCAGCAGCGCGTCCAGACTTGCCATAGCCCACGAAATGCACGGGCGCTTCGAGCACGCGCTCGAAGGTAAGCAGTGACTCCTCGGGCGGCGCTGGCGGGGAGACCGGTGTTTCTGGTACCGCGCTCGGACTGGCGGCCGTCGTCGCGACGGCCGATGGCTCCTCGTCGGCCACCGGGCGGGCGGCAGGCAGCTCCGGACCTGGTTTGGCTGGCGCGCAGGCACCCGCAGCGCATAGGAGCACGCTCAAGAGTTTCCGCGACGTTCGCCACATGACGCGCATCCTAGTGGGCTGTCTCTTGAGTAACAATCCTTCGGATTGCTACCCACGCACTGTGCTTCGCCCAGCGCACTAGCCGCGGACATTACGCGCGCTCAAGGGCGCGTCACAGTTTCGGGGGCTACCGCGATGGACCTGACATGCGGCCGATATGCGCGGTGTTTGGGCTGACTTTGATTGCGGCAGCGGCAGGGTGCCCCGCGCGCCCAAGCAACACGATGGCGCATGCGCCGGACTTGGCTCGTAGCCGGCCGCGCCTTGCAGAAGGTGATGCGGGTCCCGCGACGGGACCCCAGTCGAACGACGCCTCCGCGGCGCGATCCGACGCGGCTCCGGGCGTGCAACAGCCCCTGCTGAATCCGGGCATGCAGGAACTATGGAGCACCGCCGCCCGCAAGAAGGTTGGCGCTAACGCCTGTGACGCTGCCGAAGACACGGTCGCTCGCGCCGCCAGAGCCGTGCTGGAGCAAGCTCCGGAGCGCGTCACCATCTCCAAGCCATGGAATCGAGCGCACCCCCCCCGACACCTCGCGCGCATGCAAGAACGCTTCGCTTTGACAGCGGCGGAAAAGAGCTTGCTTCGAAAGAACGGCTTTGTTGTCGCGGCACGGCTGGAGCAGCCAGGGTTCACCCGCGCGTTTCACGAAATCCACCAGTCTCAGCTCCCGGTTTACGTATCCGTGGACGCGATCTTCCACGCGGTGTTCAAGAGCCACGAACAGATCGTATCGAGCATCGAGATGGACTTGGCGGACAGACAAGGGGCGCTGCTGACGGCCATGCACACCAGCCTACCCGCGGCTGCGCCCAACTGGCCCAAGCACACGTCCGAAGACGTCGATGTGTACTTGACCGTCGCGCGAAGTCTGCTGGCGGACCAGAAGGTCGCGAGCACCCTTGGACACGATGCCATCGCAGCGCCACTGGTCGCAGCCGCCCGTAAGGCAAACACGGGGCTGACCGCGGTCTCGTTGTTCGGACGACGGCGCGTGGTCGACTTTTCCGCCTTTGCTCCCCGGGGCTACTACGCCACGGCCTTTGAGGGCGCGCTGGCTCCGTACTTCCGCGCGTCGATGTGGCTCTCGCGCCTCGAATTCAATCTCGTGTCCCGCGCAAGTCGCAGTTCAGAGCCCGGCATTGTGCCCAACCCGGCGGAAACACCCCGGGAAGCCGTAGTCGCTCTCGCCCTAGCGGAGCTCGCGCAACGAGCCGGCGTGCTGGCAGACCTGGACGTGCTGGAATCGGCCTGGGAAGGTCTGGGCGGAAAGCGCGAAGACGTATCCATCCGCCAGCTCCTAGCGTTGCGCGGCAAGGCGCAGATCTCGAAGCTGGTCATCCCAGATAGCGCCGACGCGCTACGTGCCGCTATTGGCGGCGGTCACGGGCGCACCGCGCGCATTCACTATATGCCGCAGGGTTCCACACCGCTGCCCGCCATCAGCACGCTGCTCGGGCCGCGCGTCTTGCCCGACGCCGTCGCGCTAACTCATGTGACCCACGCCGACGTGACAGGGCGCGATCTACCGCGCGCCGCCGATGTCGCATTCTTGCTGGGTCACGATCGCGCCGCTCACTACTTGCGGGCCGACCTTGCGCAGCATGCAGCGCTACGGACCCATCTAGACACGGGTCGCAGGACCCTGGCCCAGGAGGTCGCGCCGGGCATGTTCGGCGCCTGGCTGGAAGCTATCCGTCGCCTTGGCGATGAACCCCAGGGGCAAGTGCCGACGTACACCAAGACCGACGCCTTTCGGGACGCGCGCATTGCGAGCGCCGTTGCGGCATACGGACAGCTGCGTCACGGGGCCGTCTTGGTTGCCGGCCAACCCTACAGCGAAGGTGGCTGCGAGATCCCCGACGGATACGTTGACCCGGTGCCCGAGGTCTACGCCAAGCTCGCCGAGTATGCGCGCCGCGGTCATCAGCTGGCGACCCGCGCCAAACACAACTCGGGAATGACGTACTTCGCACGACTGGAGCAAACGCTGTCGGTCCTCACTGTCATCGCGAAGAACGAGCTCGCGGGACGCGCACTCTCGGAGGCCGAAAAGCGCTGGCTGGCCATGATCGTCGAAGTGGAGCCGCCATCATCCGACTCCGCCGGCAGCTATAACGGCTGGTACTTCGACTTGTTCTCGGACATTGACACGGCCTTTGCCGAAGAAAACTTTGTGGCCGATTGGGCGACGGGTTCAAACACCGGCACGGTGGCCGCGATTGGCGCGGTCGCGCCGCGACTGGGCCTGTTCGTCGTTGATCAGAACGGCCCACCACGAGTCTTTGTGGGCCCCGTCGCCCACGCCTTCGAGATGCGCCAGCCGCTGGCCAAGCGCCCCAAAGACGCTGACAAGATCGCGAAACGGCACCGCATCGCCCCCTGGCTTGCCAGTCACGTGGCTCCAGCACCTCGTGCTCCGGCTCTGAAAGTAGTCGGTGTGGGGGTCGACTATATGGACGACAAGTCCGTGCATCGTTTTGCCGTGCAGAGCGCGACGCCGATCCAAGTTGAGCTTCTCGATCACCATCGAGGAGTCGTGGCCAACGGTCGCGGCGGTGGCTCGGGGGCGTTCATGCTGCTGAGCGTCGCTTCCACGGGAAGTGCCACGGCCGAACGCGTGCGCATCCGGGCCGGCGGCTTTTCCTGGGAGACGAGTAGCGAGGCGTTGGGCGGCATGGTGCACCTTTCTACCCAGCAGGGCGCGGAGCCCGATCCGCAAGCTGTTTACGATTTGCGACAGAAGCTCACGCAGCTCTTGCTGCGCCCCCGCACAGGTACGCCGGCTCGCCGCGGGTCGAGCCTGTGACGCCGCCCGGCTCCTATAGAAACCGCTCCAGCGCCTGCGCAAGCAGAACCAAGCCACACGCCGCGGAGAAACCAATGGCCAGAGAAAGATGCCACAACGTCCGGGCATCTATCTCGGCTTCGGAGACCAAGTAGACCGTGCAGCCCTCACCAAAAACCGGGACCATGGGCGCTTGTCGATAGCCCGCGATACCTTCCGCTGCGCGCACCCATGTCGGCTTGCCGATCACGTAGGCGTCCTTGCCTTCCTCGATCACCACCAGCATGTCGGCCTTGTCCAAAGCATCTGCGCCGCCACCCTTGTGCTCCTCTGCATCTGCGGGTTTCCCGGCGTGCTCTGGATCCGCGGCGTTTGCTGCGGTCGCCGTGCTTGAGCCGTCCTCTGCTTCGACGTTCGTATGGCGGTACGAAGCGTCTTCGATCTGGATAGTCGCCATTTCGAGCAGCACCGACCCGGTTTCCGTTTCCAAGTGCGCGTAGCTGGGACCGTGCAGCCCTTGGTTTCCGACGACGTACCAGGCCGCAACTTCGGACGCATCGAAGCCCGGCGGCACCTCTGGGGGCGCCGTAGCGCGCACGGTTCCGCCGATCTCGACCTCATGTTTGAGCGTTTGATCGTGCCTTAGCGTCTGTGCCCGCGCGAGACGTCGCAAATGCGTCCAGGCTTCATGACCGAATACCGCGAGGGCGATCAACGTGATGATCAGGATGATCACCGTAGCGCCCCCCGGGACCAATCTGGACAGTCCGAACAAGATCCCGCCGAAACACGTTGCCCAGACGAGCTTGCCAAAGGCGCTGTCCGCGGCGAAGGACGCGACCACAGCCAGCCCCAGAGAAAGCACGATGTCCCGCGCCAGTTGTGGCGCCCATACCGACGGAATCAGTGTCACCAAGAGCAGAAAGATGAAACCGCCGTAGTCATCCCGTCTCAGCCGGCGACCCTTAACAAAGAAGAACACCGCCACCAGAACGATGGCTACGGAAAGGCCAAAGCGAATGCTCACGCGGGTGCAGCCTGCCAGAGCTAAGGCAGAGCCGCTAGTAGAGCCCACCTGCACAGCGCACTCGAAACCAGTTACGCTGCGCTCATGCGCGCCGTTGTCTGCCACGAATTGACTGGGCCAAAAGGACTCCGCATCGACGACGTCGCTGAGCCCGAAGTCGGCGCCGGGGACGTGCTGATCGAGGCACGCGCCATCGGCGTTAATTTTCCGGATCTGCTGGTGATCCAAGGCAAGTACCAGTTTCAGCCAAGCGTGCCCTTTGTGCCTGGCGGCGAGATGTCAGGCGTCGTCGTTGCCGTCGGCGCTGGCGTCAGCTCAGTAAAACCCGGCGATCGCGTGGTCGCACTGATGCTATCCAACGGGTTTGCGGAACGCGCCGTGGTGCCGGCACCGGCCGTGATCAAGCTACCCGACGCGGTTAGTTTTGAAGACGCCGCGGCGTGTCTGTGGACCTACGGCACGAGCCACTACGCCCTGTTAGAGCGCGCCCAATTGCGTCGCGGCGAAACGCTGCTCGTCCTGGGGGCTGCGGGCGGCGTCGGACTCTCTGCAGTCGATCTTGGCAAACACCTCGGCGCACGTGTGATCGCGGCCGCGTCCGGCGACGAAAAGCTTGAGCTGTGCAAAGAGCGGGGTGCGGACGCGGTCATCAACTACTCGCGGGAAGACCTCAAAGCACGCGCCAAGGAGCTTTCGAACGGCGGAGTGGACGTGGTGTACGACCCCGTTGGAGGAGCACTCGCCCAAAGCGCCGTGCGGTCCATGGCGTGGGGCGGGCGCTTCTTGGTGATCGGGTTTGCGTCGGGAGACATCCCCGAAGTGCCTCTCAACGTTGTGTTGCTCAAGAGCTGTCAGATCGTCGGCGTGTTCTGGGGCGCCTTCGCCATGCGCGAGCCAGAGCGGAATGCCAAGAACATCCAAGAAGTCCTTGAATGGATCGGCCAAGGCAAGATCGCACCCAGTATCGACGCCACGCTGCCTCTAGAGCGCGCCGCAGAAGCCCTGGAGCGCTTGGAAACGCGAAAGGTGCGCGGGAAATTGGTTCTACTGCCCTGAGCCGACGCGAAGACACAGCAGCCAATGGCCGGAGAGGACTACAAACGCCAGCACCGCGGAGACCGGGGTGCCTACGAACGCTACCTGGCCGGCATGGACGTTTCGATGCGTCAGAAGGTGGCGCTCACCGCTGCGCACTTCTTGTGCATCGGAAAGATTGCGGACCTGGGCATGGGCTCCGGCAGTGGGAGCCATGCGTTCGCGCAGTTGTACCCCGGACTCGAGGTGGTCGGCGTCGATGTGAACGACGAAATGGTTGCTATGGCGCAGGAGCGCTTCCAGTTGCCGAACTTGAGCTTCCGGGTTGGCGACATCGCCGAGCAGGTGTTCGAGCCGGGGAGCATGGACGGCTTGCTCAACTCCTCAGTGTTGCATCATGTGACTTCCTTTAACGACTACGAGCATGCAGCCGCGGAACGCGCCCTGGAGGCGCAGGCTGCGCAACTGGCGCCGCATGGCGTGCTCGTCGTGCGAGATTTCGTCGACCCCGGCCCCGCAGTCGTCGTGCTCGAGTTGCCCGAAAGCGACGGCGACGACAGCGAAGACCCCGCAACCTGTTCCAGCGCCGCGCTGTTCCGGCGCTTTGCGCGGGAGTTTCGCAAGCTTTCACCACAGCCTGGATTCGCGTACCGCGCATTGCCTGCCGCCCCGGACGGCCTCGCTCGCTTCTCCCTCAGTCACAAGCTGGCGGCAGAGTTCTTGTTGCGCAAAGACTACCGCGCCGACTGGGACACAGAAGCTCTGGAGGAATATACCTTCCTCACGCAGCAGGAGTTCGAGGCGGCTTTCGCGCGACTGGGGCTGCGCGTGCTGGCTGCTGTGCCGATCCGCAATCCATGGATCGTGCGCAATCGTTTCGAGGGCAAGGCCCGGCTTTTTGCAGGAGACGGCGTCGCGGCACTCGAGTTTCCTGCGACGAATCTACTCATCGCCGGCGAGAAGGTGCCCCAGCGAGAAGGTGTGCGCTTTCGGGAGTTGACGCGGTCGGCGCCGACCGGGTTCCTGAAGCTCGAACACTTTCTGCATCAGAAGTCCGGCAAGGTTCACGATCTGGTGTTCCGTCCAAACCGCACGTTGGACGTCGTGCCGTACTTCGAACTGGACGGAGACCTTTCCGTGCTCGCACGGCGCAGCTACCCGCGGCCCATCCTGCAATGCTCCCTGGACAGCGCATGTGCGAGTCTCGACGGTAGCGCCGCCGTTGGCTACGTCACAGAGCCGCTTTCAGTCGTTCAGGCAGAGCGTCCCTTCGGGCAGAGCGTCGAACAACTCCTCCTGAGCGTGGCGGATCTGTCGTCCGAGCGCATCCTGCGCATGTTCCCGGGCAGTGTGTATTTCCCTTCTCCGGGTGGGATCCAAGAGGAGGTACGCTCCGCGTTCGTCGAGATCGCGCCGGTCTTCGTGGAGCGCGCCATGGACGATACGTCGGGCTGCAGCACCAGCGGACATGTGCGCGCCGTGAACGCACACCAAGTCCTACGTGCAGCGCAGGTGAGTGGACTACCGGACGCACGACTCGAACTTGGCGTTTACGAGCTTTTGTCGCACCTTGGGCAAAGCGTCGGACCATGGATCGGCGAAGAGGTTGCACTCGGGCCTGCGTCGAACACGCAGGTGTGCTCCAGCATCGACTTGCTGCTGCGCTCCGAAGCGCGACGGCTCTTCCGCAAGAGCGGTCCCGCACCCGCTCCGTTTCTCGAACTGCACGCCGTGGAGTTCGAAGAGCTTGCCAGCGACGGAAGCGTGCTGGCTAAGGTAGTTCGTGAGCTGGTGCTGCCAAGCCGACTCAGCCACAACACGGTTAGTGCGGCAGTGTTGTGTCGCGAAGACGGACGCTTGTTGTTGGGCGTCGACGACATGGATCTGCCCGCAGTGCAGGCCTTCGAAGGGCGCAGTGACGTTTGGGTCACGCCCGCATGGCGTCTCCCCCGAGACATTTGCAACCTGACGAATGCGCGTGAGTTCTTGGAAGAGCGCTTGCTGAAACAGCACGGCATCGAAGTAGGCGAAGTCTGGACCCTGGGCGGACGTTACTTTCCGTCAGCGGGTTTGACGCCGGAGGTCGTGTACCCCTTCGCCGTCGAAGTGCGCAGCATCGCGGCATCAGCGACGCCACTCTCCTTCTTCGATTTGGCCGAGCTGGTAGCGCGTGCGGATCAGATCGTGGACGGTCACTTGCGCATTTCGCTGTGGCGCGCGGCGCACGCTCTGGGCGTCGTTTCCTAGGCGCTCCTTCCTGCCGGGCGGGCGGCTACGGCCCGGCTTTCGCGTGAATCGCAGGCCCTCACCGTCGTCGCCATCGCCAGACACGCGCCAAACGCTACCCCAGGACGCTACGTCGTCATGCCACCGCGACGAAATGGTTGTACATTGCGTCCCCGTCGTGAGCGAGACTCGCAAATACAAACCTGTTGCCGACTTGGCGACGGGACCTCTGGGTAGCTTGAGTGTTGCGCAGGGTGCGGGGCGCGTGGTGCTGCTCCGTCGGATCCTCCAAGCGCCTCCCTGGAACTCTGCGTTGCTCGACGCGTTGAGCGCCTCGGCAAACCGTGCCAAGGCGCACCATCATCCGCGTTTGCTTGCGGTTGTCGATGTCGACCGTAAAGACACTGAACTCGTCGTCGCAACAGAATACGTCGAGGGCGTGCCACTCTCGCTATTGCTGCAACGGGCGCGACAAAAGCGATTGCGCGTCCCCACGGCGGCGGCATTGCGCATTGGAGAAGAACTCGCACGGGCGATCTTGGCCGCCGAAGAACTCTGCGCCAGAGACCCCGCACCCTGGATCTTTGGCGGACTGCACCCGGAAACCATCGTCATTTCCAGCGGCGACGACGCGCTGATCGCGGACCTGGGTCTGGTCGGCTTCGAAGCGGCCCTCGACAGCGCCAGTTCTGCGGCTTATCGCGCGCCAGAACTCGGACATACCCAGGCGACACGCAGTACGGCGGTGTTTTCCATCGGTGTGATCCTGTGGGAACTGCTCGCAGGCCGCGAGGCGTTCGATCAAAGCGCGCCCGGCGCGAGCTTGCCCGCCGTCCGCAACAAGGTGATTGCCGGCGCCACGCCACGACTCGATCAGGTCGTCACAGGCATTCCTGCGCTGCTCACAGAAGTCGTGATGCAAGCGATACGTCCCGACCCGGGCGCCCGTTTTCCAACTGTGAAAGCGCTGTCGGACGCCTTGGCGGCGGTGCAGCGCGACCGCGGCACGGGGGAGCTCGTGCGTTTCATGAACAGTCTCGCCACGGACGTGCTCGAGGCGCAGCGTGGATCGATTGTGAAGAGTCAGGTGACTGTGGATTCCTGGCGCCCCACCATGCACGGCCTAGAGTCGCAACCTCCGGTCGTCATTCCCAAGGCTCCACGGTTGATGGGTCTCGCCGCGTTCGTGCCAGCTGAAGGTTCCAGCGAATCACAGGCAGACTCGGGCCGGGCCGTCGATTCGCTATTGAACGTCGACGTCGACGCTGAACCCATGCGGGTCGAAGTGCCAGCCAGCGCTCCGCTGGGTGGCCCGCGCGCACCCATGGGCACAGCCCCGTTGTTATTGGTTCACAAATCTGACGTGAACAACCCGGTCATCGACACAGCATCGCCGCAAGCGGCAGCCGTACCGACGCCCCACTCTGCCGCGCCGAGCACGCCTAGCGAGGTGACGGCGTCTTTGGACGACGACTTCGAAGTCCCCGTGCGCCGGCGCTGGGGTCTGGTGGTGTTCGTCCTGCTCATGCTCTCCGGCGCAGTGGCGGTGGGCGTGCTCGCGTTCTTGAAGCAGCAGGAAGTCGCGCAGACGCCCCTCGCGGTGCCTAGCGCGCTGATCCCCGCGGACACCGAAACCGAACCCGAAGATGCGGCGACAACTGAGGATGCGGCGCCGGATCGGCCGAAGAAGCCCACTCAGCGCGCCCCCCGGTCGGCGGGGCGCGAAGTTCATGTGCCGAGCGGTCCAGGCACGTCCACAATAGATGGCAAGAGCATCCTCGAACCTGCCCCGGACAAACCCACGCCAAGCGCTTCGCCAACGACGGACCCAAACACTGGAGGAAGCGACAACCCGTACGCTGACCCACAGGCGCCGGCACCGAAGCCGAGCGTGGATCCCGTATTGGGCTACTGAGTTGCGGCAAAGACTCGCAGATCTCTGCGCGCACGTGTGCGACGTGATAATGTTCGCTCATGCGGGGCATGATGGTTGCGTTTGGATTCATGGCCACGTGTGGCATCGCGGCAGCTTGTGCAACGACCGAAGATGACCTCGGCACCGCCTTAGACTCTGGGCTCGGGGGCAGCGGCGGTTTCGGGGGCTACGGCACCGGAGGTACACCGCTTACTGGGGGCACCGGCGGCGCGACCGGCGGAATTGGCGGAATCGGCGGAACCGGCGGAACCGGCGGCGCTCTGAGCGACGCCAGCACGGGTGGCGGCAGCAGCGACGCCTCCTCGGACGGTCCCGTGGACGCGGGCAATCCGAGCGGATTTGGGCCCTGTGTCACGCACGCGGAAATCGCCAATCAGAGCGGGCCGTTCATGATCGGCTTCTGCGGCAACCCTTTTGCGTGTCTGCTCTGCACAGACGACGCGGTAAAACCCGGGGACATCGTGTGTTCGCCCAAATGCCTGTGCGTTCCGTTGCCTCCGCTGTGTATCGACGATGCCGGGGCAGACAGCGGTGACGCTGCGTCGGACGCGAGCAGCGACGCACCGCTTGATGCACCGCTCGATGCACCCAAAGACGCGCCGCCGGGCTGACGCAAGGCTGAAACACGGCAGTCTGGGCTGACTCGGCCCAAAGTGCTAGCCTGCGCGCCGTGAACAAGAACTCGACTGTTGGCGAATGCATGACCCGCTTGGTCCACACCGTGGGCACCGAGCAAACCATTTCCTTTGCCCTGGAGCACATGCGGGAAAACAAGATCCGACACTTGCCCGTGCTTCGCGGTGGGCGCCTGGTCGGCGTGGTGAGCGACCGGGATCTGGGGCTCGTTGCGGGCTTGAATGACGTGAACCCCGACAATACCAAGGTGGAAGAGGCGATGACGCCGGTACCCTATACGGCTTCGTCTGACACGACCTTGCTCGAAGTGCTGCAGCAGATGACCGAGCACAAGTACGGATCCGTACTGATCATGGACGGCACCAAAGTGTCCGGGATCTTCACCACCTACGATGTGGTGCTACTGCTGACGAAGTCGCTTCAGGATTGAGCGAGCGGGGTGCTACGTGCCGCCGAACGGTAGCCGCGTCAGGGTCGTTCTGAAGACACAGCCAAGTAGATGGTCTTGGGCGACGCAGGTGAAAACACGATGGCGTCATAGCTGTCGATGCCGCCCTGCCGTTGCTCGCTGACTTTTCCCGTTGCGTCCAAGCGGTACAAAAACGACTCGCTGGTCAACCCACCCACGGGCGGCGTTCCGAAAGTAAAGTAGAGCACTGCTGGGTCGACCGGATCCGGCGCGAGCAAGTTGCCGTTGAACAGCTTCGCTGTGGTTTTCTCGGCCTCCAGCGCGACGATGAACGTCTTGCCGCCATCAGTCGACTTCCAGATGCGCCGTCCCTCGGGTCCAATCTGCTGCCCGTTGTGCCACCCGAGCTGAAAACCTTCGACCCACACCACACCGCCATCCACGGGGGATACGGCGATGGAGAAAGCGTTGGCATAAGTAGCGTCTCCACTGGCTTCGAGCCACAGCTTGCCGCCGTCAAAGGTCGTGAACGTGCCGTCTGTGATCGTGCCGCAGACGGCGTGGTCGATGTCGTTGGGATCGAACGCAACCGTGTAAAAGCACTTCTTTGGTGCCGGGCTGCCGACCTTTTGGAAACTCGCACCCTCGTCCTTGGAATCCCAGAGCTGCCCATCGTTGTCGGCGACGCGCAGCCAGGCGCCATCCGTGGGCGAGACTCCCATGCCGATGATGGAACCCGACGGTCCCTTCAGCACCTGAATCGCCTGACCCTTCACGAGGTACATCGGACTGGCGTTCATCTGATAGCCGTAGGCGCGTCCGCCAGGTGCAGCGTGCAGACGCGTTGTCGAAGCAGGCGCCGCGCCCAAATCCTTGTACGTACAACCGGCGTCCTCAGAGCGTAGGATCCGCCCGGCATGTTCGGCGACGAGCACATTCGGCGTATCGAGGGCCGCAAGCCCCCAGGTGTAGGCCACGCCAGTCAATGCGCCGTCTCCGGGCGCGATGGTGGCGCCCTCGTCCGACGTGAACCGCACGGCCCAAGTACCCTTTACAGACGTGCACGCTGGCGTCGTCCAGCCGGTCGCACCGCCGCTTCCCGACGCCCCCGCTGCGCCCGCTGCGCCCGCTGCGCCGGCCGTGCCACTTGCTCCCGCATTGCCCGCTGCGCCGCCTGTGCCTCCAGCCGTCCCGCCGGCGCCGGGTGTTCCGGCACTCCCGGACGCGCCAGCGCTTCCCGAAGAGCCGCCCGTGTTCGCGCTGTCTTCGGAGGAGTCTCCGCAACCCGCGAGACCGATGGCGACAACGAGACAAAGCGAATTCCAACGTGCTGACATGGGGCAGAGTCTGCCACGTTCACGGCGGGCTATCACTGGCGCGCTGCAGGCGGACGCTTGCGAGCACCGACGCGATGAGCAGCGCGAAACCCACTCCGACGCAGGTGGCGCCCCACTGTAGCGCCGTTGCAGGCGCAGAAACGACCCCAATCTGCACGGCAAAATGCAGGTACGTCGTCGTCAGCGGCACCAAGATAGTGCGCGCGCGCGCCTTGTAGACCATTAGCGCGACAACAGCGGTAAGCAACAGATCGAGCGCGAGCACATGCGCTGGCCATGCGCCCCCGGACCAACTGATCGTCCACAGCGCCAGATACACGCCAAACACCGCGGCTGAAAGCATGCGGACGCGCGTGCCAAGGGGCGCTAGGGCGAAGACGACGTGATAACGCGGCTTCCGCGGCGCATCAGTGTCGGGCGTTCGGTAAGGTCCGCTGTCGACAGGTGTATGTGCTTCTTCGCGGAACTGGTTCGCGTGCCGAAAGGCTTGCAGCACGAGCACGACGGAGGCCATGCCAGCGCACAACGAAAGGGACGCGGGCGAAGCTAGCGCCGTGGCTCCGAGGGCCACTGAGATCGCTGCAAACACCGACGCTTCACGCCGCATGAAGCGCGTCGACAGCAAGAGCAGCGCGGGCAGTAGGAGCGGGAGGCTCAGCGCAGCTTCGTCCCTCCAGAACGCGACGTGGAACAGCAAGAGCACGGTCCACGCCACCCAGGTGCCACGAACAGCACGTCGCAAGACCGTTTCGCCCCATGCATCCAGGGCAGCGGTGCTCTCTACTTTGCGAGACGTCCACAGCGCGATGCATGCCAGCGCGAACAGCCACACCGTCACCAGAACGCTCGACGTCGCTGCGTCACCACGTGCCATCACGTGCGGGGCCACGCCTAGCCCAACGGCTGCAATCAGCGGAAGCGTCTGCGCGGACCGGGAAAGGCGCAAGTGCACCGCCCAGGCCAGTGCACGTAGCTTCGCCCAAAACAGAAGCACCCACGCTGCACTGGCGACAATGCCGATCCTCCCCAAATAGGCGGAGGTTTCCGTATGCAGCGTCAGATCGCATTGGTATAGCGCCGCCAGTAACGCGAGCATCACTCCGGGACGACGTAGCCCGATGCGCGTCAAGATCGCCGCGCCACCGATAAGAGCAAAGGCATATAGCTCGGCGATCGCTGCCACGCCCACCTGCCCGCCGGTCGATCCGGCCGCAGCAAATCCCCGAGACAACAGCGACATCCCGCCCAGCACCAGGGCCGCACTCAAGAGGTACATCGGGTTGTATTGAACAAGCCAGCGGTGCAGCAGGCGGCGCCAAAAGGCACGTGCGTCTTCGGCGGAAGCTTCGGTGGCTCGGTGGCTCGGTCGAGCGCTGGCCGCAGCCGCATGGGTATTCGAAGGGTTGGGTACGCCGTTGTTCGGCCTTGGGTGCGTCATCAGTTCCGGGCACCTGCAAAGGCAGTGCCGACCGGCGCGGACGCATTCGGCGCGTGTCTTCGTCGATCCGCACCGACGCAAGGTGTCAGCTTGTCATCGAGCGAACCGCCCTGCGTCGAATCGTCATCCCGCGCGAAGCGTCACTGGCCTCACGCGTACTCCGCGAACGAGAGCAGCAAGACGCCAATTACGGAAGGAAAGAGGCACCGCGGCGCCAACCTCGATCCATCGCGTCTGCTGCGCTCAGACCTTCTTGCAAGTGGACTGGTTGTTCGTGCTAGAGCCGCAGCTAAAATTCGTCGAAGTGCCCGTCTTGACGTAGCCGGACGGACAGCTGAAATCGCACGTAGTGAAGCTGCTGCCCTCGTTCTTCTTGCAGGTGACCTGGTTGTTCGTGCTGGAGCCGCAACTGAAGTTCGTGGAATAGCCCGTGGTGTGATATCCGCTGGGACAGCCACTGCCACACTTGGAAAAACTGCTCCCGCAGTTGTACTTGCAGGTGACCTGGTTGTTCGTGCTGGAGCCGCAACTGAAGTTCGTGGAATAGCCCGTCACATGGTAGCCCGAGGGGCAACTTCCGCCGCACTGGGTCACGCTACCAATCGTGGTGTGTTTGACGCCGCCGGATGCGGTGCAGCTGTCCGTGGTGCAATCGTTGCCATCGTCGATATTCACCGGCGTGTGGCTCACCACTCCAGTCACCGGGTTGCAAGTGTCGGTCGTGCAAGCGTCGTTGTCGTTGACGGACGTCGCCACATGTTTCACTCCCGTCACCGGATCGCACGAATCCGCGGTACACGCATTGCCATCATCGATCTGCGGTGGCGTTCCTGGTTTGCAAATACCGGCGCCGTCACACGCTTCTACGCCGTCGCATACCGAGCCGTTGCCGCAGTCCTTGCCGGCGTTCTCAAACGTCGCCTGGCACTTGCCACTGACGCAGTCGTTCTTGGTGCAGGGGTTGGAATCCGCGCAGTCTGCCGGGGTCGTGCACGTCGGCGGAGTACCACCCCCGCCGCCGGTGTTTGCGCCGCCACCAGTATTCGTGCCTCCGGTGCTTGCGCCACCGCCCGTGCCGGTGCTCGCTCCCGTGCCCGTCGAACCAGCACCCGCGCCGAAGCCGCCCGTGCCCGACCCGCTACCGGTTCCGGGAAACCCGCCCCCGCCAATACCTGCGCCACCCGCCGCACCCGCCGCAGAGCCGTCGACCTTGTCGATGAATGCATCCGCTCCATCGAAGGCGGTGCACGACACGACGCCAGCGAGCGCCAGCAATAGGACCAAGCGCATGACACCTCATTGTAGCTCAGTCCGCGTTGAAGGCCGCAGGGAATTCCTCGATAGTCCGGCCTTGGGCTATCGGCCACTTGGAAGAGTACTTCCGCGAGCAGGGCGCGGTCACGCACGAGCCGGGCGCGGTCGCGCACGAGCAGCGCACGGTCGCGCACGAGCAGCGCACGGTCGCGCAGCAGGACGCGGTTACGCGCGAGCCGGGTACGGTCACGCAGGATGAGGCCGAACCGGCGATCGCGACAGATCACGGCCGTGGTGCTCCTGGCAGCAGTCGCGTCCGGCGTGTATCTGTATCTAGATCACAACAAGCGAGAAGGCGACGCAACACGTGCGCTGGCCGAGCGCCGAGAACAGTTCCGACTCGAAAGCAAAGCGCTCGCGCAGAAAGAGGCTGCCGCCGCGCGAGAGAAAGCGCGCGCGGAACGCTCAAGTCGCGCTGGGGCGCTTGCAGCCATGAGCCACAACCAGATACCGGAACTTTCGGGACGGTGGGAAGGACGCAAGAGCGCGTGCAAAGAGGACGCGGACTGCGTAGTCAGCTGCTACATCGATGGATCTTGTTGCGGCAGATCTTGCAACTGCGCGAGCGTGATCTCCCGGGCCTTCTCCGAAGCGCTCGCTGCGCAGCGCAAACACGGCTGCAGTCAGGCGGTCTGTGCCACGACAATCTGTCCCGCTCCATGCAAGGTAACCACGCCGCGTTGCGTGCGCGGCACCTGCACGGCGGAGTCACGCGCCTTGCCCTGCAAAAAGCCGGCGCTCGGCGAGTGTGCGCCGAACGATCCGATGTGCGGCCCACTTTGAGCGTTAATTCCTCGGACCCCGCGGGTGGGCCCTGTGTCGGCGGGACGGTGGATCGAGTTGCGCGCGGCGTTTTGAAATTTGTTCCCACCCTCTCGCGGGGGGGGCACTGTGTCGGCACGACGATGCATCGGGTTGCGCGCGAGGTTCAAATTTGTTCCCACCCTCACGCGGGTGGGCACTGTGTCGGCACGACGCTGCA
>CBDUPW010000103.1:0-22613 GCA_965369205.1 uncultured Polyangiaceae bacterium | reverse complement strand
GCGCACGACGACGCAAACCCCGCGGGCTGAATCCGTCATCGACCGGGAGGCACGGTGCTGTATCGAGCGGTCGCCGAGCAGCGTGCTGAGCCAAATATACAATAAACCTAAATGTTTATGGCCGCCTCCGGGGAGAAGCACGGCCCATAATCGAAAACCCTAAGGACTCTAACGAGCACTTTGTTTTCTCGAAACGAGCGTGTAAACTTCTCGAACTGTGTTCTCCGCAGCCTCACTGAAAAGCGCCCTCGAGACATTAGGCGAGGTGCTCGACGACAGGGCTCTGTCCGCTGAAGTAGTGGTCGTTGGTGGCGGCAGCTTGCTGCTTCTCGGTCTGCTCGAGCGACCCACAAAGGATCTCGACGTTGTCGCGCTCCTGAAAGACGGTGTTCTGGCTACTGCCAAACCGCTGCCCCACGGCCTCTCGGAAGCCGTTGCCGATGTTGGGGAAGCATTGGGCCTGGCCACGAATTGGCTCAACGGCGGGCCAACGAGTCTCCTAGACTTTGGGCTGCCCGATGGCTTCGAAGAACGAATGATTAGGAAGCAGTTCGGCCCGCTCACCGTTCACATTGCCGCTCGCTTCGATCAGATCTGCTTCAAGCTCTACGCCGCGGTCGATCAAGGCCCGCACAGCAAGCACGCGAGCGACCTACGGCTGCTGGAGCCGTCCGAAGACCAACTCACCCGCGCCGCGGATTGGTGCCGAACGCACGATCCGTCGGAAGGCTTCAGCCTCATGCTGGAGCAGGCCCTACGCGAGTTTGGGGCGCGCGATGACTCCTAAGCAAGAGCTGCAGGACGCGCTGCTGGACCCGTGCTGGCAGCTGTGGACGCTCGCCGGAGTCCGGGGGACGGAGACGCGGAAGGCGTTGGGCGTGCCGGTGGCCTTGGAGGAGCTGATGCTCCTTACGGCTCAACTTGGTGAACGCGATCCGCGCCTTCGTGACGAAGCGCTGGACTGGTGCGTGAAGAACCACAGGTTCATCGCCAGGGCGCGGCTGAAGACGCTGCTCGCCCGCCTGCCACAGAACGGACGTCGAGCGTTCGGACCGTGGGTCGCGGCAATGCGAGAGCACGTTGGCGGAAACTGGCCAGACGTGAAAGGCCCGGTCGAGCAGCAAGTCCGGCTCTCCGGCAAGTCGACCGAGCCGGATCTTGGCCGGCCTGAGCTGATTCACCTCAGACTCCGCGCTCTCTTTGGCGTGGGCGCGCGCGCGGACGTCATCGGAGCGACTCTCGCCTGGCCCTCACCCACGTTCATCGCCAGCGAACTAACCTATCTCGGCTACTCCAAGCGCAACCTGTCAACGGTGCTGGATTGGCTGGTTTCGGGCGGGCTGCTCGGCTCCGTCAGCGCAGGCAACCAGCTCAGGTTCTCCTACAAGCGGCGCACGCAACTCGTTGCACTGATTTCGCCGCTCCCCAAGTTCCTGCCGCGATGGCCTCTACTCCTTGAGCTGCTTTCAGTTCTGCTCGACCTCGTTTCCAGTAACGAAGGCAAGTCCGATCGAGTTGCGAGCGTTTCCGCTGCCAAGGCCTTCTCTGCGCTGCAAGGACCGCTGAACACGCTGGGCCTCGAGCCACCTCGACGCAAGCCAGCAAGCTGGACAGAGCATTGCTCCTGGATCGTTGATGAAGTCATCGCGCTTCGCGAAGGAACGTCCAGAATGCTCCACTCCGGTACCGCGATGCCTGGCGACCGCAGGTAGTGGGTCCTCGGCGGCGCTTGGAGGCGAGTTTCAGCAGCGCGAAGGGTTCCGCGAGGCGATCAACCCGCGCAGTCCACTCATGGATGAGGGACGCGATCGCGGAGACCTCCGCCTATTGCGGCGTGGCGACGACGGGGCCGTCGATACCGATGGAGTGTTTGGCATCGAGGTCGAATTGGGCGTCAAAAAAGAAGGGGCCGCCGATGTCGCCGGCTGCTGGAGTGTAGGTTCCCTTCCATTGCACCCAATTGCCCGGGCTGGTGGGTACGGGCGTGGCAGTCCAGCTCATGCTGCCGTTGGGGCCGCCGATGCGAAGACGACTGAAGTCCGCCAACTCAATGCCCATTTGGTTCGAGTCCGGCTGCACCACATAGAACGACACGTTATAGGTGACGTTCGCAACCTGGCCGCCCAGATCCTTCTTGATGCCCAGGTTGGCAAACGTGCCCGACGCGTTGCCGTTGCCCGAAGCGAACAACTGCGTGCCCGCGTTCGGCGCGTGGAAACTCGCGCCGACCCAATTGCTGCTCTTGAGTCCACCCAGATACGTGTTCGCCCCGGGCGACTCGTCGAAATCACTGTTCACGCCGGCAGCGCCCGCATCGACGCCGCCAGTGCCGCCCGTCGCGCCGGCGTCTGCGCCCGCAGTACCGCCGGTGCCACCCGTCGCGCCGGCGTCTGCACCCGCAGTACCGCCGGTGCCACCCGTCGCGCCGGCGTCTGCACCCGCAGTACCGCCGGTGCCACCTGTCGCGCCGGCGTCTGCACCAGCCGCTCCACTGGCGCCACCGGCGTCAACTCCAGCGTCGGTGCCACCCGTTGCACCGCCTGCACCTCCTGTTGCACCACCGCTTCCGCCGGCCGTGGTGCTGCCGCTGCTTCCACCGGAGCCGCCGGTGAATCCGCCGCCGCTGCCGGAATCGGCGCCTGCGTCTTTGACCCCGGAGTTCGCGCTGTCATCGCTGCCACAAGCGCAGAAAACGAGTGCAGCGGCGGTGATGGCAAACGCACCGAGGGTCCTGGTTTGCATGCAGGCAGCGTACGGCCGCCCCGCGCCTGCGCCAATCGCACCTGCGGCTCCGCATGCCTCGGCCTGGCACGAGCACCGCTCACGACGTCACCACGACAGTCACCAACACCGACCCCGCCACGGACACTGACCCCGCCACAGACACCGACCCCGCCACGGACACTGACCCCGCCACGGACACCGACCCCGCCACGGACACCGACCCCGATCCCGCCACCGTCGCTGCCGCCGCCGCGACGCATCGGAACCCTCGAAGGAGGGCAGCCCCCGCCACCACCACCGGCTCCTGCGAACCCGTCACCCAGCGCGAACTTGTGCCCGCCGCATTGACCCAGCACCGGACCAACCCAAATACCGATCACACTCGCCACCCGACTTCGGAGCGAGGGTCGCGCTTCAGCCGCCCGTCAGCTCGATCTTGCCCGCGGCGTCGGTGATTTCCGCAACGATCGCGGCAGGCGCACCGAGCGCAGCGAGCAGCGCGTCGGCGCGCGGGGCGTCCACCAACAGCAGCAGGCCGCCGCTGGTCTGTGCGTCGACGAGAACGGTTAGCCGCGCCGGATCGAGCTGCTCGGCGCCGGATAGCCAGCCGTCGACGTAGCTGCGGTTTCGCTTGGTGCCGCCGGGCACGCAGTCCGCGGCGGCAGCTTCGAGGGCGCCGGAAAGCAGCGGCACCCGATCGGCAAATACCCGGGCGCCCACCGCGCTTTCGCTCAAGATGTGCGAAAGATGCCCGAGCATTCCGAAGCCCGTGACGTCGGTGGCGGCGCGCACGTCGCTTTCAAGCCCTGCCGTGCAGGCAGCGGCGTTGCTGAGGAGCATCGACGCGGTGGCAGCCTCGAGGGCGCCGTCGATGGCCTTGCCCGCTTTGACGGCGTGCGCGATCAGGCCCGTGCCCAGGGCCTTGCTCAGCACCACGAGCTGTCCGGGCTGGGCGCCTTGGTGCGTCCACGCCTGGCCCGGCGCGACGCTGCCGATCACCGTGAGCCCGACCTTGGGTTCGCTATCCCGAATGCTGTGGCCGCCAACGATGGTGCAAGCCGCTTCGGCGCAGGCTTGCTGCACGCCGCTCAGCACTTGCGCGAGCACGTCGAGGCCAACGACGTCGGGCATGCCGACGAAGGAAAGTGCCAGCTCTGGCTTGCCGCCCATGGCGTAGACGTCCGAGAGCGCGTTTTGCGCCGCGATCTTTCCGAACACCACCGGGTCATCCACGATGGGCGTAATGACGTCGATGGTAAGCACGAGCTCGCGCTCAGCGCCGGGCGGGCGCACCACCGCCGCATCATCCATTTTACCGGCTACTTGGAGCCAGGGATGTGAGGCAGGCGGGAGGTGTTTCAGGACCTGGACCAGATCCTCAGCGGGGAGCTTGCGGGCTCAACCACCACCCGTGACGAGCTGAGTCAGTTTGACGTCGGCCATCGAGCTACACCTCCTTTCCCATGCGTCTCGGGGTTTTTCCCGAGCTAAGGTCGGACGTCAAACCACGCGTCGAAAAGCGCGTGCACGCGCGGGATTAGGGCACCACGGTGCCCCCGCGACCCGACCCCAAAAAAATGGGCGAGACGTGCGGGTACGCTGGGACCGAAGGCGCGGCTCGAGGGACGGGGAGTTCAGAGCGGGCGCAGTTTGGCGCTGAAATGCCGCAAGGCTTTGGGCGACTCGAAGATCTCAAGGCCGCGAATGTCTTTGGCACGGGCAGCGACGCGTTCGGCGGTTTCGATCACCCAATCGATATGAGAGGCAGTGTACACGCGCCTGGGCAATGCCAGGCGTACGAGATCGTTCCGTGCGGCATCCCCGAACATCAAACCACCGACCTCGACGCTGCGCACGCCGCCCTCCCGGAACAGTTCGACGGCCAAGGCCTGCGCTGGAAACTGCGCCAGGGGAATGTGGGGCAGCGCCTTGCGCGCGTCGATGAAGACGGCGTGTCCACCCAGCGGCTCGACAATGGGAAGGCCGGCCTTTTGGATGCCTTTGCCCAGATACGCGATCGTTGCTTGGCGGTAGCGCAGGTAGTGCGGGTCGAGAGCTTCCTCGAGGCCGATGGCAATTGCTTCCAGATCGCGCCCGGCGAGTCCGCCGTAGGTTGAAAAGCCCTCGGTCAAGATCAGAAGCTCCTCGAAGCGCTGGGCCCAGTCGGCGTGGTTCGTCGCCAGGATCCCGCCGATGTTCACGATCCCGTCCTTCTTGGCGCTGATGGTGCAACCGTCCGCCAGGCGAAACATGCGCTGCGCGATTTCCTTCGGGTGGCCGCCGCCGAGTTCGCGTTGGCTGACGAGCCAGGCGTTCTCCGCAAAGCGCGCGGCGTCGAGGAACAGCGGGATACCGTGGTGGTCGCAGCGCTTGCGAACTTCCGTCAGATTGGCGAAGGACACGGGCAGGCCGCCGGCGGCGTTGTTGGTCAACGTCACCATCACCAGGGGCACGCGCGCGTCGCCAGCTAGCACACGGTCGAGAGCGCCGAGGTCCATGTCGCCGCCGAAATCGCCGCCGACGGTGGGGATGTCCAGGGCCTGGCCGCCGCGGTGTTCGAGGTTGGCGCGGGTGGTGTCGAAGTGCGTGTTGTTGGGGATGACGTCGCCGGGTTCGACGATGGCTTCGAAAAGAATGCGTTCTGCGGCGCGTCCCTGGTGGGTGGGAAAGATGTGGCTATAGCCGGTGAGGTCCGCCACGACGTCGCGGAAGCGGTCGAAGGATCGGCTGCCGGCGTAGGACTCGTCCCCGGAGAGCATGCCGGCCCATTGTTGGTCGCTCATGGCGCCGGTGCCGGAGTCCGTGAGCAGATCCACCGTGACCTTGCTGGCCGCGATGCGAAACAGATTGAAATGTGCGGCCTCGAGCAACGCGCTGCGCTCCGCAGCCGTCGTCAGAATGATCCGTTCGATGGCCTTGATGCGAAAGGGTTCGATGATGGTGCGGAAGGGGACTTCACTCGGAGTCGCTGTCATGGTGCCACTCGAACTTTCCTGCTTCGTCGAAGAGCACGACGACGTCGTGCCCGGGTTTGGCATCGATGCGTTTCGATGTCGAATAGCCGTATTGCTTGGGGTCTGGGCCGTCCCCGACTTCGATCAAGACGTCGCGCGCGCCCGTGGCGACTGGCACGCGGACCACCGCCAGGCTGGAAGAGTCTTTCCAGATCCCGCCCGGTGAGACCGCTTCGGTGTGCACGACGCTGCCGTCCACGCTGATACGCAAGCGCACGTCCGAGCGGCGGCGCTCGCACTTCTTCTGTGGCCGCATGTGTTTCGGTAGCTTGGCGATTTCTTCCGGCGTGGGTTCCACGCAGGCCTCGGCGAGCTGTCCTGCGTGCTTGAAGGACACCACCACGCTGCTGCGGTCGCCGTCGGGCAGGGGATGGCTGACCAGGTTGCCCGCCCAGGTGAGCACCAGCACAAATGCCGTGACGGCTAGGCCGAAGCCCGCGCGCATCCAGAGCGGTGCTAGGGCGGGAGCTTGGGGCGCCGTTTTTTGCTGCAGGCGCTCCGCGGCTGCGTGCAGGCCTGCGCGATCTCGAGGATAGAGCTCGACGACTTCCACGTCCTTCGGGTCGACCTTGTCCGTACGCAGCACAGGCTCGCGCTTGCCTGAGTAGCGTTGCAAAGTCCACTCGGCGCCTTCGCGGTAGCGGCAGGTGCCGGAGCCGCAGGCTGCGATCATCGCGCCCGTTGCGCCGCGGCGCATGGCGCGCTCGACGATCAGCGGGTGGATCCAGCCGGCGCAGGGCACGCGCATGACGACGAAGCCTTCAAGGTCTGGGCTCTCGCGCTCGGCGTTGACTGGTACCTGGGCGCCGACGCCTTCGGCGCACAAGAACGCGACGGGCACTCCAGGCCGCTGCTTGACGGCGTCGTCGAGCTGTTTGCGGATGTCGAAGGATCCGTACCAGTCGACGCCCACTCCCGCGGAGTCGCAGGAGCCTGCGCAGATCCCGCAGCCGACGCACAGATCGGCGTTGACGAAAGCACGAGCGTCAAACTCCGCGCCGTCGGTGCGTGGTTGCATGGAAATCGCGTCGTAGGGGCAGTCCGCATAGCACTTGCGGCAAGCGTTGCAGCGCGATTCGACGACCAGAGCCGGCTGCGCGCGCTTGCGAGCCAGCACGAATGGAAGCGAAAGCATCACCGCGCCGCCGATCAGGAAGAGCGCCCACAGCGCGCCTCCCCCAAGCCGTTCCGTAAGCACCAGGGGCAGCAAGTAGAAGGCGTCGAAGCTTTGGTTGCTGCTGGTGACCGCCATCTGCGCGGGAGGAGCCAAATCCGCTGGCACTACGACGCTCAAGATCGATAGCCCGACGGTAGTCCAAGTCGTCAGCACGACTTTGGTCCAGAACTGTGGGCGGCTCAGACGTTTGATGTGGATCCAGAGCACGATGCCGAGCGCCAACGGCACCAGCATATGCACGAAGAACACCACGAAAAAGAGCAGCGAGTTGACCTTCTCGTCCACCAAGAACGAGCGTGATAGCGGATCGGCAAAAATGGGCAGCACGTCCAGCATGCGGGCGGTGCCTCGAGCCACTAGCTCGCCGCGTTCGTCCCACACCAGCCAGTAGCCGAGCCAGCCGATCACCCACAGCAGCAGAAGCAAGATCGAGCCGGTGATCCAGGCGAGCCAGCGGGCTCCTCCGAAACGCCGCGCGGCAAATAGCCGCAGCGCGTGCACGAGCACGAAGAGCATGCACGCATCGGAGCTGTAGCGATGCAGAGTGCGCACGAAGCCCGAGGTGTAGGGCGCTGCCGTCATGGCTTGTACGGAGGCGTACGCGCCGTGCACACTGGTCTGGTACCAGAACAGCAACACGATGCCGGTGATGACCGCGATCAAAAACGTAGTCGTGGCGATGGCGCCGGACTGCACCAGCGGATTGTGCTCGGGGGGAAGGACGCGCCCGGTCCAGGCATCCAAGCGTTGCAATAGCGCGTCCGCGGCGCGAAAGGCCGGCTCGCCACGTACGCGAGGCTCAGCGCTTTCCGGGATCAGTGGCAGACTCCGCCGTGGCGTCGTGGCGGTGGGCGGCGCGCTCGGCGTGTCGTCGCGCGTGGCGCGCTCGGCGTCCTGGCGGTCGGCGTCCTCGCGCTCGGCGTCTTCCCCCTTGGTGTTCCCCCCCTCCGTCGTTTCCGCCGGCTGGGTCGAGGACATAGTCAGGTTTCCTTTGCGAGAAGACGCATGGCTTCGGTGAGCCACTGCTCTTGCTGCTCACCCAGGGTGAGGCGGTAGGCAACCTTTCCGCGCTTGTCGAGCACGATGAATAGGTTCGCGTGGTCGATCTGTTTCGTGTCGTGGTTCATTTCCCGGGCGATTTCGTAGGCATCTAGGATCTTATTGACCCGGTCGCTGTCTCCGCCCAGGAAGTGGTAGGTCGGCGCTGGCGCCTGGTAGCGGACGGACGCCTGTTTCAGGACCGGCGTCTTGTCGTACTCGGGGTTGAGGGTGATAGCCAGTAGACGGATCTGGGCGCGCTCTGGAGCGGTGAGCTTGCCGATGGCGCGCCGCGCCTGTCCCATGATCAACGGACAGGTGTGTCCACAGGTTGCGTAGACGCCGGTCAGCACGACGACCTGGCCGCGAAGGGACTCGAGGGTCACGCGCTGGCCATCTTGGTTGTCGAGATCCACCGGGAACGCGTCTTTGGCCGTGCGCAGCGCGACCGCAGGAAAGACCGCCTTGGCTTGGGCGGGGGAGCCCAGGCTGATCAGGGAAACCAGGACCGCAGTCACCAGCACCGCCGAGACGCAGAAATAGGGCACGGTCTTTCTCGGCGTGTTGCGAAAGACCTGCCGAATCGGGTCCTTCCAGACGACGGCGAGAACCAGACTCATCACAGCGGGTTGCGCCAAGAACATGAGTACGTAGCCCCACTCCAGACCGCCGTGTACTGGGTCTAGGCCGTAACACCAGACGCGAAACTCCTCCGCGAACGCCCCAAGTCCGGACTCAGATGCGGGCAGCAGCAGCATCAAGACCTGGAACAGCTCGACGCTGACCATGACGCCCAGGGTCAGGACCGGGAACCGAAAAGAAGAGAAGAACTCGTACAAGTGGCTCAGGCCGCGAGGCAATCCAGTGGGATGCTGGTTGCCATCGCGGCTGCACCTTCGGCCATCGCCGCCGTCCGAGTCGTCTCCGGGCTCCTGCTCAGGGCGCGCCAACAAAGCGACGCTGACGGGGCCGGTGAGTTCGGTGGATGGCGGCATGGCACGGTCTTTTCGTTTGGGACTCAGCGAACGTGCCAGACGTCCGCCAGCGCTTTCCAGTTCGCGAAGTAGTACACCGCGAAGGATAGCAGCAGGATCAGTGTGAGCACGAAGGTGCCAGGAGCCGCATGCATTTGGTCTCCTTTGTGCGCGCCTTCATTGTCGATGACGTCCGCAGCTTTTTCTTGTTTTGCCATGACTTTGCTCCTCACCAGGCGGGCATCTTGCCTTCGATTTTCTTACCGAAGAACACTGCGATGACGGTTGGAATGACGAACATGAGCAAGCCCACGAAGGCGATGATGCCCCCGATGCCAACCATGCCCAGGAAGATGTGCACACTCGGGTCGAAGCTGGCCGCGTGGGTGGCACCGGTGAATTCCACGTCCCAATGTCGACGTGCGACGCCGTAGGAACCTGCGAAAGACATACCCACAGCGAGGATCACTACGCCGAGGGTGAACACGTAGGGCTGCGCGCGGCAGATCGCACGCATGGGGAATTCTCGCCGGAATATCAGCGGCACGACGTAGTAGGCCAGCGCCATGAACGCGGTGGTGGTGCCACCGACGACCGTGGTGTGGAAGTGGCCGGGAATGCGCAGGGTGTTGTGGGCGATGATGTTGATCTGTTCCGTGCCCAAGGTCACACCTGTGATGCCGCCTAGGAAGCCGAACACCACCAGGCTCAAGAAGAAGCCCGAGAAGCCCGGATTGCGCCAAGGCGCGGCACCGAGCCATCCGAACAGCCCCTTGTTGTGTCCTTGCTTACGTAGCGCGACTTCGACGGCGGCGGGCACCGTGTAGCCGTGGATCATGGAGGCCAGCACGGCCAGGTACATCGCGTAGGAGGTGTTCCAGATCTTCCATCCGGCGCTCACCCCTGGGTCCACCAACAGATGGTGGGCAGACGCCAAGTTGATAAACAGGATGTAGAGCAAGAAGGCGGTGCGGGAGACGCCCTGGTTGAGCACCTTGGCGCCTACGGTGATGGCTCCAAGCAAGTACCAAACGCTGACCATGGCCGCGACGTTCACCTGCTGCGACTGGTGGCCGAGGCCCCACCAGACCAGGCGGTAGACGGCCGGGTCTGGGCTCGGCAGCACTTCGATCGACCACAAGAACGTCGGGATCATGATGCCCGCGCCATGGCCCAGAGTGACCACTGCGATGACAGCGGCCGTGATGGCCCCGAAGACGACTAGCGGGACCGAGCCAGAGTAGGTCTTGTCACGCTTGGCAATGTAAATGGTGGCGAAAAAGTTGATCACGCCGATCAGGGTTCCGACAGCAACAAATATGATCGACAGGTAAAACAAGGGGTGCGCGCGTAGCGGCGCGTAGGACGTCATCATCACGTCGCTGGTGCCCATCAAGATCATTACGTCCAGCACTACTGCGCCCACGGCCATGAGGGCGAAGCCCGCCCAGGCCAGCCCAGCGGAGGCCAGCCGTGTCTTCAACAAAGCAGTGGCTGCGAAGTACAGAATCGCGACCTCCATGAAGAGGATCCACAAGATCAACATATTGAGCCCGTGGAACGTGGTCAGGCGGTAGTACCAGTCCGCCGGCAACAGGTGCACTGCGCTCCAGCGTGTCATTGCGATCAGCAGCGCCGCGATGCCGCCGAGAAGCAAGAATACCACCGCGAAGACGGCGTGTAGCTTGATGAACTTTTCGGCCGTGAGGTCGACGGTGAGTCCGGTCGTGGCGCAGACTCGTGCCATGCCGGGCGCGTGGTTGCCTTTCGGCTCGACTGCCGTTTCGGGCAGCGCGTCTTCAACGGTGGGGTCCATTGTGGTCATGGCTTACTCCGTGACGATGATCTTGCCGGTCATCTGGTGGTGCCCGATGCCGCAGAATTCGTTACAAATCACCGGAAAATCCCCGGCGGTGGTGGGCGTGATGGTGAGCACGTGGTCGTAGCCCGGCAGCACCTGAAAGTTCATGTTGATGGGCATCACCGACCAACCATGTTGGAGATCGAGGCTGGACAGATGAATGCGGTAGGTCTGTCCCTTCTTGAGCTGCAAGATGGGATAGAAGGTCCACATCTGGGCTTGCATGTAGGCGTCGCCGCCTGGCGCGGGCTCCACGATGGGCACGCCGTTTTCCTCGCCTACCTTGTTGGACTCGACGAATTGCTGAACGCGTGCGGCAAACTTGGCGGGTTCAACGGTGTAGGCTTCGCCGGTGCTGTTTTGCTTTCCCTTGAAGTGCCAGTACGGCATGGCCAGGGTCAGCACGACGCACCAGAGCAGCGCCAAGCCGATCCAGGCGCGCTCGGTGCCGGTGGGCGCCTTGAGCCAGTTCGGCGCAACAGATGCTAGCGGGCTTTCCATCGACGTATTCCTTCCTTACGGCAGAGTGGCGGACGGCAGATTGGCGAGCTCGATCAAACCCCACAGGGTGTACGAGATCGCCGGTACCAGGACGCCGAGGGCGAGCAGTAGCCAGGTGTTGTCGAGCAAACGCTCGAGCCAGTGAACAGTAACCGGGGTTGATTCAGCCATGAGATCCTCCGAGTTCGGATGACAAAGGAGCCTCCGCAGGCGAGGTGCGCTGCAAGCGCAGCACGCGGAAAGTGAGTGCGATGAACATGAGCCCACCGACGATGGCCACGAGACCCCCGATGCCCATGACGCCTAGGCCGATCCAGGCGCCCAGTTCGCGGGATGTCTGTTCGGCGCCGTAGAGCTTGCGGCCCATGCCGTGGGCGCCGCTGTAGCCGAAGCCGACGGCAAAGATCGCCTGGCCAATGGCAAATACCGCGGGTTGGGCGATGGCGAGCTTGCGGCGGCGCTCGGTGGCTGTGAGGTGCAGCCCGGCCGCATGCAAGACCGGGTAGGTCACCGCCATGAAGGCAACCGTCACTCCGCCGATGGCCGCGTGGTAGTGCGCTGGGATCAGCGTGGTGGAGTCCCGGATGAGTGCGCCGAGCACCCAACCCAAGGCGGTCAGGCCGAGACTCGCGACAAAGCCGACGCGTCGGAGGGAAAATGCGCCTCCGGAAGTGCGCGTCTTGAAGAATGCGACCAGGCTGGCGATGGCCAAGACGGCGATGGGTGGAAAAATCCCCCAACGCATCAGGGTGGTGAAGCCTTCTCGTGCGGCCGTGTCCTGCACGCCGCTGGCTGCGAGCATCGGCGCCCAGAGCCACGGCAGCACGAGTAGACCGAAACACAGCGACGCAAACCAGCGCGGCATCACCTGGTGGCGTTTGTCGCCGGCCAGCAGGATGAGCCAGGTGCTCGCCATCGCGGCGCTGCCCGCGGCGGAGAGCACATGGCCGCCGCCCCAGTTGGCCAACTCGTAGCGCACATCTGCAGCCAACCCCGACGGAGTGCTCGACCAAGACGCGGCGAAGGTGAGTGCAGCGACGATCAAGAGGAGACCTGTTGCGCGTAGGCCGGGGATAGCTGCTTCCGGGACGAACAGCAGCGGACTGGGTGCCGGCTCTGATGGGAGCAGGCGCCGATCCACGATCCCGATCAGCACGCCCAACGCGAAGATGATCAAGCCGGCACCGAAAGACCAGTGCTCGATCATTGGCACGTAGTTGGAGAGCACGGGCTTCGCACCCGGCGCCATCGCGGACAACACCAGAAGCCCGACGCCGCCGGTGGACACGAAGACTCCCGCCCTGCTCACGAGTGAGCTTTCACCCGCTCGCGGTAAGAGGAAGAGGAGCGCAGTCGCAAAGGCGTATGCCCAAACGACGAGCGAGAGGTCGACATGCACCACCAGGCAGCGCCGGAAAAACAGTGGGTCGCTGACCAGTGCGGAAGTACCGGGCGCCCGCGCGATCACCAACATCAACGAGAGCATCCCGGCGAGCACCAGCGAGCCGACGGCGAGCGCAATCCAACGCCGGATGGCGCGCGCTTCGGGCAAAGTCGAGATTTCGGAGTTCATGCGGGCTGGCGGGTTTGGGATTGATCTCAATAGACAAAGGAGTCTATGGATAAAGATGTCTATTGATAGACCGCAGAGAGGGTTCTGGGTATGACAAGTGTCAAGTCCTCCAAACGAAAGCTGCCCGTGGCCCGAGCGCGGCGTCCGCGGTCCCGCGCCCGGGTGGCTCCCCTGAGTCAGACCGCAGAATACGCTCTGCGAGCGCTGTCCCAGCTGGCGGCACAGCGCCCGGCGCGTGCGTTGACGGCACAGGAGCTGGCGCGCATGACCCTGGTTCCAGCCTCGTATCTCTCGAAGATCTTGCGCAAATTGGTGGCCGCGGGACTACTCGATTCCCAGAAGGGCCACGGGGGTGGCTTTGTGCTGTCGCGGCCCCCAGTGAAGGTACGCTTGAGTGACGTGCTCGACGCCGTGGACGAGATGCCCAGCGAAGAGCGCTGCGCTTTCGGTTGGGGCGACTGCGACGCGGCGCACCCCTGTCCGCTGCATCCGGCTTGGTCCCGGCTCAACGACGCGCTGCGCGAGTGGGCGACGTCGACGACCTTGCAAGATGTGGCCGGCAAAGCCCACCGCCGTTGACCGCTCGCGCTGCGTCGCCAGCGTCACTTCTTGAAGCCGCGGATCAGCTTCACCAGCTCCTTGACCTGGTCGTCTTTGCCTTTCAAATCAGGATTGGGCGGCATCGTAGCGCTCTTGCCGGCGGCGGCGCCGCCTTCCACGATGACTTTGGCGATGTGTTCGTCGGTCACGCCGCCCTGCCAGGCCGCGTCGGCGAAATTGGCAGGTTTCGGATTGAGCGCTGCTGCGCCCGCGCCATCGCCCGCGCCGGTCTTGCCGTGGCAGACTTCGCATTTCATCGCGAAGTATTTCTTCGCGGCAGCCTCCGGGGTGGCGGCGGCCGTGGCGGGTTCCCCCGTGGAAGCGGTGGAGGACGCGGTTTCCTTCTTGTCGCAGGCACAAGCGGCGAGAGCGAGCAGCAGGATGGCGAAGGTTGAAGCGGGTTTGGTCACGATCGTGGTCTCCTGTTTGGAGCGCGCGGCTTCGTGCAGCACGCGGGGCGCACGGTATCCGTGTAGATGCCGTTGGAGAATGAGCGACGTCACACGCTCCGCATCTGAGGGGCGAATTTTGATTCGCGGTTAGGGATCTGGAGTGTGCCTTCGGTCGGTCGCCCCTAGCGCGGGGTTGCGAGCTGCCTTTCGTGGGCGTTTCGGCGCGGCTTGGCAGGCGCGCGACGCCGACCGTCCGGTTCACGCGGCGGCTACGCTGCGTCGTCGCTCTGTCCGGCGGCGCGGCGCAGTTGTTCGAGATCGTCGATGCGGAAGCCGTCGGCGAGCGTCGCGACGACACCTTCACGCTCCCAACGGCTCATGGTGCGAATCGTCGTCTCTAAGGTAGTTGCCACAAGATCCGCCAGCTCGCGCCGCGACAGGGCAAGGGGCACGTGACTGGTGCCGTCTTCGAAGTCGTCGCCGAGCTTTTCGTAGAGTTCCAAGATGAGCGTCGCCAGGCGCGCTTCCACGGTGCCGGCGCTCAGCACGTCGATCTTGCCGTGCAGCGCACTGAGCTTGTCCGCCATGCCGCACGCCAAGGACATACCGAGCTCGGGCTGGCGTTCGAGGCAGCGTCGTACGGCGTCGCCGGGAGCTTCAATGATCGACACTGTGTCGGTCGCTGCGATGGCATCCGCCGGGTAGGGGATGTTGCGCACAAAGGCGACGTCTCCGATGCTTTCGCCGGGACCAAAGATCCCGCAGATGGTCGATCGCCCCTTGGGCGCCGGCCGCACCACCTTCACCAAGCCTTGGGCCACCACGACCAGTCCGCGCGGTGCGTCGCCCGCATGCCAGATGGCGTCTCCGCGACCGAACACCCGCGTGGTTGTAGAGCGGGTCAGCTGGGCCAAGGCGGCCGGATCGATCCCGGCGAGGGCCCGGGTGCGGGCGAGGATGTGGGTTTCGCTCACGGCGTCGTCAACACTAGCAAGCAATGTTCCCGGATGGTTACGCTTCTCAGTTGCGGGAAATCATCTGGGACAAATCGCCTCTTGCTGCAAAATTTGCGCCGAATCTAGGTTGCGCGGCACAGGTTGCGCCGCGGGCTGCATGCTGAGGGGTGGCGTCTCGATCACGACCTGGCCGTCTGGGAAGAAGTCAGCGAAGCAGGGCTCGATGACCGCGTCGAGGCGTTTGGCGACGGCTTCGGCCTGGGTCAGATCGAGGCGGATCCCATGCGCTGCCAGATCGCCTTGCATGCGGTGCTGCAAGCGCTTGATGCGTTGGAACGTGGAGACGTAAGCGCCGCGCCAGATTTCCAAGTAGGGGCGGTGGTCCATCGGATTCGCGGAGAGCAGCCGGCGCACGCGGTTGGAGGGCAGGAAGGTGTAGGTGCTGACATCAGGGTGCTTTCGCAACACCCAATTGCGAGTGTTGGCAAAGCGCGTGTAAGACAGCGCGCGAATGTCTTGATCGATGTTGTAGAGCACGCCCTGCCGATTGATGGCGCCGGGTTCGTGGGACACATAGGGCACGAAGGGATCGAGCACGAACACGAGCTTTGCTCCACGCCCGATGGCCTCGATGAAGTTTGATGTTCGGGTGACGGCGCCGTCTTCGTAGTAGCGCTCCTCGATTTCCACGGACGAAAATGCTGGATGCACACTGAGCGAGGCTTGGATAGCGCGGCTGATGGGCACATGATCGGCGCCCTCACTGCCGAAGAGCACATGGCCGCGCAGATCTTGGTCCGTCGCGCCGATGTATAGCGGTCGGCGCAGCTGTCGAAAGTCGTTGGTCGCGCCCGGCTGGCTGAGAATTTCGCGCAGCATGCCCTCGAAGCCGTCCGAGCGGAACGGCGGTCCGATCAGTGCCGAGTAGTCCAAAAACAGGTCATTGAGCCGGGGCAAACGCCGCCGCCAGACCAGGCTATACAGCGCTTTCCAGAACAATTCGCTGCCGGCGAATAGGCGGCGCTTCATGTCAGGAAAATTGATATTTCCAAGGCGGAGCAGCTGGAGATCCAGATCCGGTACGCGACTCCCGGGGTGGCCAGCGAGAGCAGCCATGAACTCGCTCACAGAGTACCCCGCTGAAAGCACTCCGGTCACCACCGCGCCCGCGCTGATGCCGAAGAACATGTCGAAGTCGTTCACGGGTCGATCGATGCAATCGTCCAAGCACTTCAGAGCACCGAGCTCGAAGTAGATCCCGGTGATACCGCCGCCGGACGCCGCCAATGCAATCTTGCCCCCAACACGCGCCCCCAGGAGGGTTTCCAGGGCTTCGGCGACGCGCGCTTCGAACTGTGCGCGCGTTTCGGAGTTGGGATGCGCTCGCAAGATCGAGCCCACGCCGCGGGCTCCCAACTCCGCAACCCAGTTGTCGGCCCGAACCAAGTCCGCGTCGGCCACGAGGGCCACGATGCGGTGAAACGCGTAGCGCGCTTCCACGTCCTTGTGGCTATCTAGCTCGTCGAGCAACGCGAAGCCCTGCCGCACGGCATCCGCGGCGCTTGAGCCAGAGCTGCGCAGGTCGAGCAGCAAGATGTCAACGTACTCGGTACTGACGGCGGCGTGCACTTCGGCGGCGGTGTTGCAGCTGGCCCACTCGGGATCCGCCAGGGCGGCTTCACTTCGTCTGGCCAAAGCCGCGCGCAGGTCCTGGTCCGGCCGTGCGGGTGCAAAGGTCACGATGCGCTTGCGACGCGGTGGGCTGGCGGGTGGATGGAAATCAGGCACGGGACTTCTTGTTGTCGCTGCGCCGGGAATAGAAAGCACGACGCGTGCCTGGCGCGTGCGCTAATGGGGATCCCGACGGCCCGGGCAAGTCGGGCCTAGGGCGTCGTCAGCGCTGACCAGTGCAGGGTCTGATTTGCCTGGGAGCAGGCGCCCGGACAGGACGGCCCATCAGGCTTCACGGTCGCGTAGGACATCTCGACGTCAACGGGCGTGTAATCCTTCGCCGCGTCCCGCAGCGCCAGGCGCAGCTTTGCCGGGCGCCCGGCGACACGCACGGTCAATCGAGTGCCGAGGTTCTTGACGCTGGCGCCGCAGTCCACGTTGATGCCGGTGGGCGCGGGCGTGGGCTCGCAATCCGCTTCCGATGCGAGCACGGGCGCCACCGACACGCTGAAGTCGCCGGTCTTGCAGTCCAGCAGCCACGGCCGGTCCCAGCTGACGTCCGGGGAGGCAAGGAGACAGCGGGTGCTTTGCGCGTCGGTTCCGTCTTCCCCGGAAACGATGATCTCAAAATCGTTTCCCGAGCTCTCCGGCAGCATCAACGACAGCTCCGCGGAGTCCGCGCAGCCCGTCGGCTGGGACGGGCAACTGGGAAACATGCAGCCCGATGTCGCCAAGCTGCCAACCAAGATAAGAAAAAGAGCGCGGTGCACTGATTCGGACATACGTGCAGGCCCCTGGGGTCCTTCCTTTCGCCCGCTCCTCCAAAGCGGTGCCCTCCCGCGGATGCTACGCTGGGTCGACGGATCGCCCGAGGGAGTCTCGATGCCCATCACGACAAACACAATCATGAAGCGGCTCTTGAGCATTGCCACGCTATGCGTGGCGGGGAGCGTCGCCGCTTGTGGCGGCAGCGGCTCGAGCGACGGGAGCGGCGGTGCTGGTGGGACTTCGCCAGGCACGACGCATATCGTGTTTCAGATCAGCAACAGCCTGAGTTATTGCAAGACGTCCAGTTGCGGTTCGACAGGCGGCGACGTTGGCGTCCTCGACGCCAGCGGCAAGTCGCTTCGGCTGAGTGCCGGTGACTGCTACACCCCCTGCGACACGTGCGAGATGCTGCCGTGTCCGGGTGCAGCTTGCCAAGAGGCTCACGGCATCGAGGTGACGGGCGCTGAACTCAACTGGGACGGACACTATTTCGAAGACGGCACCTGCAATGGCACGGTTGCATGTGTGACACGCAAGTTCGCAGCACCGGGCAAGTACACCGCCAAGATGTGCGCCACTCCCGGCGACGTCGTCGACGCACCGCCGTCGACTCTCAAGCAATGCGTGACATCGGGCCCCGCAGAATGCGCGGAAGTCGAGTTCGACTTTCCGTCCAGCGCCCCCGTAACGGCGCAGCTACCCTGAGGTTCGGCTCGGATCCGAGGTGGTGCCCTAGCCTCGCGCGGGTTGATGGTAGGGTGAATTCGATGGCTGCCCCGCCGCCGCGCAAGCGCTCTGTTCCCGATCCGGCTGAAACCGCCGCGGCGAAACCTGCATTCGGAGCGCGCAAGCCCCCGCCGCCCCGCACACCTCTGGCAACGAGTGGCGCGAGCACGATCGCGGGGCCGTCCGTCGATCGCGACCTAGTGCGCGGCGTCGCACGGGAAGTTGCGAACGTCGCTGTCAGTGCCGTCAAAGCCGACGTCGGGGCGATCGCCGCGCAGCTGGCGACTATGGAGCGCCGCCTGGAAGCGCTCGAGGGCGCGGATGCGGCGGCGCGCGTCGAGGTTCTCGAACGGCAAATCGCGACGATGGTGAAGTTGCAGCAAGAGGCCCTGGCCGCCTCCGCCGCGCGCCCCGGCGCGCCTCCACCCATGCCGGCCGCGGCGCCACAGGCTGCGGCTGCGGCTGCGCCACAGGTTGCGGCGGCGGCTGCGCCTGTGGTGGCGGCTGCGGCACAGCCGGCGGTGGCGCCACAGGTTGCGGCCGCGGCTGCGCCACAGGTTGCGGCCGCGGCTGCGTCACTCCCGCAACCAGGCGTTGCGGTTGCGCCACAGGTCGCAGCACCCGCGGCGCCCGTTGCGACTCAGCCCGCGCCGCTTGCCTACCAGCCGGCCCGCGACATCGTGGTCGACCTGGCGGATCTCGACGACATGCCGTTCATCGATGGCGAGCGCCGCAAGCGCCGCGTGTTCATCGGTGTGCTCGTGGTCCTGCTGGGCCTCGTCGCCACGTTCATCGTGTTCGCGATCGTGAGCCAGTCGAATCATCGCGGGTAGGGCGAATCATCGCGGTTAGGGCAGGGTGCGGTGAGCGCGCGGGCGCCTGCCGCGGGTGTGTTGCCGCGAAAGCTCCGCGTCGGGAGACGCGCGTGCGGCACTGAGTCCATGCGCCGGGTGCGTGGCACCAATCGGGCGTCTGTTCGTGCAGCTTGCCGTGCATCGTTGGCACGCAGGAAAAAGAGCATGTCGCGGTCGATTTTGCTGGACAGTGATTTTGCATCACCGACGCGCGAAGGCGCCGCTCGCTTCACGACGGCCCCGCGCCACGGCGCATCGAGCCGCAGCCGCGCTTTCGCGAGAACGACGAAAACGAAAGCGATCGCAGGCGCGATCTCGCAACCAACGCCGAACCAGGGTGGACAAAAATCAGGGTGTAACGTGGTGCGATGAGCACGCAATTCAGTGATGGGGTCATGACAACAGCTACCGGCGTCGCGCAGCGAGACACTGCGCTCCCCGAGCGCGAAAGCGCGATCGATCTCGCGCAGGGCTTCCGCCTCGAGCACCTCTCGGACGGGGAGCTCTTAACCAGCACGCAATCGATGGTCGGACGTTCCAACTTGGTCCAGGCGGCGCTGTTGGCGCACCTGGCGGAGGTAGAGGCGCGCGGTTTGCACCGGGAGCGTGCTTGCTCAAGCCTGTATACGTATTGTGTCTACGAGCTGCGCATGAGCGAGGACATGGCGCAGCGGCGCGCCACCGCTGCCAAGCTCGTACGTCGATTTCCAGTCCTGCTCGAGCGTGTCGCTGCAGGTGAGCTGCACTTGACGGGGTTGCTGTTGCTCGGGCCGCACCTGACCGTGGACAACCTCGAAGCGGTGCTGTCGCTGGCAAAACATCGATCCAAGCGCGAAATCCTGAAGCTGGTTCGCCGCCTCGATCCGCTGCCAGACTTGCCGGAGCGCGTGCAGCCCCTGGGCTCCGCGGGCGCCTCCGCACGAGGTGCCGCGCACGAACCAACCTGGTCCGAAACCACGCAAGCTCTGGCGCCCGTGCGGCATCTCCGCGCGGGTGAGCGTCCCAGGGAGTGGCTGCCCGCAGACGAACCCCTGACGCAAACCCCGCGCGCCGGGCAAGGCGAGGGCGCCGACGACGACACGCGCGCCGCGACCAGCCTGCTCACCGAGCCGCAGCGCTACGGCGTGCAGTTCACCGCAGGAGACGAGTACGTGCAGCTACTGGAAGAAGCGCGCGATCTTCTTGGCCGCGCGACCAACGGTCGTTCCATCGAAGCCGTCCACCTCCGCGCCATGCGCCTTCTGGTGCGTGAGCTCAAGCGTCGCAAATGCGCGGAGACCGACGGCGCCGGGCAATCCAGGGTCGGTCGGCGTCCGAGCGAGCCAACGGAGACGCGAGCGCACGAGGCCGCCACGGATCCTCCGCGCCCGCGCGCTAGAGCGAGGGGTGTGGCCACGAACGATCCGCTCCGGCGCGTGCCCGAGGGCGCCCTGGGGATCGCAGCGGACGACTGTGCCACGGCCGCCCCGCGCGCCGACGACGATCCGCACGCTACAGCGCGGGGTGCGGCCACGGCGGATCCGCGCCGGCGCGTGCCCGACGCATCTTCAGCGCAGCGTCCACGCCCCCGCGCTGCCCCGGCGCCCCGGAGTCGCTATGTATCGGCCCAAGATGCGCGGGTCGGACGGGTAGCCGTCGAGGCAGACCTCGGCGCGGAGCGCGGGGCGCGGCTGCGGGAGTCGAGCGGTAGGCGCCGACTTGCAGCGCGGAACGCGAGGCGGGGCCTGCCGCCTTAGAAACAAATTACACTCTCGCGACCCAAGACTCCGTGCGCTCGATCACGGATCCACGTAGCAGATGCCGGGCTCCGGCGTGGCACAGGCCTGCGCCACGCCGGCGCACTTGCCGTTCAGACAAAGTCGGGTGCGGTACTTGCCTTTGTCTTTGGGACAATCACAGCAGTGTTCGGCGCAGTCGGAGAAGAATTGGCAAGCGGCGCCTGGAGCGGCGCCCGGTTTCAACGGGTTGGGGCACGCGCATTGAGAGCCTGCCTGCTCAAAGGAACTCGGGAGGCCACCCGTCCCGCCCAGGCCGCCTCCAACATGCGCACCTTCTTGTACGCAAGGCTTCGCGCAGTCGTTCAACAGGCTGAGCTCAGACTCGCAGCCGATGATCTTCCCTGGCACGTCCACACACGCACCACCATTACAGATCTGTTTTGAGCACTGTACGGTGCCGAGCGCGCCACACTCGAGGTAGTTCTGCCAGGCGCAGTCGCACTCTTTGGGTGTCTTGGCGCCTTCTGCTTGGCAAGCGGCCTCACATGCGGCCTGCGATGCTTCCGCAGGATTGAAAGTGCACGCCGCGGCCACCACGTTGGCGCACAGGCCCGTGCATGTGCCCGAACAAGTCCAACTGCTTGCGCCTCCGGAGGCTCCCGCTCCCGCGCTTCCACCCGCGCCACCGTCTCCTGGCGCGCCGCCGGTCCCGCCAGCCGCGCTTCCGCCGATCCCAGCGCTCCCACTCCCGCTGCCACCCGCGCCCGCGTTTGCCGAGGACCCGCCGTGCCCCCCGGTTGCCCAAGTTCCGCCAAGCCCCGCGTCTTCGGCGCCGCTGCCCGATGCGCCACCCACCGCGTCGTTCGTCGAGCCCCCGCAAGCGCTGCTCGCCACCGCAAGCGCCGCAAGCGCCCCGAGCGCTGCAGGCCGACCCCACCGACGTTGCATCACGAACGGGAGTGTACCGCTAGTCTGCAGCGTGTGCACGGCGGCTCGACTCAGAGCAACCGGCGGGCGTGTCCTCTTGGGGCTCGGACCCGCAGCCGTCGACGCCTTCAATCGATGCCGGCCTGCCGCTTGATGCGCTCGACATCGAGCTGCCGCACGTAGCTCACCAGGTTGGTCCAGATCCCGTGGAAGCCGAATCCGCCCTGGGTCATTTCTCGGATCGCTTCGTCCTTGCTCCAGCCCTGTACGGCAATGCGATACACGGCGGTCTGCAAGCCGGTGCGGTCGGCTCCGTGCTGGCAGTGCAGAAGCACGGGCCCACTCGCGGGATCTGTGACGATGCGCAGGAAACGCACGACATCCTCGTCCTCGGGGTGCCAGGCTTTCATGTGGATGTGCTCGTAGCGCAGCGGCAGATCCCCAAGCTCATCCCGGTCCGAGTGCAACGAACGCAAGTTGACTACCGTCCGCACACCCAGGCCGGGCAACTGAGCCATGCCCTCCGCAGACGGCTGGGCGCTGCGCAACAGTGTGTCGCTCACGCGGTGTAGGTTGGGCAACCCGGGCACCCGTTTGGGCTGCGCCCAGGTGTTCGGTCGCGGTTGCAGTGGGGCCGCGCTGCTTGGTGAGCTTTCTGCAGCAGCGATGTGCACGCCAGGCCGATCCGCCGTCTGGGGCTGGGGCGTGTCCGCCGCGCAGCCGGCGAGGTACAGCACCTGGCACGCGACCAGCAATCGTGGCTGAAGGCTCATCTCCGCAAGCTTAACGCTGCTTGCACGCATGTCTCGTGAATAGCGGCGATCCCCGGTGCCGGCGCAGCGCCCGCAGTCGCTCAGAAATGGCACTCAAAACACACCGTTGACCGACAGCCCCACGCCTGCGTCGCCGGCGGGGCCCATCCCGACCCAGACCGGGGGACGCTTGGTGTCTTCACGATGCAAATGCGGGACAAGCACGCCAATGCCAACGCCCGCCATGGCCCCGGCGATGACGTCCGTTGGAAAGTGTTTGCCGCCACGCACGCGCCCCCAACTCACCGCGCTCGTCACCAAGACGCCGCCTGCAAGCGTGAGATAGCCGCGCAGCGGTGAGTCCGAACGCGCAAACGCCAAGTACGT
>CBDUPW010000102.1:0-22712 GCA_965369205.1 uncultured Polyangiaceae bacterium | reverse complement strand
CGGGGCCGCCGCCGATGTTGTCGGAGATGTGGGTGTATTCGTCCATCCGGCCCGCGCCGATGTTGTCGATGCCGACGATCAACGTTTTGGCGCCGGCAGTTTGATCCAGCTTCCAACCACCGAAGATGGATGTGGGCTCGAAGAGATTCTGGCCGTCGTGGGTGTACAGATGATGCGTGGGTTTCGTTTGGGAGATCCAAAGGCGCACGGTGCGCGACGGGCGGCCGTTGCCGCTCATCTCCGGGAAGCGCTCGCGGTGCGGCGCGGATGCCAGCACCAAGGAGTATTCGCCGTTTTGATCCCAGCCGTAGCGACGCGCGTAAGGATCTGCGGCAAAGGTCTGGCTGCCATCGACGAACTTGTACTTGGCGCCGTCCGGAGTCGGCACGGCGACTGATATCCAGTACATGCCCTGGGTGAGTTGCATGGGCGCGGGCGTCCAGCCGTTGAAGTCGCCGGCGAGGGCATAGGGGCCCTTGCCGTCGTCGATACGAGCGAAAACGAAACCCGCCGGCGAAGCGACGGGGAATCCGCCGGCCTGTGCGATGGCAAGCAATCCGTCGCTGGCTTTCGTCGCACCGCTCTTGATGTCGTCGAAGGTCTTGAGGTCTTGGCTCTGCGTGCCGCCGACGCCAGCGGAACCCGCGCCACCCGCCTGCCCGGCAACGCCGCCGCTCGCGGCCGCGCCCACGCCACCGCTACCGGCCGCATTACCGCTCCCACCGCTGCCGCCCGTGGCCGAAACGCCACCGCTGCCGCCGCCAGCGTTTGCAGGCTCCGAAGCGTCATCGCCGCACGCTGCGGTGAGTCCAAGCAGTAAAAGCGCCGGAGAAAAAAAGTTTCTTTGCACGGCGCGCGCTCTAGCACGGCCCACGGGGCGTTCCACTGCGCCCGGCCACCGCAGCCAAAAACCCCTGCGCCCGCAGATGCCGGCGTCGAATTTCTGCGCGGTGCAAGGGCAGTGCCAAGAAAAGCAATGCAATCTGGATGCCGTGCTCTAAGGCAACGCAACCCTTGGCTTTGCGCGAGTTTGGAGTATGCCTCACCGCCTGTGATCGCCGAGGACACCATTGATCGGGTTCGCCGACAGACAGGGATCGTGTCCCTGATCGGTGAGTCTGTAAAGCTCGTGCGACGCGGACGTAGCTTCGTCGGCTTGTGCCCGTTCCATAAGGAGAAGACGCCAAGCTTTCACGTCAACGAAGAGCGCGGCTTCTATCACTGCTTTGGTTGCAGCGTTTCTGGAGACGTCTTCAAGTTCGTGATGGAGACCGAAGGCATGTCCTTCGTGGAAGCCATTCGTCGGCTAGCGGAACGTGCGGGCATCGAGGTCGACGAAAACGCCAGCGCGGCGGACCAAGCACGCAACGCCGAAGCGCGGCGGCGGAGGGATGAGCTGTACGACGCTTCGAATATTGCGGCGGCGTACTTCGAGCGCATGCTCTTGGAGCACCCCCTAGGCGCGTACGCTACGAGCGAGCTCGAACGACGGGGTCTGCATGCCGACAGCGCCACCGACGCAGTTGCCGACGCATTGCAGAGCTTTCGCGTGGGCTATGCGCCCTATGGCTGGTCGGGGCTGGCGGATCACTTCAAAGCGCTTGGCCATAGTCCGCGCGCCGCGGAGAGCGTCGGACTGTGTGTGCCGCGCAAAGGCGGTGGCGGGCACTACGATCGCTTTCGGCATCGCTTGATGTTTGCGGTGATCGACTCGTCGGGACGAGTAGTTGGGTTCTCTGGCCGCTGCTTGGACGAACCGTCAGACGCCGAGCTGGCAGAGGCCAAGATTGAAGCCTTGATGTCGACGCGCACGGAGCCGCCGGCGAAGTACGTGAACTCTCCGGAGTCGCCGATCTATCGAAAGCGCGAGGTGGTCTTCGGGCTGTACCAGGCGCGCCAAGCGCTGCGCACGGAAGGGCAGTGCGTGGTCGTTGAAGGCAACTTTGACGTCGTCAGCCTGCACGCGCGGGGCATTCGCAATGTCGTTGCTCCTTTGGGCACGGCGTTCACCAGCGACCAGGCCACTCAGCTGAAGCGCTACGTGCCCACCGTCGTGCTGATGTTCGACGGGGACAGCGCGGGGCAGCGAGCCATCGCCTCGGCGCGGGAGCCGTGTCAGCAGGCCGGGCTCATGACGCGGGTGGCCAGCCTGCCCAAAGGCACGGACCCGGACGATCTCGTGCGTGAGCACGGTGCAGAATCCATCCGCCGCTTGGTGCATGGCGCTCAGGGCATTGTGGAGCACTTGATCGACAGCGCTTTGGACAGTGGATTCTCCGCCGGAGACGCCCAGGCGCAGGCCGCCAAGATCAAGGAAGTGGTGGAAATTCTAGCCGCGACGCCAGATCCGGCGGTCCGGGCCTTGGCGGAGCAGCACGCCGACCGCATCGCCGCGCGCCTCGGAATCGCCGACGCGCGAACTTTTCGTGCCTTGCGCGCAGAAATCGTCCGGGCACTGCGTCCGGCTCGCGGTGGGGCTCCGGACGCCCCGTCTCGCCCAGCGGGCACGCGAGCGAGCCGCCCCGAAGACGCTTTAGGAACAGCTATTTTCGGCGCTTTTTTGGACTATCCCGAGCTTCTGACTACACAGGAAGCTGTGGCCGGGGCGGAGTGGTTGACGGGGGACTGTGCGGCGGCAATTGCTGCGCTGCGTCAAGCCTATGACGCCCACATGCTCGAAAAGCCAGAAGTTGTGCTTGCGAAGCTGCCTGCTTCGATCCATCCATTCGCGGCTTCGCGGTTGGCTGCGCCCAAGCACGAGCGGCTCGAGGACGCGAGAGGCGAGCTAATTGAAAACTTGGACAAGTTGAAGCGTCTCGAGCTGAGACGGCAAAACAGCGAAGAGTTGGAAGACTTGGAGCGCGCTCAAAAGAGCGGAGATTTCGAGCAAGAGATGCAGCTCTTGCGCGAACAAATGCGGCGTGCGCGAGAGCGACACGGGTTCGAAGAGAGGTAGAAAAGTGGCAGCAAAAAAAGCGTCGACCAAGAAGACGAAAACCCCCACCCAGAAGAAGGGGGCGACTGGAACTGCGGCCAAGGCAAAGACCAAAGCCAGCGCGAAGGCGAAGCCCAAGGCTGCCGCAAAGAGCAAGGTCAGTAAGAAGGCGGCGACGCCTGCCAAGAAGAAGCCCGCGGCGGCCGCAAAGCCCGCCGCCAAGAAAGCCAAGCCCGCCGTTGCCGCAAAGAGCAAGGCGAAGGCGGCGAAGACAGAGAAAGCTGCGAAGCCAGCTGCAAAGGCAGTGAGCAAGGCCAGTGCGGCGCCAGCCAAGACCAACGGCAAGGCCAGCGCGGCTAGCGCAAAGGCGCTCAATGGCAAGGGCAGCAAGTCCAAGAAGGGCGACGCGAAGTCGAACGGCAAAGGCAACGTCGACGAGTTGATCACCTTGGGCAAGACCAAGGGCTTCCTGACCTACGACGACGTGCACGATGCGCTGCCCGGCGACAACACGGGCGCCGAGCAGATGGACGACGTGCTGTCCGCGTTGGACGACGCGGATATCGAGGTCATCGACGAGGCGAACGACGCCAAGCCCGCGGCCAAGGAAACCACGACCAAAACCAAGACCAAGGCCGAAGGCGGCTCCCCGGCCCAGCCGGCGACGGCCAAAGCCTCGGAAGAGGACTATTACAAGAGCAACGACCCCGTCCGCATGTACCTGCGGAAGATGGGCAGCGTCGCGCTACTCACCCGTGAGGGCGAAGTCGAGATCGCCAAGCGTATCGAAGAAGGCGAAAACGAAGTCCTTGCCGCCATTCTGAACAGCCCCGTGGCCGTGCGCGAGATCATCGACATCGGCGAGCGGCTGCGCGCCCACAAAATCCGCGTCAAGGACATCGTTCGCGACGCCGAGGACGAGGAGCACGAGTTCGACGAAGAAGAGGCGGACCGTCGCATCATTCGCCTGATCGATCGCGTCAAGCGCATCGACAAGAAGAACGTGGACTCCGCGGAAGAGCGCAAGACCGCCGTCGACGTACGCAAGAAGGCCATCGACAAGGAGTTCGATGCCAGCAAGCTGCAGTTGGTGGAGACCCTGCAAGAGATGCGTTTGAACAAGAAGACCATCGACAAGATCGTCAAGAAGCTCAAGGGCATGATCGAGAAGGTGCAGCGCGCACAGGGCAAAGCCCTGGAGTTCGAGCGCCAAGCGGGTGCCAGCAAGAACGAGTTCAAGAAGCTCTTGCGCGACGCCAAGGACAACGCCGACGGCGAAGCCGTGCTGGCCGACCGCCTGGGCATGGAGAGCGGCGAGCTGGATCTGTCCGAAGTGGACGAAGCCCTCAAGAGCGCCCAGAAGGGCGTGAAGAAGGTCGAAGAAGAGCTGAAGATTGACGTCAACGGCTTGCTTGCGACCTACGACGAGATCATGGCGGGCGAACGCCGCGCGGAAATCGCCAAAGCAGAGTTGGTGGAAGCCAACCTGCGCCTGGTGGTGAGCATCGCCAAGAAGTACACGAACCGCGGGCTACAGTTCTTGGATCTGATCCAGGAAGGCAACATCGGCTTGATGAAAGCCGTGGACAAATTCGAATACCGCCGCGGCTACAAGTTCTCGACCTACGCGACGTGGTGGATCCGGCAGGCGATCACTCGGGCGATTGCCGATCAGGCACGCACGATCCGCATCCCGGTGCACATGATCGAGACGATCAACAAGTTGATCCGCACTTCGCGCTATCTGGTGCAGGAGTTCGGACGCGAGCCCACTCCCGAGGAGATCGCCGAAAAGATGGAGCTGCCCCTGGACAAGGTGCGCAAGGTCCTGAAGATCGCCAAGGAGCCCATCAGCTTGGAAACGCCCATCGGCGAGGAAGAAGACAGCCACTTGGGCGACTTCATCGAGGACAAGAGCGTGGTCTCACCCCAAGAGGCCGTCATCAGCATGAACCTCTCCGAGCAAACCCGGCGCGTGCTCAAGACCCTCACGCCTCGCGAGGAAAAGGTCCTGCGCATGCGCTTCGGCATCGGCGAGAAGAGCGACCACACCCTCGAAGAAGTCGGTCAAGACTTCGAGGTCACCCGGGAGCGCATCCGTCAGATCGAGGCCAAGGCGCTGCGTAAGCTACGGCACCCCAGCCGCAGTAAGCAGCTCAAGAGCTTCATCGAGAACTGAAGCGCTCTCTGAGCCAATGGACGGCGCCGGACCACGGCGCCGTCTTTTTTTTGTCTGTCGCCACGGCGCTTGCGATCAGGGCGTCGAGGCCAGCGCGGTCCATGTCCTGCCTGCCGACGAATACGAGGGTGGAGCCTTTCGGCGTTTCGCCCCAGGGCTCGCCGAGGGACAGCGCCGCCCGACGCCCGACGATTTGCAGCACCATGCGGTGCTCCGGTTTGTCAGCAAGGTGCACAATGCCCTTGGCGCGATACACGCTGGCTGGGAGTTCCAGGCTCACCTCGCGCAGCAGTTCCAGCGCCAGTGCCGGCGCAAACCTGGTGGTATGCGTCGCGAAGCCAGCGTGATCCACAGGCGCAGACTCGTTCTGAGGCGCGCCGGGCACATGCAGCCCCAGCAGCACCTCCAACGGGACGACGGCGTGCTGGGCGCGCACGAGCCGCGCGTGGGGCACATAGCCACGGAGACGCTGTTCGAGGGCCATTGTGGCGTCGGCTCCGATCAGATCTGTTTTGTTCAAGATCACGAGATCCGCGACGGCAAGCTGGTCCCGCGCGAGGATGTGATGCTCGGAATGCTCAGGGGGGAAATTCTCGGCGTCCACCAGGGCGACCACGCCATCGAGTTCGAGGGGCCAGCGCCGCTGCATCAGTCGGAAAGTGCGGGTCACCGCCCCAGGGTCGGCAATGCCGCTCATCTCCACCACAATGCGTTCCGGGCGGGGTTCGCTGAGCAAGAGCTCCCTCACGCCGTCGATCAAGTCGCCGCGCACGGTGCAACAGATGCAACCGTTGTCGAGCACAATCCGGGTTTCGTCGCGATGCGCGATCAGCGACTCGTCGATGCTGACTTCGCCGAAGTCGTTCACGACGACGGCAATGCGCTCACCGTGGTCGCTGGTCAGGATGTGATTGAGCAGCGTGGTCTTGCCAGCTCCCAAGAACCCGCCGAGCAGCGTGCAGGGAACAGCGCCCGCCTGCGACGTCTCAGTCACCGTCCCACGGCTTGCCGAGCGCCGCGAGTTCCTTGATGGCTTCGTCCCGGTACGGCGAATCCCGCGGACCGAGCTTGAGGAACTCTTGCCAATGCTTCACGGCGGCGGGGCTGCGCCCCAAAGCCCGAGCCATGCGATGGTGGGCTTCCCACATCCAACGCGGCCGGGGGTCCAGTTTTTCGCCGAGTTCGATGGCCTTGCCGAGCTGCTCTTGGGCCTCAGCGGGACGGCGGTTGTCCACGAGCAGCCGCCCGTAACGGTAGCGCCAGGTCGGGTTTTCCCCGTCGGCCGCAATGGCTTTCTGCCACTCGGCGATGGCGTCGGCTTCGCGGCCCATATCCGCATAGGTGTCGGCCAGCGCAGCGTGGGCCTCGAAGCGCGACGGCTTGAGCTCCAAGGCCTTCGTGAGATCTTTCACCGCGTCGCGCACAGCGCCGCCGCGGTGTTTCAACACGCCGCGCTGCCAGTAAGCATCGGCCAAGCCCTGGTCGAGCTCGAGAGCGCGTTTGAGTGCGGATTCAGCGCGGCCCATGCGCCCCGCTTCGATGGCCGCCCAACCCACGAACATATGGTACTCGGCGCGGTTGGGATCCAGATCAGAAGCGCGCTCGAGCGTCTTGAGCGCCTCGGCCAAGTTGGAACCGCCCACGAGCAGTGCACGGCCGAGACAGTGGTGGGATTCCGCTGACGACGGTCGCTGATGCAGGACTTTGCGCAAGAGCGGCTCGGCCTTCTTGCCCTGCCCGCTTGCTGCGTAGCCGCAGCCCACACGCAACATGAGATCGGGATCCTTCGGGGCCCGCTTCAACGCTCCTTCGTAGGCTTTCAATGCCTCTTCGGTCTTGCCCGACGCCTCGAAGAGCAGGCCGCGCTCTAGGGCGAGGCCCGGGTATTCCTTGTCGACTTTGGCGACTTCGTCGAAGTGTTTCCCGGCAGCGTCGAACTGCTTTTCCTTGCGGTGCGCGACGCCCAGCCGAAACTTTGCACCGACGTCGTCGGCGTCCAATTTCAGCGCTGCGGAGAGTTCGGTGATGGCATCGGCGTAGCGACCCTGGGTCATCGCCAAGTCGCCAAAAGCAACGTGCAGGGCTGCGGTCTCGGGCAGCTTTTCCTTGGCTTCGCCCAGGATCTTCTGCGCCTCCTCGACCTGGCCCGCCTGGTTTTCCAGGAGTGCTAGGGCAATATAGGCGTCGACCACCTCGGCGTCTTTGCCCCCGAATTCGATGGCTTTGCGATACGCCTCGGTCGCTTCTTTGCGGGCTCCCATCGCCTCTTGCACGCGCCCATGCCAGTAGAAAACTCGCATCGACTTTGGGTTCGCGGCGAGGAGTTTTTTGGTCATGGCGTTGGCGTCCTGCAGACGCTCCAGCGCTAGCATCGACTTGGCGACGCCGACTTTGGCGTTCACGCTCTCCGGGTCGGCCTGCGTGCCGGCTTCGAAACGGGCCAGGGCCTCGGAGAAGCGCCCGGAACGGTACAGCGCATCGCCAAGCCCCGCGAGGGCCTCGGCTGCCTTTGGATCGATCTTGAGCGCTTCGGCGTAGGCGGTCTCTGCGTGTGAGATGCGCGAGCGCGTCAGGTGGATCTCGCCCAGCAGAGTGAAGGCTTGCACCCGCTCGCCGTTGCTCGCGAGCTCCGCTTTCTTGGTGACGTCCTCGGCGAGCTTGAGTGCTTCATCTTCTTTGCGCTCCGTGCGCCAGATGACGTCCGCCACAAGCAGCTTGGCACCCACGTGGTCGGCGTTGCGCTCGCGCGCGCTCTGGGCAAACTTCTTGGCTTCCAAGAGCGCGCCGGCGGCGCGCTTGGCCCGCGCCAGCCCAAAGGCGGTGCGCGGGCTTTTTTCAATGGCTTCCGCAGCCTGCCAGGCGCGTTCTGCGGCCGCGGCATCCCGCGCGCCCAGCTCCATCTCACCCTCGAGCACGAGCGCGTCGACGGGCGCGTTGCCTTGACTCTTGATGCCCTGAAGCATTTGGCGGGCTCGGTCGGCTTGTCCGCCTGCCGCTTGCTGTGCGGCGCGCGCCAGGTCGAGCTCCTTCAGGTCTTTCACCTCGACGAGTTCGTCGAGGAGAACTTTGGCTCGCGCACTCTCTTCGGGGTTGGTTCCGAACCGCAGTTCCGCGATGTACGCGACATAGGCGGCATACGCGGGCAGTGCGGGGAGGCGGCGCGCCTTCTTGCGAGCATCCGCGACCAGCGCCAGCGCCTTCTTCGCGTCCGCAGACGTGTCTTTGCCCAACAGCTCGCGGGTACGAGTCTTCGTGTCTTCGAGCAAACGCTCATGCTCCCCGCTCTGGAGCTTGTCGAGGATCCAGTAGGCACCGAAGGGCCCGACGTCTGGCACAAGCGAGAGCGCTGCGCCGCCCACGACAAAGACCACGACACCTGCCGCGATGGCGCGCAAGCCCACGCGCTTCTTCGCCGGCGGAGGCGCGAGTTGGATCGGCGCAATACCGCGCGGAGCCCCCGATGCCTGAGGACCGCCGGGCAGCTCCTGCGGGATCCCGCCGAACTCCATGTCGTCTTCGCTGCGCGCGGGACCGGGCCCCTCGGCGTCGAGGGAAACCTCGCCGCCGCCGCCCATGTCGAGGTTCACCTCCCCGAAGTCCGTGCCGCCACCGCCTTCTTGGCGCACGACGCCACCCGGTTCCCCGCCCAGCGCTGCTTCGGAACCCCAGTCACCCGCGCCGGGAGCGAATTCACCGCCACCTGGGATTGGCAAGCCGGCGGCGTTGGTTGGCAAACCGGCAGGGTTGGTCGGCAAGCCGGCAGGGTTGGTCGGCAAGCCGGCAGGGTTGGTCGGCAGGCCAGCAGCGTTGGTTGGCAAACCGGCGGCTGGATTGGGGAGACCCGCAGCCGATTGCGGGAGACCGGCGGCTGCAGTGGGAAGACCGGCGGCTGCGGTGGGCAGGCCCGCCGCAGCCGTGGGCAAACCTGCGGAGACTTGCGGCAACGCTGCGGAAGCACTGGGAAGGTCGCCGGCAAGCGCCGGCGGCCCCGCGTCCGGGACCGCGGGCAGGCCGACGCCAGCGCCACGCGCGTTGCCAGCGGGGCTTGGCAGATCGCCGCTGCCATAACCCGCACCCGCGATGGGCAGATCAATTTCACCGAAGCTCGGAGCGCCTCCGACAGCCGGGAGATCGATGGAGTCCGGGCCCGCAATGGCTTCGGGCTGCCTCGGCGCTGGCAAGCCAAGCTCGTCGTCGAAACTTGGGGCGCGGGGGCGTCCTCCAACGACCGGCAGATCCAAGTCCAACTCACCTGGTGATGGATTGCGGGGTCGCACGGCTGCGGGAAGCTCCGCGCCGGGCAGGTCGAGATCTCCAAACTCGCCAATACCGAATTGCGTTGCCTTGTTGCTCTTGATCGGGGCGGGGAGACCAGGTTCCTCGCGGCGCCCGCCGCCCACTGCGGGCAAGTCCAGATCGTCGAGATCGATACTGTCCGGCGGCTTCGCCGTAGGCGCTGGAGGCTTGGGCGCGGGCGGCGCAGGTTTTGCGGCGACCGGAGCGGGGAGATCCGCCATCGGGGCTGGCCGCGGCGGCGCAGGACGAGGCGGAGCCGGGCGTGGCGCTCCCGCCGGTGGCGGCGCTGCGACTCCAAGCATGGTCGGCTTCGGTGCGGGGCGGCCAGGGGCCACCGCGCCGCCGAGGGCCCCACCCAGCACAGGGCTGGGGCCGGTGGTGCGCGGATCTGTAGGTGGGTCGACTTGGAACGACCCGCCGCACTTCGGGCAGCGCATCTTCAAGCCACCGGATGGAATCCGGCGCTCATCGACCTGATAGGGTGCACTGCAGCTGGGGCACTCGACCTTGAACATCGGCCCTGACTTGCATGGATAGCAGGGAAGCTCCTCCTTTGTCGCGGTTTCTGACAACCCATATCCGTGCTACTCGCTCGGCCTGCCATGCAGCGCTGGTCCTCCGTCGTCTTAGGCCTCGTATTTGCCGTCGGCATGGTCGTTTTGGCGGTCTCTGCCCGACCCAAGGGCGAGGCGCAGAAAGCTGCGCCCAGCGCAGCGCCCGAACCCGTCGAGAGCCCCGCGGCCGACGTCCCCACCGAAACGGACCCGATCCCCGCGCCGGAGCTCGAGCCAACCGCTGTGGAGGACGCCGAGGAACCCAGTGCAACGAAGCTGCCCCCGGGCGCCCCAAAAGCCGTGCGATTTGGCGTCATTTTGGTCACCTATCGCGGCGCCCAGTTCGCCAAAGGCGACGCACGCTCCAAGAAGGAAGCGCAGGAGTTGGCCGCGCAGCTGGCCGGCGAAGCCCAAGAGGACTTCGAAAAGGCCGTAAAAAAGGGCGACAAGGGCTCGGTCCTGAACGCCGGGCGCATCCCCCGGGGTGTGCTCGAGCCGAGCATTGAGCAGGTGCTATTCACCCTGGAAAAGGGCAAGGTACACGACCAGCCATTGGATACCCCGCGCGGTTTCTGGATCGTGAAACGTACCGAGTAGCGCGTGCATGTGTCGGTAATGCTCGCGATTTCGTCGCGTGTCGACCTACAGTAGAGGCTGCTTCGCCGGCCGATTCCGCATGACCGAAGTCGCCAGACCCCCGAGCGCGGGGCTACAGAGCCCGCCAGATGACAACGCGACGGCGCAGGCCCTCGATAGGTTGCGCGAGGAACTGGACTGGTGCGAAGGCGAAACAACGCGTGCGGTCTTGTTGCACGAGATTGCGCTGCTCGAAGAAGCACGCGGAGACGAATCAAGCGCGGCCCGCGACCACCTGGAAGCAATCAACGCAGAGCCGGAGTTCTCCGAACCCCTCGAACGCCTGATCGCGATCCTGCGCGGACGCGGCTCACAGAAGAATCTCGAGAAGCTGCTGGAGCGACTCGTTGAGGTTGCCGACGGAAGCGAAGAACGCGCACGCGCTCTGCTTGAGCGCGCACGCTACTTGTATGAAGAGGACCGTGACTTCGCCGGCGCGATCTCAGCGCTCGAAGAGGCGACAACCGAGCGTCCAGACGATGCAACACTGTGGCTGCTTCTGGAACTCTGCGCAGTAGACGCTGAAGACACCGAGCTGCGTACGCGCGCGCTCGCAGCGCGCGCCGCAGCCTGCAAACATCCGACGTGGCAATCCCTGTTGCGCAGCAGCTCTGCGCGTTTGCGCTTGGACGCTGGAGATGGCGAAGGCGCCCTCGCGGACTTGGACGCCGCGCTTGAAGCGAAATCCGAGGTCACCTTCTTGATCTTGCAGACCCTCGAAGACGTGGCCCGGGAGCTGGGCCGCGACGACGTACTGGCCCGGGCGCTGGAAGCCCAAGCCGCGGTGCTGTCTTCGACCCTCGAGTCTTCGGACGCCGGGGACAAATTCGGCGTGCCCGCACATGTGCGCACCACCGCACACGCGGCAGACGCCCTCTATCGCGCCGCCGAAGCCCATCGCCGGCGCGGCGAAGTCGTGGAAGCAACCACCGCTCTCGAACGCGCTCAAGCCCTGGCGCCGGACGAACCGGTGCTAGCGCGCGCACGAATCAGCCTGGCGCAAGCCGGAGGCGACACCGAGACCGCGGCCACCTTTGCCCGGGCGGCCTTGGAGCGCGGCACCAAAGGAGGTCTCGCGGCGGCGCTCTGGATGCGTGTCGCGGAACGCGCCGCAGAACTCGGCGACGCGGCCGGCGCCCTCGATGCCGTCAATCACGCTCTGGAAAACGATGCAGAGTGCATTCCTGCACGCGTGCTCCAGCTCGATCTTTGCTCCGCGACGGACCCTGCTGCGTTTGCATCCGCATTAGAATATGCCCACGAGCGCTTGACCACCGATGAAGCGCGCGCGCGGTGTTTTCTTCTCGCCGCGGATTCTTGGGCGCGCCGCGCTGGGGACACGGCCGGCGCAAAAGCGGCGCTCTCCCAAGCCGGCATGGTCGGGGCGTCACCGGGCACCGTCGCGCGCGTGTCGCGGTACTTGTCCTCACTGACCGGCGAAGCCGCGTGGTACGACGAAGCCACACGACGCCTATTGGCGGCAGGAGCGACGGAAAGCGAGCTTCCGGGACTCTGGTACGAGCTCGTACGGGCGCGCCTGTCACGCGGAGACGTCGACGCGGCTCGACAAACCCTGTCCGGACTCGCGACCGCAGCGGGGGGAGCGCGTCTCGCGCACTTGCTTGGAGCCTACGTACTGGCACTGAGCGAACCGAAAACCGGCGCAGACGCCTTGACGGCCCTTGGCGACGCCGCGCTGGACCCTGAGGACAAGCGGGCGCTGCTGTTGGCGGCGGCGTTGCGTGCCGCCACGGCGGGCGACCCGGACGCGAGTCTGGCGAACCTGCGCAAGCTCTTTGACGACGACGCTGGGGACACGCTCGCTGCCGTCGCCCTGGCAGGCATGGCCAAGCGCAAGGACGACTTTGCCCAAGCGGCCGCGACCTTGAGCACAGCGTCCTTGGCGCTGGACGACTCGGATACCGCGGCCGCACTGGCACTCGAAGCCGGGATCTATCACTGGCAAGCGGGGGATCGCAGCCAGGCCGTGGACGCGTTCCAACGGGCGACGGGTCAAGTCGGGCGCTCGGGGCGTGCCCTGCTCTCTTGGGCGCTGCGTGCAGCGGATCCGGATTCGGTGGATGCTCGGCGCCGTGCACTGGAGGCGACGGCGGAGCGGGACCCCGCGGTGGCGCGTCTCGAACGCTTTGCCCTGGAGCTGACGAAAGACGCCGACGGTGGGCTGCCGAGCTTCTTGGATGGCGAACGGGACGCGACGGCGGTCGGCGCCGCAATCTCCCTGGCGCAATCCTTGTGCGTCCCGGATCCGAACGCCGTGTTCAGTGCCTTGGATGAACTCGCCCAACTCGGCAGCGGTGCGCGCGCGGTTGCGCGTGCGATGGAGCACGCCACGCACCTGCGCAACGCTGAAACCCCGGACGCCGTCGCCCTCGCGGATAGCGCCTCGCGCTGGAGTGAAGCCTCTGCCGGCGCGGACGCCGCCCTGGAGAATCTTGCCTTTGCCCTTGCCGTGCAGGATACGGACACGGAAGTGTTGGCGCGCGGCAGGCTCTCCGCCACCCTGACCGGCTCCGCCGGTGCCCAATTGGGCGCGAGCGCGGCCGTGGTGCAAGAACTCGGCACGACCGCGCGTCCAGGGTTGCTCGATGCATCGACGGTCGAAAAACAACTAACCAACTTGGAACTGGCGTTGCCCGGGTGCGACCCCCGGCGACGGGCACGCGCGCTGCTGACCGCCGAAGACGTGCTGGGTGACGAGCACAGCGCGATGATGCGCACCCTGGCGGGTTATAACTTGCTTGCCGCGGGCCAGCCCGAGTCCGCCACCACGCTATTCCGATCCGTGGTCGAGGCGTACCCGGAAGAAGTGCTCGGGTGGGAGGGCTTGCGAGCCGCAGGCGAAGCGACCGGCGACCGCACCCTGGTGGCGGAAGCCTGCGCCTGCCTGGGCGACGCCGTCAGCGAAGACGCCCGAGGCGCCGAACTGTGGGAGTACGCCGCGCTGATCTTGATCGACGAATTGGGCGACACCACTCGCGGCGAGTTCGCGCTCTCGCGCGCTGTGGAACGAGATGTGCGCCGCTTCGTCGCCTTCGACAAACTCTTCCGCTTGGTCCGCGCCAAGAAGGACGGCGAGCGCCTCTTGGAGCTGATTACGAAACGCCTGGAGGTCGCCGAAGATCCCGAAGAGATCGCCAAGCTATTCTGGGAGCGCGCGCGCGTCATGCGCGGCGCCGGGGATCGAGAAGGCGCCTTGGCGGCTCTCGAAAACGTGACCATGTTGGAGCCGGATCACGTCGGCGCACTGGCGCTCTCCGGAGAGATTTACATCACAACGGGGCAGTTCCCTGAAGCCGCCGACCGGCTCGCGCGGCTCGCGGCCCTGGACGCAGCGCCGGCCAAACAACGCTTGATGAGCGGTGTCGCTTCCGTGGACATCTTCGAGAACAAGCTGGGACAGCCTCAGCGTGCCCTGGAAGTGCTGACCCAGCTCTACGAAATGGGTCTGTCGACGCTTCCAGTTCGCGAGCGCTTGGCTCGCTTGGCGGCCAAACTCGAGTCCTGGGACAGCGCAACGCAAGTGCTCGAACAACTGATGAACGAACGTGACTCGCAGGTGTCGCGTATCGAGGCTGCCCGTCTTGCGATGGCGATCCACCGCGATCGTCGTTTGCGGCCCGCAGAGGCACAGGCGGCGGTCGAAAAACTCCTCGCGGAAGCCCCCGAGGACGGTGAAGCCCTCGACCTGGTCCTTACGGGAGTCTTGCCCCCAGCCACGGCGCAGGCGCTCTTATCCCGCGGACGTGACACGCTGGTCCCGATGCTGCTTACGGACCCGCTAGACGCCGAGCGAGTAGACCGCTTGGCGCGCATCGCTCATCGCCTGGACCAACCGCGCATCCGGCAAGCTGCCCTCGGAGCCTTGGTTGCGCTGGGGCAAGGCACGCCGGAGATCGATCACGAATTGGCAGTCCTCGACCAGCGGGTCGCTCGGGTGCCGCATATGACTGTGGACGAAGCCGCCCTGCCCGATCTGTGTGATCCCCAGGACCAGGGCCCTTTGCCGACCTTGATACGCGCGCTGGCCACAACCTTCGCAGACGCCCTGGGACCGAGTCTCGACGCTCTTGGGGTAGGCAAGAAGCAGCGGGTAGATCCCCGCGCGGGGCTGCCGGTTCGCAACGAAATCGCGGCCTGGGCTGGCGCCTTGGGTTTGGGGGACTTCGAACTGTATATCGGCGGAAACGATCCCGACGGCGTGTATGGCGTTGCCAACGAGACCCCGGCGATCGTGATTGGCGCTCAGGTGCAAGCGCCGCTGTCCGCAGCGCATCGAGGAATGGTGGCGCGCGAGCTCTTTGCGTTGCGGCGCGGCACGACGATCCTGCGACACCGCGACGCGACGGATGTCGCCGCGCTGGTGGTCGCTGCCTGCGCCGTCGTCGACGTCGGTGTTCCCTCGCCGCAATACGCCATGCTGGGCGAGTTCCAGCGCGTGCTCGCCAAAGAGATGCCTCGCAGAGTCAAAAAGACCATTCCTGACTTGGCGCGTGCAGTGCAGGCCTCGAATCAAGACATCGAGGGTTGGGTGCGTGCAGCCACCTCCAGTTTGGACCGACTCGCCAGCGTCGCCTCGGGCGATGTGTCTTGGGTCTTGGCGCACAATGCAGCGTCCCGCGGGCAGGTGGGCGCCTCCATGGAAGCGAAAGCACGCGCAGCGCGCATTCTGAGCTTCGTCCTGTCCCCGACCTATCTCTCAATTCGAGAAATGCTGGGCATGGGTGTGCGATGACTGACAAGAAGAGCGACAAGCCGCCGCACAAGCTGCCCAAACACACCGGCGCCGGGCGGAGCGGCAGCGCACGTAGCATCGGAGAAGAGCTCGGCGACCTGGACTTCGAGCCCGACGCGCTTCTGGATTCGCTGCTCTCCGACGACCCGCCGCCCGCGGCGCCGGTCGAACCGGCCCCTGTTGCGCCGCTGATCCAACCAGACCGTCGGTTGTTCAGCGAAGACGAAGACACCCACGTCGGCAGCGTCGAAGATCTGGGGCTGAAGGTCCCCCCAGCCGCCGACGTGGACGACCTACTCGATCATGTGGCGTTGCCGACGGAAGTGCCTCCCGCGCCGCCGCCCACTCGCGAGAAGCGCACGGCAAGTGGCGAAATCGACGCGCTTCTGGATGCTGCACCCGAACTACCGCCGGTCGCTCCCCAGCGACCGCCGCCGGCCGCTCCCCAGCGACCGCCGCCGGCCGCAGCGCCACCACGGCCCCGACCGCCCCGTCCGCCGCCGCCCCGCCCTGCCGGCGCTGCTCCGCGCCCGGCGGCTCCGCCGGAACAGGCCGAGCCGTCCGACCCATTTGCGGGTGCCCTCGACGACGAGTTGAACTTCGACAACCTGGACCTGCGCGCCGTGGCCCCGCTGCTGGAGTCCGAGGACACGCCGCCGCGGGGTACTTCCGCCGAGAAACTGCGAGAAGCCGTGCCCAGCCAGCCAGCACCGGAGGAAATGCTCGGCCTGGACCAGTACGACGAAATCTCAGACGCCCCGACCGTCGTCGGCGAGATCAGCGAGCTGGACGCACTGCTGGCGTCACCGACCATTCCTCCCGAACCGCCCGACGCGGCGGCCCCGGCAGATGCCGCGTCGGTCGAAGCCGCTGACTCGACCCTCGAGGAGTCCGCAGAGGTTTTGGAGTCGATGCGGCCTGAGGACGTAGACGCGCCCGACGCGGAACTCGGCACGCTCTCGGCGGACGAAGCTGCCGCCATTCTGGAGTCTCTGCCGCCGGAAGAGGCACCCGACGCCGCCGATGCCGAACAACCCGCGTCCGCGTTTCTGGGCGCTATGGGCAACTTGGACGTGTGGCAAGCCCGCGCCGAATGGATGGAGAACGAGGCGCAAGCGCGCCCGGACGCGGCCAGCAAAGGACGCGGCCTGGTCGTGGCATCGGAACTTTGGGCCATGACCGGAGATCTGGAACGTGCACGCGAGGTCGCCGCCGAAGCCCACTCGGTGCTGGCGTCGTCGGCCGTCGTGCAGCGGCAATCGCGTTGGTTGGCCCAAAGCGGCGAAGACTGGAAGGGTACTGCCGCGCTCTTGGAGAGCGAAGCCCGCAGTGCACCGGACGCAGCACATCGCACCCACGCGACTTATCTCGCGATGGAAGTCCACCGGCTCAAGCTTGGGGATGCGGCTGCCAGCCAGCGCAAGCTGGACGCCCTAGTGCGCGCTGCTCCAGAAGACGCCCGGGGCGTCGTAGCAAAAATCGCCGCGCAGCTCGCGCAGTCCCCAGGACCACCGAAAGTGAAGCTTCCCGCCCACGCGGACCTAGCGCCGCTCAACGAAGCGGTCGCAACGCTATCGTATTTGCGTGGCGGTGCGGCGACGGGCGCAGCGCCCGCCCTCGCTGCCGCAGAGCAAACGCGGCGCGCAGCCGCCGCCGGGGACCGCGCGGGTGCCGCCGCGGCAGTGCTTGGACTCGCCCAAGTCGCAGAGCTTGAGCTACCGGCGCTTTGGCTCGCTGCGAGCCTGGACGCGCCGACCGCCGCAACCCGTGAGCGCTCCATCGAAAGTCTCAGCCGGATCATCGAGAAGACGCCCGACGCTTCCGCGGCACGACGCGCCTTGGCGGCGCGCGCCCTCGAACAGGGCAACCCAGAAGCGGTGGCAACAGCTGTGTCCGCAGACGCAGGCAGCGACGTTGTGACAGCGGCGGACCGCGTCGCGCTCGCAGCGCTCACCGGCGGAGGCCGTCAGGCGCTCGCTCCGTGGCTTCCGCAGCTACAGCAGGATCCGGAGCTGAGCGTGCTCGCGTCGGCCGCGGCCGCGACCGCCGCGCCGGCACATGATCCAGCAGAACCGCTAACCGGCGCCGCAGACACCCGCGCCACCGTAGCCCTCGGCCGCGCGCTCTGCGCGCAAGGAGCAGAAGGCACGGACCCGACGCTACTGCCCGCCGCGGTGGACCGCTACGCGGCCCTCAACGACGCGTCTCCGGCGGGCAACCGCTTGCGCTTGGAGCTCTTAGTCCAAGCCCAGAGTGGAGAGAACGTCGCCAAACTGCTGGCCGCGGATGCGGACAGCGGGGATGGGCAGCGCGATCAACGTTTGGCCGCGGCCCTCGCCTACGAACTGAGCGGCTCTGCGGATAGTGCTACCGCGTGTCTCCGCGTGGCCCTCGCGGCAGATCCGGGCAGCGAGGCCAGTGCTCGGGCGCTACTGCAACATGTGCCCCCCGCAGACGCCAGCGATGTACTGGTCGGTGTGGCCGATGCAGCGGGCGACGACATGCAGCGGGCGCTGCTGTTACTCGAAGCCGCGCAGCGGTCCGATTCCGAAGACACCGCGGCAGCGCTGATTCAGCGCGCGGCCGAGCTCGCGCCCGCGTTGCCCTTTGCCTATCGCCTAGGCGAGGAGCGGGCACGCAGCGCCGGGGACGTGGGCAAGGTCGTTGAATGGCTGCGAGCCAGGCGCGCGGTTTCCGAGGATCCGATTGAGCGCTCTTGGGACGCAGTGCGTGAGGCGCTGCTGACCGCAGAAGACGATCGAGAGTCCGCATCCGCCCTCTTGGGAGAGTCGACATCCGCGGTGCCCGGTGACGTTGCCCTGCGGGAGTTGCACGAGCGGCTCATTCCTACCAGCGGCGCCGAACGCGCTGGGTGGCGCGAAGAAGTGGCGCAAGGTTCGGAGGGTGTGGACAAGGCTGCGCTCCTGCTCGAGGCCGCCCTAGAGCACGAACGTGACGGTGACCTGGGCGCAGCGGCGGCAGTGGCAGCAAAAGCCGAACCCCATGGGGGGCTAGCGCAATTGACCGCCGAGCGACTTGCCGCTTACGGCAGCGCGGCCACGGACTATGCCGACAAGTGGATGAGCGCGGCGAAGGAAAGCGACGACCCGGAGACGCAACGCGCACTCTACAACCGACTCGCCCGCTTAGACCGACTGCGTGGGGAGAAAGCCAGCGCTCTGTTGTGGGATTCGGCGATCCTGGAAATTGACCCGAATCACTTGCCGGCACTGCATCGCTTGTCCCACGAGTACATGAGCGGCGCACGCGTTGAGGACCTAGCGAAGGTTGCCGACACCCTCAGCACGCTGCTTGAGGGGCCAGAGGGTGTTGCACAGGCGTTCCTTGCCTACGCGAGCTACGAGCGCAGCGGCGACGACGACAGCGCGCAGAGCGCCCAGGCGCTGCTAGACCGAGTGACCCAGCGAGACGAACCTCCCCTGTGGGCGCTGCGCTATCTCGCAGCGAAAGCCAAGAAAGCCGGCGACGACGCTGGCATCTTGCGTGCGAATCGTTCCTTGGCCGACCGCGCCAATCGCGCCATCGACGCGGCAACGCTGTGCTTGCGCGCCGCCGAAGCAAGCGCGCGGACGGAAAACTTCGAAGAAGCGCGGGGGCTCCTGGAGCGCGCCCTCGAACTGCTGCCCGAGCACCCCACGGCTCTGGCCGCCGAAGTCGTCGTGGACGAAAAGCTGGACGACCCAGCCGGCGCGGCCCAGGCGCTGGAAGCCATTGCAACCTCCAGCGCCGTGGAACGTCACCGACTTGAAGCGTGGCACGCCGCCGCCACACTGTGGCTCGACGCAGCCAAGGACGCCGACAGGGGCCTCACGGCATTGGAGAAAGCCGCGGACATCGACCTCAAATACGCTGACGTCTTCGAACGCCTGCGTGGCCAGTACGTCGCACGGGAAGATCGCGCCCGTCTGGCCAGTCTGCTTGAGCGTCGCCTCGACCAAACCGAGGATCCCGAAGAACGCGTCGCCCTTGAAGTCACGCGCGGCCGCGCGCTTGCAGAAGTCGGCGACCGCGAGGCGGCAAAGCAGGCTCTGGGAGCTGCCCTTGACGAAAACCCGGACCATGTCGACGCCCTCGACGCTTTCGCAGACTTGTGCGCGCAAGAAGCCGACTGGGAAGGTGCCGAGCAGTCGTTGATCCGATTGGCGCGTTCGGTAAACGACCCGACACGCCAAATCGAAATCTATCGACGACTGGGCGCACTGTATGACTCGGAGCTGCCGAACCCCCAGCGCGCAGAACTGGCTTACAACGAAATCATCAAGCGAGAGCCCAACGACGTCGGCGCTCAACAGTGTTTGGTATTCGTCTACGGTCGCCTGGGCGAGACCGACAAGGCCGTGGAGATGGCCACAGAGTTGGTCAATCGCGCCGGAAGCCCGGAAGAAAAGCGCGAGCGCACACTGAATCTGGCGCGCGTCCATGAAGAAGTGCTCAAGGACAAGCGCAAGGCAGAAACCACCCTCGATCGCGCGCGCAAGACCTGGCCACAGGACGGTGCGGTACTCAAAGCCTTGGCTGAGTTCTATCAGCGCCACGGCGAAACGACCGCACTGAACGTACTGTTGGATCGCGCTGCCAACGACGCGCGCCGCGCCCTGGGCACGGGACGCTTCGACCCCGGGCTGTTCTCTCAACTGTCCACCGTTGCCGAGCTGCGCGGGGGAGCCGGCGCCGCACAAATCGCCAACGCGACTCTGGCCGCCATCGAGGGACGCGAGGAAGACGTGATGGGCGCGGGTGCGGCGGCAGCCGATCCGAAGCTCGACGACCTACTTGCTCCGGAGCTCCTGACCTTGCCTTTGCGAGCCCTGCTCAAGAAGAGCGCCGACGCCCTGGACGCGGCCTACGCGGTCGATCCGAAAACGATGCGCGCGGTGGTCCTGCCCCAGGAGTCCGCGCACGTGCAACGCGAACTTGAGCAGCTAGCCGAGCGATTCGGCATCATGGGTCTCGAGGTGCTGGCCTCGCCCGCCATCGGTCCGCAGGCATTGCCGATGACTGGCATGCCGCCTCGACTCATCGTCGGCACAGAGTTGCTGGAACACCCCGAACCCGCGTTGCGCGACTTCCTATTGGTGCGCGCCCTGAAGATCATCCAAGCCAACGCTTGCACCCTCTCTCGCACGTCCCCCATCGATCTATGGCCCACCCTGGCGGGCTACCTCTCGGTCTTCGCGCCAAACTGGCAAGCTCCGAACATCGATGCGAAAAAGCTCGGGGAGGCACGGGACCGTGTGCAGCGCGCGATCACCCGACGGCTGGATGACGATGTGCCCGTGCTCGCCCTCGAAGTCATCGGTTCGATCGGCAATCGCGCTTCCCAGGTCGCGACCGCCATCCACCAGTGGGGCGACCATGTGGCCCTGCTCGCCATCGGCAGCCCAGTGACGGCGTTTTCAGCGATCGCGCTGGCATCGGGGCAGGCGCAACCACCCGCGGAGGGGCCCGATCGCTTGAAGTGGATCCTGCGCAATCCGGAGGCGCGGGACCTAGCGGTGTTCAGCGTCAGCGAGCAATACGCGGCGGCCCGCCAGCAAGTCGGTCTTGACGGTTAAGCAGTCTCCGGGCTGCAGGCCCTAGGCTCACTCCACGTCAAAGCGGACGGAATGCACGTGGCCGCCCGCCTTGAGTCGCAGTTGATGGCTTCCCGGGCTGAGCGCAAAGCTGGGCGCGCCGCGACCGCTGGCGATGCGTCGGCCGTCGAGGGAAAGCTCGTAGTCGGAGACCCCGGACTGCAGTCGCACCTGCACCCGCTGCTGCGCAGCCGCCAGTCCGGGATCGCGCACGAACCGCGCGCCATCGTAGGGAAAGAGGATCCGTGCCCCCGGAGCGTGCGCAGCAGCCTGACGGCAGCGCGGGCTTGCCCGATCCGGCGCGACCGGCCGTCCAACTTTCCGCGCCCAAGCGCGATATTTGGGTTCGTAGTTTTCGACCACGCGCCGGACAGCGCCATCGCAACCAGGCTGCGACAAAAGCCCGTTGTCATCGTCCACCCAAACTTCCTGGTGTAGTGCGCAGCTCCCGGTGGGCGCACTGGCCGCCGCGAAGTGCTCCGATACGACGTGGCTGCAGTGGGGACCGGGAAGCTGACCACTGCCTTCGCAGATCTTCAGCTCGACGATCCCTGCGCCAGGCGCCGGCAATTCACCGTCCCGGTCGCGCATGGCAGCGAGCATCACGTCGCGGAATAGCGGGCCGGCGCCGGTCACCCCGCTGCTTCGGATCATCGGGCGGCCATCGAAATTGCCCACCCACACCGCCACGGTGACCGCAGCGCTGACGCCTACGGTGAAGTTGTCGCGATGCCCTTTGCTTGTGCCCGTTTTGACGGCGGCGGCAAAGGGCAGTTCCAATACATTGCCCCGCCCAAACGCTCCCGCGCGGGCGACATCGTCCGCGAGAATGTCGAAGAGCACTGCAGCCGTCTCCGGGCGCATCACTTGCCTCTCTGGACTGCGTTCCTGCTCGCGCCACGCGCCCGACGCGTTTCGTGATGCAAGCACGAAACGCGGGGGTCGCATGCGTCCCTGCCTCGCCAAACTGGTGTAGGCCGCAGCGAGCTCGAGCAAACGGACTTCTCCGTCGCCGAGGGCAATCGCGGCCCCGTAATGCGCGGCGTCTTCGGTCAGCGACGCAAAGCCGGCGCGATGCAAGGTGTCCAGCACCCGCCCAGGACTCACTTGGGCGGCCGTAAAGACGGCCGGGATATTCAGAGAGTTCGACAGCGCTTCGCGCACACGGACAGGACCGTGCTGCCGGCCATCGTAGTTCTTCGGTGTGTAGTCGCCCTGCGCTGTGGACAGGTGCAACTCGACGTCCGGAACGATGGTTGCTGCGGAATAGCCCAAATGCTCCATCGCCGTTGCGTACACGAAGGGCTTGAGCGTAGAGCCCGGCTGACGCAGGGCGAGCACGCCGTCGTTCTGACCAAGTGCCTCTTGGTCGTAGAAACCGGCAGAGCCCACGTAGGCCAATACGTCGCCACTCGCATTGTCGAGCACAACGACGGCCGCTGCCGATGCATCGTGTTCCTTCAAGCGGTCCACGGCCCGGCGCGTGAGGCCCTCGACTTCGGTTTGTAGGCTGAGGTCCAAGGTCGTTCGGAACTCGTCAGCAGCGTGCGCGGAGGGAATACTGCCCATGACTTGTGAAGACAGAACGCGAACGAAGTGGTGGGCGCCGCCTTCCCCATCGCGCGGTTGCAGCATCAGTGGCTCCGCCAGCGCCCGGTGGACCAGATCCTCCGCCACCAGGTTGGTGCGTAGCAGTCGGCGCAGCACGCGGTCGCGTCGGAGCAGTGCGAGCTCCGGGCGACGCCGCGGGTCATACAGCGTCGGT